>DUPW01000117.1 GCA_012838125.1 Papillibacter sp.
ACAGGCGGTTTTGCTGTATCCTTATTCGGCGGCCTTGTCTTTGACGCGGCCGTGGATGGAGCGGGCGACCATAACGCCGCTGGCCGCCGCCTGAGCCAGACCGCGGGTGATACCGGCTCCGTCTCCGATGGCGAAGAAGTTGGGCAGTTTCGTCTCCAGCTCCGACGTAAGGTGGGGGCGGGAGGAGTAGAACTTGACCTCCACGCCGTAGAGCAGGGTGTCGTAATTGGCCGTACCCGGGGCGACTTTATCCAGAGCCTCAATCATCTCGATGATGTTGTCCATGTGCCGCTTGGGCAGGACGAGGCTGAGGTCGCCGGGGGTGGCGTTGAGGGTGGGCCGGACGAAACTCTTGGAGAGGCGGTGGTCGTTTGTGCGGGTGCCCTTGAGCAAGTCGCCGTACCGCTGCACGAGGACGCCGCCCCCCAGCATATTGGAAAGGGACGCGATGTGCTTGCCGTACTTGTAGGGCTCCTTAAACGGCTCCGTAAAGCGGTTGGAGACGAGAAGGGCGAAGTTCGTATTCTTGCTCCTGAGCTTCGGGTCTGAGTAGCTGTGGCCGTTGACGGTGATGAGCCCGTCCACGTTTTCGGCCACCACGTGGCCGTAGGGGTTCATGCAGAAGGTGCGCACCGTGTCGCCGTACTGCTTTGTTCGGTAGACGAGCTTGGACTCGTAGACTGCGTCGGTGATGTGCTCGAACACCTTCGCCGGCAGCTCCACGCGCACGCCGATGTCCACCTGATTGTTGAGAAGGGACAGCCCCAGACGGCGGCACTGATCGGAGAACCACTCCGCGCCGGAGCGGCCGGGGGCCGCAATCAGGTACCGGCAGGAGAAATCCCCCGCAGACGTCTCAAGGTCGTACCCGTCCTCTTTGGCGTTGATGCTCACCACTTCCGTGTGGAAGTAAAAGGTCAGTCGGCTTCTTAAATATCCGTAAATGCCCTTGAGGATTTCAAGGTTGTTTTCCGTTCCTAGGTGCTTGACCTTCGCCTGAAGCAGGTGCAGGTCGTTCTCCAGCGCCTTTTTCTCCAGCTTGAGGGCGGCCTCGCTGGAGGTGGAGTAGACCACGTCCGTGGCCCCGAAGTGCATATTGACGGAGTCCACGTAATTGATGAAATCCATGATTTCGCTTTCGCTGCGGTAATCCTTCAGCCAGCCGCCGAACTCCGTTGTGAAGTTGTATTTACCGTCTGAAAAGGCACCGGCTCCGCCGAATCCGCGCATAATGGCGCAGGAGGGGCAGGAGATGCACTCGTCCACTTTATGTTCGACAATCGGGCAGGAGCGGTGATGGATATCCGCACCGTGCTCGAACAAAACGACTTTTAGGTTCGGGTTGAGCCGCTGAAGCTCATATCCGGCATAAATACCGGCAATGCCACAGCCGATGATTGCAACATCCCAAATCATTTCATTTTTCATTATACTTCCCTCATGTTCGATGCCGGCGCGCCGGCCGGTGTCTTGCCGCCCGCCGTTTTGCGGTGCGGCCGCGGGTATTATACACTATTTTGCCGCAGGAATAAAGCGTCTAGTCGAAAAAGGTGAAAAGTACAGGACTTTACGCCTTCTTTTTCGCCGCACGCACGGCAATCAGCTCCGCCGTTATGCTGACGGCAATCTCCTCCGGAGACTCCGCCCCAATCTCAAGGCCGATGGGGGAGTGGACGCGGGCAAAGTCCTCCTGCGTAAAGCCTTTTTCAAGGAGCTTTTCGTAAATCCGGTCCCGCTTTTTCCGGCTGCTGATCATGCCGATGTAGCCGGCGTCTGTCTGAAGGGCGCGGGCGAGCACCTGCTCGTCAAAGGCGTGGCCCCGGGTGACGATGACGATGTAACTGTCCGGCCCGAAGGAGAGGGTGTCAAAAGGGGCGTCCATCTTCGCGGGAACGAGGATTTCGTCTGCGTCGGGGAAATGAGCGCGGTTTGCAAACTCGGCCCGGTCGTCGATAACCACGGTGGCAAAGGCCACGGTGTGGACAATTCTCGCCAGCTTCTCCCCCACGTGTCCCGCGCCGAAGATGTAGACGGTGCCGGCTGTACCCACGGGGAAGAAATAGACGTCCTTTTCCCCGATTTTGCCCGCCCCGGCGCCGTTGTAGTACTCAAGGAGATTTGAGACCGTCTCGCTGTCAAACACCTCGCCGCCTACGGGGGTGCTGTCCGGCTGAATCAGGCACTGGTTCCGGGGAAAAAGGGGCGCCCCCTCCGCCGCCACCACGGCGATGTCCGACACCTTCCCGCCGATTGTTGATTTGAATAGCGCTTCAAAATATGAAAGGCTGGATGGGTCGGAGGCGTCGATGAAGTCGATGAGGGTTTTGGCGCGCCCGCCGCATATCGCGCCGATGGCGGCTGCGCCGCTGTTTTCCAAAACGTACTCGCAGACCATCGCCCGCTTTTCAGCAATGGCTTTTTTGGCGTTGCGGATGATGTTCGCCTCGAGAACGCCGCCGCCAATGGTGCCGGTGGTGGTGCCGTCCGCGCAGATAAGCATGGCGGCGCCGGCATCCCGGGGTGTTGAACCGCTGCTCTCTAAAACAATGGCCATGGCAAAGCTCTGCCCGGCGCGCAGGTGCGCGAGAGCGGCTTCGGAAATTTTACGCATGGCAATGACCTCCCTGTCTATCTTCAACGAACGGCAATCGTTCGCTTGAGTGTTCCTGTTGTGAGAAAGTCGGCCCTCCCGTGCGTGACCACAATCCGCGGCGGGGGGCTATCTTGCGGTATGACAACCGCCCTTTTAACGGCATCTAAAAGCCGCACTTCGTCAAAAGGCTCCGCCTCCACGGTGACGCAGAGGCTCTCCCCCTCCGGCGTATGTTCAACAGCCGCCGACCAGGAGAGGACGGAGGGGTCTGCCCAGAGGGCGTCATCCAGCCCGTGGGGGGAGACATGTCCGCCGCTTCTAAGTGAAACGCCGCTGTGAATCCGCCCGAATACCCGTTCAAGCCGCCGCACCATCGAGCCGCAGGGGCATGTCTGGCTTGTGATGCGGGCTAAGTCCCCCGTCCTGTAGCGGATGAGGGGCATGGCCTTTCGCGTCAGCGTCGTGACGACAAGCTCGCCGGTCTCGCCGTCTTTGAGGGGGGTCTGGCTTAAGGGGTCGATAATTTCAAACAGCAAATCGGCTTCCCGAATGTGCATGCCGGCGTGGGCGCGGCAGGCCACGGCACCGCCATACCCCGTCTCCGTCATGCCGAAATGGGGATAGAGCCCGGCGCCCCACGCTTCATGGACGATGGAAGCTGCGGGGGCGGGGATGTAATCGGCGCTGAGGAGCACGCTGTGCATGGTGTGTCTGATACCGCGCTGCATCATCCGGCGGGCCAGAGAGAGCGCCTGACAGGGGATACCCACGAGAACCGTCACACCCTCCCGCCGCAATGTGGCGATGGCGTCGTCAAAGTCCATGATTGGTCCGTAGGGGACGACGCGGCAGCCGAGGCGAGAAAGGCCCTGCGCCAGCAGGTCACCCACGCTGCCGGGGGTCTTGCCCGGCATGCCAATCATCACCGTGTCCTCCGGACTGGTGAAGGTGGACATCCCGTGGTGGAAGAAGTCCACGGTGCGCTCCTGATCCTCCGGTGAGAAGAAGACACGTTTGGGACGGCCTGTGGTGCCGCTGGTGGACACCGTCACAATACGGGAGACGTCCCGGGGCGACACGCAGAGGAAATCGTAGGGCGCGGCGGCGATGTCCGACGGCAGGGTAAAGGGGAGAAGCGAGAGCTTTTCGAGACTGTCGATGGCCGCGGGGTCAACGTCCGTGAAATGGCGGCGGTAGAACCGGCCTGAGCGTTTGGCGCGGGTCACCGTCCCCCGCAATCGGGAGAGCTGATACGCCTCAATGGCATCCCGCTCGGCACGCGTCGTTCCCGTCACCGCCGCGATGTGGCGGTCCAGCGGCGTGATGGTCATATACGCATTCCGTGCTCTTCCAGGAGAGCGCGGCATTTTTTGTACGTCTGAACCATGATTTGCGGACAGCGCTCGCATTTGTTCATGGGGTTGTCCGCAAGGATATGGGCGCACTGCGTGCCGCCGTACTGGTCGGTGAACGTGGCTTCAAACCAGTCCGTCAGCCGCGGAATCAGTTCCTGCTCCGCCAGACGGGGGTCCATCATGGACAGGATGCAGACGGCGCCCAGCAAAACGCCGCAGGTATACCCGCCGGTGCCCAGCCCTTTGCACAGGCCGCGCATGGCGTCCACCAGCTGGGGGTTTTCATCCTCATTGGCGTCCAGCGCCATGGTCATGAGGATTTGACTGCAGCACAGTCCCTGAGCGTTTAGACGCATGATTTGCTTGAGGGTGTTTGACATGAACGACTCTCCTCAGTGGGGTTTTTCGGCGATGATAAGTGCGTATTTTAAGTCCCGCAGGCGCAGTCCGGGCGTCTTTTTTCCCGGGGGTGCACCAAAACAGGATGAGCACAAAAGGGCGCCGAGGGCGCCTTGATCCATGCCCCGCAGGGAAAGCTCTGCGGCGAAGGTCTTCAGTGCGTTCGTATGGTCCTCCCGGTGCGTGACCGTAAAGCCTGCCTTCTGAAGAAGAAAGACAAGCTCCTCCTCCCTGTGAAGTCCGCTGTACTGTGCGTTTGGTGCAAGGCAGACCTCCGATATCACAAGGATGCCCCCCGGGGATAAGGCCCGGGCAAGCTCCTGAAACAGCGATGCGTGCCCGCCGATAACGGAGAGGGTGCACTCACAGAAGGCGGCGTCTAATGAGCCGTCTTCAAAGGGGAGGCTTTTGCAGTCCCAGTGCAGAAGGCGAAGGCCGGGGTTTTCCTTAAGGCCCCGGGCAATCAGCTCATTGGACAGGTCAAGTCCGATGGCGCGGACGCCCAGCGTCCGCTGCAAAAACGCCGCCGAGGCACCCGTGCCGCAGCCGATATCCGCCACTGTCATCCCCTCTTTTATCCCCGCAAGGCGGGCGGCACGCGCCGTCAGACGCAGGCCGCCGGGGTGCATGGACGTATCCGGCAGGGTGAGAAAGGGCTCCGATTCGTAGATGTTTTTTCTTTCCATTTGACTATCCTAACAAGCCGCGCGCCCGAACCTGCCGCAAAGTGCGGCAGGTTCGGGTGGTGGTATTTCCGTTTTGGGCGAAAGATTCGCTATTTGTCCTCCAGCTGCTCTTCAACCTCCGCCATGCGGCCTTCCGCCAGATCCCGGGAGATGAAGATGGCGCCGCACTGGGGGCAGCGTGGGACTTCGTGGGATACGGTGTGCCCCATGTAGGTGAAAACCGTTTTCCTCAGGACAAGGGGGACGTTGCACGCGTTGCAAATCCACTTCTTTTCGCCTGTTTCCAGTTCGGACACGACTGTTCCTCCTTTTCCTGCGCCTATTCGTTTTCGCCGAAGCGCATTCTGTGGCTATAGGCGCTGACGACTTCGTACGCGCCCGAATCCGTCGGGCGATACTGCACCCAGTAGGTGATAACCGGTTTAATCATAGAGCACTGGATGACGCCGTCTTCACTCACAAACTTCTGCCCCGTCTTTTCGGCGGTGTAGATGGCTTCCCGCACATCGTCCTCCGTGATGAGCTTGCGGTCCATCTCCTCGAGGAGGGCGGGGTCAATCACAAGCCTTAAACCGTCCCACTCATTGGCGGGCGGGGTGAAATCGCTTCCTGTGAGGTTCTTCATCAGCGTTTTCTTGACCTCCAGACTGTTTCGCTTCTTATCCATGAGGCTCGGGACGGGGCGGTCTGCCTCCAGCCCCAGGGCCATGTCGAGAATGTGGGCGTTGGGCTTATCTTTCAGCGAGAAGGTCTCGCGGCAGTTGGCGCAGTAGACGATGTAGGGCTTGTCGCTGTAGCGGATGCGGTTGTCCGTAATCTCATCGTAGAGGTCCCGGTTGGCCATTCGGATATGGCCGCCGTTACCGCAGCAGCGGAACTTCTCGTCAATCTCCGACGCGTCTACCTCCGTGCGCCCAATCAGCGTGCGGACGGCTTCCTGCACGTCCTCCTCCTCCCGGGCGGCGCAGGGATCGAAGATTGCGGCGGCGGGGAAGGGGGAGGCGGGCCTCAAGGCTTCGTCCTGTGCCATCAGTTCGTAGATGGTGGTGCGCGGGATGTCCGGCAGGTATGCGGCGAACATCTGCACGCAGTAGGTGCAGGCAAAGACGAGGGTGGGCTTTCCAAGGCGCTCCCAGACCTCTTTGATTTTCAGGGCGTTATCCGCAAGGCGCACCGCGTCCCCCGCCCAATAGGCGGGTGCGCCGCAGCAGCCGAGGATGACGCCGGTGTCGTATCTGCCGGAGAGGTATTCGTATCCTTTCAGGACCCGCTCCGGGTTATTCGCTCCCAGCTGACAGCCGGGGAAGAAGGCGTATGAGCAGGTCTCTTTCCCCTTCGGCGGCGCGGCGAAAAAGGCGTCACTTCCGTAGAAGTCCAGCTCCCGGAGCCAGTAATCGTGGAAGGCCAGGGGATAGTCCCGCCCCAACTCCACACGCTCCGTGCGGGAGCGCTGCAGCAGGGCGCCGATGTCCACATCCGTGGGGCAGACGGATTTACAGTGCCCGCACATCATGCAGGAGAAGGTCTGCCGCGTGAGGTTGTGGGTGGAGAAGGGGGGATTGACGTTGAGGTCCGTATAGACCTCCTGCCCCAGCTTGCGGGGTTTTTTGCGGAACCACTTGAGCATCTCGCAGTCGTCCATGCAGCGGCTGCAGTCGCACTGCAGGCACCGGGCCGCCTCCGCCTTGGTCTCCTCCTCGCTGTACCCCTGGGGGTTTGCCATGGCTATGAGGGGGACGGAGGGGGCGTCGCTGTAGTCTAAGAGCCGCCCGCAGCTGCGGCGCTGCTCTGTATCCATCAAAACGGCGCGGCCGGCTTTGAAGTAGGTTTCAATAATGACGGAGGCAAGGCCGCCGTGGGCGATGGCATCCATGAGGGAGACCCCCGTCAGCTCGCCCCCGATAAAGACTTTCGGGTTATCGGTGGAGAGCATGGTGGAATCCCATGTGGAAAGCAGCCCGAAATCCTCGCCGCCTTTGCCGGTGGCGATATAGACGGCGTCGAAGCCGGCGACGTCGTCCAGAGATGTAACGGGATGGTTAAACTCAAATTCAACCTTTAAATTTGAAAATTGAAGCTTAAAATCTGCGTCAAAGACGTCGAATTTCGGGTGGGTGCGGAGGGAGCCGCCCCAGCCTTCGGCTTTGTCAAACACCGTGACGCTGTATTTCTTCTGCGCCAGCGCCAGTGCGGCGGCAAGGCCGGCAGGCCCCGCCCCGATGACGGCGATGCGCTCAGATTTCGGCGGCATGGCGTAGCTCTCCGGCGGACGGTTTTTCGCAAACCGCACGACGGCGGACTCGATGTCTCCCAGAGCGATGGCTTCGTCACCCGTTTGGTCCCGCAGACACGCCCCGCGGCAGGGCTGATGGCACAGCACGGCAACGACGGCAGGAAAGACGACAGCGTCTCGCAGCGCTTTGTATGCGGGAGCCCAGCGTCCTTTTGCCACCTTGGCGAGAAATCCGCGTATATCCAAACGGAAAGGACAGGCGCAGGAGCATGCGGCCGGGTCGCCGTGTATGCAGTTTTCAACGTAAGCGCTCGACTGCTCCATCGTAAGGCTCATTGAGCACAACCCCTTTCCATGTTATTCCGAAGATACCCGAACAGGGCGGGGCCAAGCCCCGCCCTGCACAGGCCCATATAATTATACACTCAATCGCTGCACGCACGCAACGGTGGCATTTGGATACGGCTTCGCCGCCCCGGTTTAGAGGGGATTGGCCTTGATAAGCTCCAGCTCCTCATCGAAGTCACTGCCGAGGAAGTACTTCGGCGGGGTGAGGTCCTCACCGCGCTGCTTCGCCTCATAAGCGGCTTTGACCTTATCCGGCGTGGCCGGCAGCTCATAGATACGGACGCCGCAGGCGTTGTTGATGGCGTTGATGACCGCCATGTGGCCGGAGGACTGGTAGCACTCGGAGCAGCCGCAGGAGCCGTGAGGTCCGGCATTGCGCGGCGTTTCCACGAAGACGAGGTTGATGTCGTCCGGAATCATGTCGATGGTGGGGATACCGCAGCCGGCCATGTTGCCGTGCTTATCCTGCGCATCGTAGTTTTCGCTTAGAGCGAAGCCGATGCTGTGGGACAGGCCACCGTAAGCCTGGCCTTCAACGGCCAGTCTGTTGCCGATGACGCCCACATCGGAGACGCAGGTGTAGCGGAGAACCTGAACTTTACCGGTGTTGACATCCACTTCCACTTGGGCGACGTTGACGCAGTACATAAAGTCGGGGTTCTTTTCGCCTTCGCCGGTGTTCGGATCCAGTCCGGGAGGCAGGCCGATGTTGAACTGGTCGTAATGACCGAAGTGCTTCGTGGGGATGCCTTCAGCGACCATTTCGTCGTAGGTGCGGAATGTGCCGTCCGGCTTGCGCATGGCGTCCATGAGCTTCTTGGCCGCATCAAGGGTGGCGTTGCCTACCATGTAGTGGCTGCGGCTGGCGGCGGCAAGACCGGAGTCGGGGCACTTAAGCGTATCGTTCATGACGAGGCGAACCTGCTCAGGCTTGATGCCCAGAGGCTCTAAGGCCTTCACAGCGTGGGTCAGGGAGCCGATATCGCCGCCCTGGCCGACGTCCTCCCACGTATTGTAGAAGGTGACGGAGCCGTCCGGATTGAGCTCAAGGGCCACGTCAGACTGGTCGAACATGCCGATGGTGATGAGGAAGCCGCCGAGGCTGATGCCGACGCCCACATGGCGGCCTTCGGCCTTCGCCTTCTCCGCTTCGGCTTTGTACTCGTCATAGAAGGGTTTTGCCTTCTCAAGGAGATCCACATAGGGATACGCGTGGTACGGGCGGTTGTTGATGGTGAGGTCGCCCGGACGGGCTGCGTTGATATAACGGAACTCCCACGGGTCGATGCCGGCCTTTTCGGCGAGCATATCCATGAGGGCTTCCGTGGTGGTGTAAATCTGCGGGGCGCCGAATCCGCGGTACGCGGTGTTGAAAGCGTGGTTCGTGGCAACGCCGCGGGCAAGGGCGCGGATGTTGGGCACGTTGTAGCCGTGGAAGCCGACGGAGACGAGGTTGTTGAAGATGAGGCCGGCCACAACGGCATAGGCGCCGTGGTCAAGGCCCACGTCGTACTCGGCGGCGATAATCTTGCCGTTTTCGTCACAGGCGAGGCGGCCGTTGGAGTAGGTGGCCGAACGTTTGCCGGTGGTGTGGTTAAACTCGTCATAGGAAAGCGTCAGGGTGACGGGCATATTCAGGTTCTGAACGGCCGTCACGGCGACGCAGCACATGTTGGGGGTGGTGGAGTAACCGAAGGAGCCGCCCACGGGGTTCATAATCATGCGGATTTCTTCCTTCGGGATACCGCAGGCCACGGAGATGACGTCGAGGTTCTCTCCCAGGGACTGGCTCTTGCACTGGATAGTCATCATGCCGTCCGCGCCGATGTAAGCCTGAAGAACGTCCGGCTCGATGGGCAGGTGCGGCTCGTGCTGGGAGTGGAAGCTGCCTTCCACCTTGAAGGGAGCGTCGTCGATAAGGGAAGCGATGTCCTCTTCGCCCTTAAAGACGGGCTGCTCCATGTAGAAGTTGGGCAGTGTTTTGTGAAGCTGGATGGCATTGGGCGCAACAGCTTCCGGCAAAGTGAGATAAGCGGGGAGAATCTCAAGATTCTGCTTCACTTTCTTCGCAGCGGCCCGGGCATTCTCTTCCGTATCGGCGGCCACAACAGCCACAACGTCACCGCGGCGGCAGATTTTCTCGCCGGCGATAACGGGGAAGTCCGTGGCACCGACGCCCTTCTGGCGCGGCGCATGGGCCGGGGCGGCCATGTTGTTCGTGCCTTTGACGTCTTTCGCCGTCAGCACCTTGAAGACGCCGGGCATCTTCTCGGCTTCGGAGACGTCGATGTCGATAATCTTCGCATGGTGCACCGTGGAGAGAACAAGGGCGAGATGGGCTGTGCCTTCCGGCATCTTGAGCTTGAGGTCATCGCCGTAGTCGCACAGGCCGGTGACCTTCGCCAGAGCTGTGGGACGCGGGTGACGGGAGCCGTAGATGTCCTCACCTTCACCTTTGTAGGTGATGTCATCCATGGTGGCTTCGCCGCGCATGACCTTGGCCGCCTCCATGACGGCGTCCACGATGGGCTTATAGCCGGTGCAGCGGCAGACGTTTTTGTGCTTCTTAAACCACGCGCGCACGTCCTGACGGGACGGGTTCGGGTTTTCCTGCAGGAGTTTATAGGCGGAAACGATGAATCCGGGGGAGCAGAATCCGCACTGCACGCCGCCGTAGGTGATCCACGCCTGCTGCAGCGGATGCAGGTGCTGCGGGGAGCCGACGCCTTCGATGGTGATGATGTCGCTGTATTCCTTCACGTTCTTCATCTTGCGTGTGCAGGCCCGAATGACTTCGCCGTTTAAAATGACGGAGCAGGCGCCGCAGACGCCGATGCCGCAGCCGATTTTCACGCCCGTGAGACCCATGCGGCGGAGGACAACGGCAAGGTTGTCCTTCTCAAGGTCACAGACGACAAACCGCTCGACACCGTTGATAGTCAAGCTAAGCCGAGTTACCATAATACTACCTCTCACTTCCACTCAATATTCTTGCGGGTGTAAGACAAACCCACCGCCAAAAGGCACAGGCCCTTGGCGCTGAACCTGCCTTAAGCACCCAATACCCGAAGCATGCGCCTTTTCCGCACACACTTCGTTTATTTTTAAACGATATTATCAGAGATTGCGCAAATTGTAAATGGTGAGCTTGTGTATGCCGCAAAGGGAAAATACCTAAAAAATACCTCGTGTAAATACATAAATTGCTGTATTCATCCCCCGCCGGCCTCAGAAACCTGCCCAAAAACTGACCCGGACAGCAGGGCAAAAGCACCAAAACTTTCGGCAGATTTTTCTTCAGACCCCGGCCGTTTTTCGGCGGCAGCACCCATATATTCAGCGGAATTTACAAAAGAATTGGTTGTTTTCCCGCCTTTAACCGCCGTTTTCCGGTCCCTTCGGGAGCACGATGCCGTAATCTTCCCGCAGGCGGTGCGCGATTTCCAGCGCGGCGCCGATGCGGCGGCGGGCGCCGGAAAGGGCTTCGGGGTTATCACGAAAGCGCTCGGTGACGTGCCGGAGGGTTTCTTCCAGCGGCACGATTTTGTCCTCCCGAACCAGCTTGTCCGCCAGATAGAGAAGGGCCGCCTCGTCCGGAGAAAAGGGGAGGTCTTCCGGTCTGTCCATGTGCAGGGCGATGGGGACGGCCACGTCCGGATAACCACGAGCGAGCAGGTGTTTTGCCGCCGCCTCGGCGTGGCTCGGCTCATGGCGCAGCATGTCGTGCAAAAGCGCCGCGGCGGATAGGAGGTTTTCGTCAATGGTGACGCCCCGGGCGTTTAACTGCCGCGCTAAATCAAGAGCCACGGTTAAAACGGCTCGGCTGTGGCGCAGAACGCGCTCCGGCGTACCCGCCTCCTTCAGCAGGGCAAGGCACTGCCCTTTTGTGGGATACGTCGGCAGGCTGAGGTAACGAAGAAGCGACCCATAGTCTTGCGGTGTGTCCATATCCAGCAGTGCGCCCCGGTCGGGAACGTCTACTGTGACGGATGGGTAGGAGGACAGGTATCCCTGCATCCCATTGGGGCCTGTGTAGTTTTGAATGTCCCGTACAAAGGCCGTGGGAATGAGGGGCGGGTGGCCCCGTGTGCCGGCGTAGACAGGGCAGACAAGCGCAGGGGACTCAAGGCGCTCGTATGCCTTTTGCACCATCATCAGCGTCTCCGTCGAGACGGCGCAGCAGTCTACGGGGAGAAGGAAAAAGGCGTCAGTGTCCGGCGGCAGGGCGGAGACGCCGGCCTGCACGGAGGTGAACATTCCCTCCTGATACCGCTCGTTGTACACGGCGCTCTCACGGGGAAGGGCAAGGCGCCCAAGCTCCGCCTCCACCGCCTTGCGCCGGTGGCCGGTGACCACGAGGGTGCAGTCTGCATTGGCAGCGCGGCCGAGGTGCAGCGCCCGCTCAAGGGCGGTTTTACCGCCCACGGGCAAAAGGGGCTTTGATACGCCCATGCGGCTGGACAGGCCCGCCGCTAAAATCACAAGTGCTGTTTTCATGGGTGCCTCCTTGCCATGGTGCCGCCGCCAGATAGCATATACGCCAGGGGGAATCATACCGCCGCCCTTTACTTCGATTTAAGGAGCAGGACGCGGTAGAGTACCGCGGCCATTTCCGCCCGGGAGATGGAGCTGCGGGGATTGAGCTTTCCATTAGAGCCGTTAATCACGCCGGCGGAGACGAGGGCCTGGGCGGCCTCCACGGCGTAGTCGGCGATTTTATCGGCGTCACTAAACTGGGAGAGGGTGCCCTTCCGTGCCGGCAGCGTGACGCCCAGAGCGTCAGCAGTTTTTTTGAGGATGACCATGGCGTCCTGCCTTGAGAGGGCGGCGTTGGGGTGGAATCTCCCGCCGTGTCCTGTCCCTCCACGATGCCGAGGGCTTTCGCGGCGATGACGGCGGCGTAATAGTAGTCACTCGGATACACGTCCGGGAAGGTGGCGGTTCCGCCGGAGAGCTGGAAGGCGCGCGCCACCATCAGGACGAAATCGGCGCGGGTGATGGATTTTTCAGGATTAAACTTCCCGTTGCCCGAACCGAGGACGACACCTAAATCCGCTAAGAAGGCGATGGGGTCAGCGGCCCACGGGTAGTTTCCGATGTCGTTAAAGGGGGCGGTGGAGCCCACGTAAATCGTGAGGTGGCCGGCGTAAGCCGTCCCGTCTGCGCTGTAGGCGTCAAAGGAGATGAAGACGGTGCCGGAGCCGAAGTTGGACACTGGAACGAAGGCCACGCTGGAGAGAGCCGGCGTGCCGGAGAGCAGGTAGCGGGTCGTTTCGCTCACCAGTGTGCCCGGGGAGGAGGGGGAGACGTAGCCGGTGCAGAGCCGCCCTTCGTACTGGGAGGGCGGGTTAAAGCGCACGCCGGCGAGGGGCTGCCCCGTGACCCGCAGGAAGGCGGCCCGGAAGGCGTCCGGATTCATGGCCATGGGCGCCCCGGGCTGGGCGTTGGCGGAAAGGCGAATATAGGTGCGCCCGAACTCCTCCCCGCGGCCCACGAGGAATTTCAGTTTCCCCGTATAGCTCGTGCCCGTCTGGGACGTGGCGGTGAAGGTGACGTCAAAGGTGCCGCTTAAGTTTGCCGCAGGCACGAAATAGAGATCGGAAATGGACGGGGAGTCATTCGTCATGTACTTCGTGCTGGATTTGACAGCCGTCCCCTTCCCGGTGGCGGGGTTAAAGGACTCGTACAGCGTTCCCACTGTTTTCGCCGGCGGGGTAAAGGTGACGTAAGAGAGAAGGGAGCCTGTTGCCGCCGTGAAGGCGGAGGAAAAATCGGCGGCGTCTAGACGCACATAGCCGTTTGTATTCACGGAATAGGAGACGTTGCCCCCTTCGCTTTCCACAACGAATACCACGAGTTTGCCGTAAAACCCATCGTTTTTATCGGAGCGGGCGTAGTAGTGATAGGTGACGCTGCCCGTAAACTCGCTGTTGGGCACGAAGGTGCTGCGGGAGAGAAGCGGGGATGCGTACAGGTACAGGCGCGTTCCCGTGGTGACGACGGAACCGTACTGGCCCGGCGCGATGTAGCCGGTGTAGAGGCGGGCGCTGGTGGAGGTACTTGTAAACTGGATGCTCTCAAGCTCCTTGCCCGTGGCGGTTTTAAACGCGGAGCGGAACATTTCGGCGTCCAGATCCAGGGGGGCGTTTTTGTCCGCCACGAGGACGACGGTGCCGGCGGCGTTGCGATTGACCACCACGGTGATATTGCCCGAAACCCGCACGCCGTCTTCGCTAAAGGCGGTGTAGGTGAAGGTGCAGGAGCCGTAGTAATCGGCGGCGGGAACAAAGGTGACCGACGCCAAGGAGGGCGAGCGCCCGTAGTAATACTTCGCAGACGATGTGACGGACGTGCCTGTTTTCTTCAGGAGGTTGTAATTGTAGTAGAGCGCGCCCTGTTCCTTTGCGGGCAGGGTGAAGGTGACGTAGGAGAGATAGGTGCCCGTTGCCGCAAAGAGCGCCGCGCGGAAATCGTCCACCCGGAAGGTTATCGGAACCCCCGTATCCGTGTGATAGAGAAGGTTCTGCCCTTCGGAGAAGGGGACGGTGTAAAGGGCGGGGGCAGCCCAGTCGGCCGATTTAATGACACGGTCGGCCGTCAGCGTCCAGCCGAAGGTGATGGAGTCGCTTTTGGAGGTGCTGTTTGAGGCGATGCGCAGCTGACCTACGTAGCTGAAGGGGATGATGGCGCCGACTCTGAGGGCCGTTTCCGCGTTAATGGCGGGATAGGAATTGTCCTCCGCCTTTGGCAGGGCCTCCGCGAGGTAGAGATATCCGTCCTTCGTGGGGGGAATCTGGGTGATTTTCAGATAGGTGGGCAGGATGGGGTTTTGTGTTTCTGTAACGATTCTGTACTTAAGGTGGGCCGAGGACACAGTGTGGACGCCGCCCTTGCCGAGGGAGTCGGAACTTTGGTAATTTTCCAGCTCCAGCGCCACGGAGTGGACTGTTATAGAGCCGGCGGTGACGGCGGTTTTGCCGCCCGCCGTTTGCACCAGCCAAGTGAAGTTAGCGGTGCCGCTCACTGTGGCGTTAAACTCAAGAAAGGGGATGTCGCTTGCCGCTATGGTAGCGGCGGTGCCGGTGCGCATGGCGTTTCCCTTAAACAGCCACGTTCCGGTGGAGGTCTTCTGGGGCGTGAAGACGACATAATCGATGGGGATGTTATACAGCTCGCACTGTTTTGCGAAATCCTCCAGCGTGAAGGTGAAAATCCGCTCCTTCGTCATGTCCAGCTGGATGGGGCCGGTGGTATACGGGGCGGTGTAGGAAGAGATAGTGAGGGTGGCGACGCTGCCGACGGGCGTGTCCGTGTCGCCCCCGGCGTAGGCCGTTACGTCAAAGGAGACGACGCCCGTCTCCCCGGCGGTGAAGGTGAGCTGTTCCGCGTCGAGGGCGGAAAGGGGTATCGCCGTTCCGAAGGTATAGGAACTGTTGCCAAGCCGGAGCTCGCCGAAAATGGGGTTGGAGCCGTGGATGGCAATGTGCGTGAGCGGCTGCCCGTCGTTTTGGTTGTAAAGTTTGCGGATGGGCAGCGCCGGGATGGGATTTGTCGTCCCCGTGGGGACGGAGACGTTGGCATTGCCAAAGAAGGTGGCGGCGATTGGGTCTGCGCGCCGGACGTAAAGGCGGTAAGTGATGACGCGCTTGGCGTCGGTGGCGCTGTCCTCTTTCCGGCGGTATGTAATGCGCAGTTCCGCATAGGAGGATTCGTCGCCGATTATGGCGATGCCGGGCGTGTAGGAGACGACGTCCTTAAAGTCGGATGAGAAACTCGGCGAAAGATCTTTGCTGAAATCGATTTCCGTGCCGGCATAGCTATTGGCCACGGTGAAGATGACATCATTGCCCTGTATGGCGCCATCGTGTGCCTCGCCGTGGTAGAGGGACACCAGCACGTTATCCCCCGCCGCAGCGGCAACAGGCGCCACAGTGATAAGCAGCAGCACCGTCATCAACAGGGACAGGCACCTCACCCCGCCTCTTTTCAGGACGGACGGGCGCAGGCGCGTGCGGACAACGGATAGAGCAAAGCCGCGTAAGGGCGTTAAGTTTTTAGTGTGTCTTTTCACGGTCATGCCTCCGAAAATTGTGTTATGATGGACTCTTTTCATTCTACTATACATTTATCGGATATAAAAGCCTCGGCATGAAAAAACAGGCACATCGAAAGGATGTGCCTGTTTTTACCAATATTCGCTTATTTCAGGTGGCGCAGGGCGCGCATGGCATTTAAGATGGCGATGACCGACACGCCCACGTCCCCAAAGACCGCCTCCCATAAGGTGGTGACGCCGAAGGCGCTTAAAACGAGGAGGATACCCTTGACCGCAAGGGAAAAGGCGATGTTTTGCGTCACGATGCGCCGCGTTTTACGGGCGATGGAAACGGCGTCGGCGATTTTGCGCGGCTCATCCGTCATGAGCACCACGTCCGCCGCTTCGATGGAGGCATCTGAACCGAGGGCGCCCATGGCGATGCCCACATCGGCAATGGCGAGGACGGGAGCGTCGTTGATACCGTCACCCACGTACAGAAGGGGGCCGGCGCTCTCCTTTTTCAGCTCCTCGATGTGCTCCACCTTCTGGTGGGGCAGAAGCTCGGCGTAAACGGTGCCGATGCCTAGCTTTTTCCCCACCGCCTCCGCCGCAGGGCGGGTGTCGCCGGAAAGGAGGGCTGTTTTTTCGATGCCGAGGCGGCGCAGGCTCTCGATGGCCTCCTTACTGTCGGGCTTGAGGGTATCCGCTACCACAAGGTGCCCGATAAACGTGCCGTCTTGCGCTAAGTAGACGACGCTTCCTGCCTCAAAGACAGGCTCAAAGGCCACGCCCTCCCGCTCCATCAGACGGGCGCTTCCCGCGTGGACGACGGAGCCGCCCATGACCGCTCGCACGCCGTACCCCGCCGTCTCCTCGCCCTGAGCGATGCGAACGGGATCAATGTCCTTTCCGTAGGCGGCGACGACGGAGCGGGCGATGGGGTGGCTGGAGATGCTCTCAGCGTGGGCGGCAATCTCCAGAAGGCGCTCGGCGGTCATATCGCCGCGGGGGACGATATCCGTCACGGAAAAGGCGCCTTTCGTGAGGGTGCCGGTTTTATCAAACACGGCGGTGGTGACCCGGGCGAGGGCGTCGAGGTAGTTGCCGCCTTTCACGAGGATGCCGCTGCGGGAGGCGCCGCCGATGCCCCCGAAGTAGCTTAAAGGCACGGAAATCACCAGAGCGCAGGGGCAGGAGACCACGAGGAACATGAGGGCGCGGCTGAGCCACGTGGTAAAGGCCGCGCCGGAAATGAGAAGGGGCGGGAGGATGGCAAGGAGCACCGCCGTGCCCACCACCGCGGGGGTATAAGCCCGGGCAAATCGGGTGATGAAGCTCTCTGTCTTCGATTTGCGGCTGCCGGCGGACTCCACCAGCTCAAGGATTTTCGACACCGTGGACTCGGCAAAGGGCTTCGTCACGGTGATGGTGAGCACGCCGCTTAAGTTGATAGAACCGGCCAGAGCAGCGTCCCCGGGGAGAACATCTCGTGGGAGGGACTCACCTGTGAGGGCGGAGGTGTCCAGCTGGGAGAACCCGTCTTGCACGGTGCCGTCAAGTGGGATTTTCTCACCGGGGCGCACCACGATGAGAGAGCCGACGGCGACATCCTCCGCCGCCATGGGCACGATGCCCGACTCCGTTTTGACGTGGGCCACGTCGGGGCGGATGTCCATGAGGGAGGCGATGGAGCGGCGGGAACGGTCCACCGCATAGTGCTCGAAGGCTTCGCCAATTTGATACAGCAGCATAACCGCCACCGCTTCGGGATAGTTCCCAATGGCAAAGGCGCCGATGGAGGCGATGCTCATGAGAAAGTTTTCATCAAAAACCTCGCCCCGGGCGATATTCCTCACCGCGCGCAGCAGGATTGAACCGCCGATGAGCAGGTACGCCGCGAGAAATATATAAAGCTGCGCCCCTTCCGGAGCGAAAAAACCAGCGGCGTAAAGCACTGCGCCGATGAGTTTCAGTGCGTTTCGGCGGATAAAGCCCATGGTGCCGCCTTGGCGGTGGCGGGCGTTATCGTCGGCATGGCCGAGGGCGGAGTGCGGGGTGCGTTTTTCGCCCTGCCCGCCCTCGTGCTCGTGGCAGCAGGTGCAGGCTTTTGCCGGTGTGCCGGATTTGCTCCGCTCCGTCATCACCACGTCCGGCTCGATGCGCCGTACGATAGTTCCGGCGGCGTCTTCGATGCGGGGGAGAGCGCTGTCCTCCGCCTCAAGTGTGAGCACGGTTGTGACGAAATCCAGCTCCGCCAGCTGTACGTCGGGCAGTTTTTTGATTTCCCGGAGGATTTTATCGGCGCAGTTTGCGCAGCAGAGGCCTTTGAGAAGGTACTGCTTTTTTACAAGTATGTTCATAAGTCGCCTCATTTCGTGTGGTATGAACGGTTGAGCGGACGCTCAACTGTTAGGGTAAAGTTGGGTGAAGTAAGCCGCAAGGGGGGCAATTATCCGCCACCGCGGGAGCCGCCGTTGGAGCCGGCGCTGTTATGTACGCGCGGCGGCGCAAATCAAGACGCGCGGACTTGGGCTGGATGCTGCCGTGTCGCGCCTGCGCCGTGGGCATTCTCACTCAAGGACGTGCAGGAGGCCCTGATCGAAGATAGTGGAGACGTGGTCGTCGGCAAGGGAGTAGTAGACGACTCTGCCCTCCCGCCTGTTCTTTACAAGTTTAGCCTGCTTGAGCACCCGCAGCTGGTGGGAGATGGAGGATTTCGTCATACCGAGGAGCACGGCGATGTCGCACACGCACATCTCCGTCTGGGACAGGGCGCAGAGGATTTTCACCCGGGTGGAGTCGGCAAAGACCTTGAAAAGGTCCGACAGTTCCATCAGGTGCTCTTCCGGCGGCATAAAGCGGCGCACCCGGGCCACCACGTCTTCATGGATGCAGTTACAGTCGCAACGGTCCACTTCCGGCACGAATATCTGCACGTTGACCACCTCCACAGTTGAATAGTTGTCTATATGTTCAACTGTACGCCTCATCCTATGCTCTGTCAAGAGGGGATGTCACTATTTTTTCGTTCCCATAAAAAACTAGATGTGGTTGCGGCTGAAACGCAGAAAGATGTGGTGAGGTTGCGCTGTGGGGGGATACGATGAAAAAGGGGGGGCATTGCGTTTGAGATGGGGGTTAGGTGCGGTAAAGGCGGGTCGGCTGCGTTTAATGTCGAGAAATATGGGGATGGGTGTGCTTCTGAGATGGGATAAATGGTGTTTGCCATTAAATTGAACGGCAATTCAAAGGGCGAGAAACCCACTTTTTAGAGAAACGCACTTTTTAAGGAGAGCCTGACGTCTCTGCTCATAAAGGGGCACGGGTTCCAAAGAGCGTGAGCGGCTTGGTGCGACAACCGTACGGTGAATATATTTCACTTTGCAGATAAGAGTGGGATTTCTCCGCTGGAGACAAAAAGAGCGCGGCTGAGCCGCGCTACCGTTTACGGGTTATTTGGAATATATGGCCCCGCCATGTCACGAATCACTTGCGAGGTGATAATCAGGCCCGCCACGGAGGGGACGAAGGAGACGCTCCCCGGAACCTGACGGCGGGCGGCGCCGTTTCGTGCGGTGCCGGGGGGGCAGACGGCCCCCGAATTGCAGGATTCAGCCCCGTCAGAGAGGGGCTTGCGGGCTTCCTCCCGGGAATAGACGACTTTCAGGGCGGAAACGCCCCGTTTGCGCAGCTCCCGGCGCATTACCCGGGCCAAGGGGCAGATTGAGGTATCGTAAATATCCGCCACCTCAAGGCGCGTGGGGTCCAGCTTGTTTCCTGCGCCCATGCTGCTGATAATGGGAACACCGATTCGATTTGCGTGCTCCACAAGGGCAAGTTTTGCCGAGACGGTGTCGATGGCGTCCACGATATAGTCGCACTGGGAGAGGTCGAACTCCCCGGCCGTGTCCGCGGAATAGAACTGCTGCATCGCCACGACCTCACAGCGGGGGTTGATATCCAGGATACGCTCCCGCATGACCTCCACCTTCGGCCTTCCGATGGTGCTGTGCAGGGCGATAATCTGGCGGTTTAGGTTCGTCAGGCACACGGTGTCATCGTCAACTAAAATCAGACGTCCCACGCCGGAGCGGGCCAGTGCCTCCGCCGTAAAGGAGCCTACGCCGCCGATGCCGAACACCGCCACGCACCGGCCGGCAAGATGCTTCATGGCCGATTCTCCGAGGAGCAGCTGCGTTCTGGAAAATTCGTTCTGCATAATAATGCGTCCTTTTGTAAAATTGGCGGGGCGGCTGGCGCCCGCCTTGTACGAGACAATGTAAAATCGGGGCCTGTCTTTGTCAAGCGGCAAATATTCAGTCCTTATCGTGCCGAAAGCGCCGCTAAAGTGGCGGCGCTTTCGGCAGTCATGAAGAAGGTAGAGGTAAAAGATGAAAACGGATTACTCCGAGAACAGCGGTGTGGAAAGGTAGCGCTCGCCGGTGTCGGGCAGAATAGCGACGATGGTCTTGCCTTCGTTTTCAGGCCGTTTGGCCAACTCCGTCGCCGCCCAGACCGCGGCGCCCGAGGAGATACCCACCAGCAGGCCTTCCGACTTGGAGAGGAGACGGCTTGCGGCAAAGGCGTCCTCATTTTTCACGGGAATGATTTCATCGTAAACGGCGGTGTTGAGCACTTCCGGCACGAAACCGGCGCCGATACCCTGAATTTTGTGTGCGCCGGCCCGCCCGTCGGAGAGAACGGGGGAATCAAAGGGCTCTACGGCGATGACTTTGATGTTCGGGTTTTTCGATTTCAGGTATTCGCCCGTGCCCGTGATGGTGCCGCCCGTACCGATACCGGCCACGAGAATGTCCACCTTGCCGTCCGTATCCTCCCAGATTTCCGGACCCGTTGTGCGCCGGTGGATTTCCGGGTTGGCGGGGTTTTCAAACTGGCCGGGGATAAAGCTGTTCGGGATTTCCTCCTTAAGCTCCAGCGCCTTTTCGATGGCGCCCTTCATGCCCCTGACCCCTTCCGTCAGAACTACCTCCGCGCCGTAGGCCTTGAGGAGGTTGCGGCGCTCCACGCTCATAGTCTCCGGCATGGTGAGGATGACGCGGTACCCTCGTGCGGCGGCGACGGAGGCAAGGCCGATGCCCGTGTTGCCGCTGGTGGGCTCGATGATGACTGAGCCGGGATTTAAAATACCCCGGTTCTCGGCGTCTTCAATCATCGCCTTGGCAATGCGGTCTTTTACGCTTCCCGCGGGGTTAAAGTACTCCAGTTTGCCAATGAGCGTGGCCTTCAGTTCGTTGTATTTGCCGTATCCGCTCAGCTCCAAAAGTGGTGTTTTGCCGATGAGTTCCGTTAAACTCTTATAAATCTTTGCCATAGTCGACGCCTCCCTATAAAAAACTAAATTGACATTTCATATATGACTTATATGTATTTCAATATACGCAGGGGAAGGTGATTTGTCAAGCGGTTTTAAAGAAAAAAATAAAAGAGAAAATGGCGGCACGGCGTCTTGACAAACGCCCCGGGTTTTCGTATCATGACAATACATATAACATTAGTATGAAATGAGGCGCGTGAGATGAGAATTTCAGCGAAGGGACGCTACGCACTGTGCGCAACGGTGAGCCTTGCGCAGAGTTACAGCTCCGGTGAATACATCACCGTTTTGAGCATCTCCGAGCGGCTCGGCATCTCAAAGATTTATCTGGAGCAGGTGTTTTCGCTCCTCAAGCGCGGCGGCATCGTCAGCTCCATTAAGGGGGCGCAGGGGGGCTATCAGCTGGCCCGCTCGCCGGATACGATTAAGGTTTACGATATTCTTGCAGCGGTGGAGACCTCTCTTTTTGAAGATAACGACGAAACCGTCACGGAGTCGGCGCCGCATATAGAAGCGGCGGTGCGGGAGATGGTCTACCGCAGAATAGACGACGTACTGTTTAAGACCCTTCAGGAGACGTCTTTGCAGGATCTCGTCAGCGAGGCGGAGAAAAACGACCCCTCGGAGACGTACATGTACTATATATAGTGCGCGCGGGCTGCGCAAAGGAGTGATGGTATGGATATCGGAACACTCTGTGTCCATGGCAGTGACAAACGATACGATACAACCGGCGCCGTGAGCGTTCCGATTTTCCAGTCGGCCACCTTTACGCACCCCGGCGTCGGCCAGAGCACCGGCTTTGATTACTCCCGCGTCCAGAACCCGACGCGGGAGTATTTGGAAGATGCCCTCGCCCGTCTCGAAGGCGGGACGGACGCGTTTGCCTTCTCCAGCGGCATGGCGGCGACGGCCGTTTTAATGGAGCTGTTCTCCCCGGGGGACCATTTCATCGTCTCCGATGACCTTTACGGCGGCTCCGTGCGCTACTTCCGCACCATTTCGGAGAAAAACGGCCTTACGTTCGACGCCGCCGACACAGGGGACCTTGGCGCGGTGCGGCGTCTTATGAAAAGGGAGACGAAGGCCGTCTTCGTGGAGACGCCCACGAACCCCATGATGCAGGTGACGGATTTGGCGGCGCTGTCTGAGATGCTCCGTCAGGAGGGGGTGCTCCTCATCGTGGATAACACCTTCCTCACGCCCTATTTCCAGCGACCCCTTCAGCTGGGGGCGGACATCGTCCTTCACAGCGGGACGAAGTATCTCGGCGGGCATAACGACACGCTGGCTGGTTTTCTCGTCACAAACCGGCCGGAGATTGCCGGGCGGCTGCGGCAGCTTTACAAAACCGTGGGCGCCTGCCTTGCCCCCTTTGACAGTTGGCTCATTATTAGGGGGCTGAAAACCCTTGCGGTGCGCCTTGAGCGGCAGGCGGAGACGGCGGAGAAAATCGCCCGCTGGCTTTTGGAGCATCCCCGGGTCACGCAGGTATTATACCCGGGGCTTCCGGAACACCCGGGCTATGATGTGATGAAAAAGCAGACGGCGGGCTTCGGGGCGATGGTATCCTTTAAGGTGGAGAGCGCAGAATTCGCCGTGGGCGTTTTGGAGCGGGTGCGGCTCATTCAGTATGCCGAGAGTCTGGGGGGTGTGGAGTCCCTGATTACCTATCCAATACTGCAGACCCACGCAGATTTGCCGGAAGAGGTGCGCCGGACAAAGGGGATTGACGACAGGCTCCTTCGCCTATCCGTGGGGCTTGAGTCGGCACAGGATTTGATGGACGATTTAGCGTATGCGCTGGAGGGATAAAGATGGCCGCTTTTGATTTTGATAAGATTTACCCCAGGAAGAACACCGGCAGCGTCAAGTACGATTTAGCCCCCGCCCTCGGACTGCCGGAGGATGTGCTGCCAATGTGGGTGGCGGACATGGACTTTCGCTCGCCGGAGTGTGTGGTGGAGGCCATCATCGAGCGGGCAAAGCACGGCATTTTCGGCTACAGCGAGGCCCCGAAGGGCTACTTTGAAGCGCTGGAGACGTGGTATAGAGTGCGCCATAACTGGCATGTTCAGCCCGCGTGGCTTGTGAAAGCCTCCGGCGTCGTCTATGCCATTGCCCAGGCCGTGCGGGCGTTGACGGAGAAGGGGGATGGGGTGCTCATTCAGGAGCCGGTGTACTATCCCTTCCGGGACGTGGTGGAGAAAAACGACCGGAAGCCGGTGGTGAGCGAGCTTGTGTATAAAAATGGGGCATATCACGTGGATTTTGACGACTTTGAGCGGAAAATCCGTGATAACAACGTGCGCCTGTTTATCCTCTGCAGCCCTCACAACCCCGTGGGGCGGGTGTGGACGAAGGAGGAACTGGAGCGCATGGGGGATATCTGCCTGCGTTACGGCGTCATCGTCGCCTCCGATGAGATTCACGCCGATTTCGTCTACCCCGGCTATCGGCACACCGTCTTTGCCGCCATTAAGCAGGAGTTTGAGCAAAATAGCCTCATCTTTACTGCGCCTACGAAGACTTTTAATCTCGCGGGGCTGCACATTTCAAATATCTTCATCCCAAACCCCAAACTGCGGGAGAAGTTTCAAACGGAAACTTCTCGCAGCGGCATGAGCCAGCTGGGCATTATGGGCATGGTGGCCTGTCAGGCGGCCTACGAAGGGGGCGGGGCGTGGCTTGACGCCCTCATGGCGTATCTGGGTGACAACGTTGCGTACATGCGTGACTTCCTCCGCACGCGCCTGCCGGAGCTGACTCTGATTGAGCCGGAGGGGACATATCTGACATGGGTGGATTTTCGCACCCTCGGCATGACCGTGGAGGAATTGGAGCAGTTTATCAAGTTTAAGGCCTGCCTGTGGCTGGACGGCGGCACCATGTTTGGTGAAAGCGGCGCCGGATTCCAGCGGTTTAACATCGCCTGCCCGCGGGCTATTTTACAGGATGCCATGGAGCGGCTGGAAAAGGCCTGCCGATCTCGTACATAATCCCGTCCGCGGCGAAATATCCTTCGCCGCGGATGAAGTTTTATGATTGGGGAAACTTAAAAGGGATAAAAGAGGAAAGGGACTGGTATTTTCACTGCGCAGACGCTATAATGGGAATTAGTTAAGACTAACTATGGAGCGGGCCGAATACGGGCAAATGGAATTTTCGGAAAGGCCGGCATGAAAAACGATAGATACAGATATTACAAAAGGGGGCAGTGCCATGCAGGTAAAAGAGACGCTTGCCATCGGCGGGATGACCTGCGCCGCGTGCGCAACTCGCGTGGAGAAGGGACTTAGTAAACTGGAGGGAGTATCCTCCGCCGCCGTCAACCTCGCCATGGAGCGGGCGACGGTGGAGTACGACTCAGAGCGCCTGACCCGCGGGGAGATTGAAGAAGCCGTCAAAAAACTCGGGTATACCGTCCTGCCGCGGGCGGAGGAGGACAAAAAGACCGCCACGCTGCGCGTCAGCGGGATGACCTGCGCCGCCTGCTCCGCCCGCATCGAGAAAAAGCTGGGGGCGGCGGAAGGCGTCCTGCGGGCGACTGTGAACCTCGCCGCGGAAAAGGCGGTAGTGGAGTACGACCCGGCTGTGATTTCCCCTGCGGACATGATTAAAATCGTGGAAGACCTCGGGTACGGAGCGAAACGCGAGGAAGAAGTGGAAGAGGACACGGAGCGGGTGGAGCGGGAAAAGCAGGCCCGTCGGCTTCTCATCTCCTTCATCATCGGTGCCGTGCTCACAGCGCCGATGATGCTGATGATGATTCTGGAATGGGCGGGTATACACGTGGCGATTTTGCACAGCCCCGTGTTCATGCTCATTCTCACCCTGCCTGTGCAGGTGGGGCTGGGCGCGCGATTTTACAAGGGCGCCTACCATGCGCTATGCTCAAAAAGCGCGAATATGGACGTGCTTGTCGTCATGGGCACCACCGCGGCGTTTCTCTACAGCATCTACAACGGCTTTTTCGAGCCGGATAAAATGCGGGGGATGAACAACCTGTATTTTGAAGCCTCCGCCATGATTATCACCCTCATTCTGCTGGGCAAATACCTCGAAGTCCGGGCCAAAGGCCGAACATCCGAGGCCATTAAGAAGCTCATGGGCCTTCAGGCGAAAACCGCCCGCGTCATTCGGGACGGGGAGGAAGTGGATATCCCCATCGATGAAGTGGTGCCGGGGGACATCCTCTCTGTGCGCCCCGGGGAGAAGGTGCCGGTGGACGGGGAGATTATTGAAGGCGCCTCCGCCGTGGACGAGTCCATGCTCACGGGGGAGAGCATCCCCGTGGAGAAAACGGTGGGGGACACGGTTATCGGCGCCACGATTAACAAGCACGGCGCCTTTAAGCTCCGGGCCACGAAGGTGGGCCGCGAGACGGTACTGGCCCAAATCGTGAAGATGGTGGAGGAGGCCCAGGGGAGCAAGGCGCCCATTCAAAAGATGGCGGATAAGGTGGCGGGCGTGTTCGTTCCCGCTGTTGTGGGGATTGCGGTGCTCACCTTTATCCTCTGGATGGTGATAACGGGCGAAGTGTCTAACGCGATTATGAGTGCGGTGGCGGTGCTGGTCATCGCCTGCCCCTGCGCATTAGGCCTTGCCACGCCCACGGCCATTATGGTGGGCACAGGAAAGGGCGCGGAAAAGGGCATCCTCATCAAAGGCGGAGAGTACCTTGAAACGGCGTATAAAGTAAACGCCGTCGTCCTCGATAAGACCGGCACCATCACGAAGGGGGAGCCGGAAGTGACGGATATTCTCGCCTTCGGCGCCCTCAGTGAAGACGAGGTGCTGCGCATTGCCGCCAGCGCTGAGAAAAACTCCGAACATCCGCTGGGCGTTTCCATTTACGAGGCGGCAAAGGCCCGGCTTGGCACGATACCCGACCCGGAGCGCTTTGCGGCCATCCCCGGTAAAGGCGTTCTCGCCGAGGTGGAGGGCAAAGTCGTCCTCGTGGGCACCCATAAGCTCATGTCTGAAAGCGGTGTGGATATCGCCGGGGCGCGGGAGGCGCTGGAGCGCCTTGAGAGCGAGGGCAAAACGGCCATGCTCATGGCGGTGGAAAAGGAAATCGTGGCAATCATCGCCGTGGCGGATACGTTGAAGGAACATTCAATTGATGCCATCACGGAGCTGAAGGAGATGGGCGTGGCGGTTTACATGATAACGGGGGACAACGCCCGCACCGCCGCCGCCATTGCCAAGCAGGTGGGCATCACAAACGTCCTTGCGGAGGTTCTGCCGGAGCATAAGGCCACGGAAGTGGAAAAACTGCGCGGGGAAGGCTACGTTGTGGCCATGATTGGTGACGGAATCAACGACGCGCCGGCGCTGGCCACCGCCGATATCGGCATGGCCGTGGGTACGGGAACGGACGTGGCCATCGAAGCGGCGGACATTACCCTCATGCGGGGGGATTTGCGCACGATTCCCGCGGCCATCCGCCTGTCCCGCCGGACCATGCGGAAGATTAAGCAAAATCTGTTCTGGGCCTTTATCTACAATATCATCGGCATCCCCTTTGCGGCCTTCGGGCTTCTCTCGCCCATTATCGCCAGCGCCGCAATGGCCTTCAGCTCAGTGTCGGTGGTGTCGAACTCATTAAGTCTTAAACAATTTGACCCCATGAAGCGCCATTCAGGCGGAAATTAAAAAAGGAGTGTTTGTTATGGCGGCAAAAACACAGGTTCTTAAAGTGAGCGGTATGTCCTGCAACCACTGCGTGAATGCGGTAAAGTCGGCGGTGTCCTCCCTCGGCGTGGACAGTGTGGAGGTGGAGCTGAAAAGCGGGAACGTCACCGTCTCCTACGATACCGACAAGGTGACGGAGGAGGCTATCAAAAACGCCATCGTCGAGGAAGGCTATACGGTGGAGTAAGAAAGAAAATGACAGCGCGCGAACAAATCGTTCGCGCGCTGTTTGCGTTGTTTGGGATTTTGCCTGCGCACTGTGCGTTCGTTGACACGGCTATCCCCCTTGCGTGGGATGGCATTGCTGGCAGACGGCGTTGCCCTTGGGCGGGGCGGCATTGTTGATTTGCTTGGTTCTGCGCCTTGCGCGGCGGCGTGCGCTTTATGCCGTGGAGCTTGCGCTATTCGTCGTCCTCGCTGTCTGTGCTTGTCTTTTTATCGTATGTGTCCAGAAAGAAGTGGTATCCGTCCCCGTCTGTGTAGCCCAGGACGGTGTTGAGGTTCACGTTATGCATGCTGTTGAAGATGCTTACGTCGATGTTCGGGCTTGTCTGGCGGAGCTTTTTGAGAAGTGCCTTAATCTCCTGCCGCTTTGAGACACCGCTGCCGTCTCCCAAGACGCAGTTTTCCGTAAAGCGGCAGGCGCACTGGATAAAGCGCAGGTCGTTATACCGCCTCCAGGCGATAATATCCGCCTCCCGCACCATATAGAGGGGGCGAATCAGCTCCATGCCTTCGTAATTGGTGCTGTGGAGCTTCGGCATCATGGTTTTGACCTCTGCGCCGTAGAACATGCTCAGAAGCGTCGTCTCAATCACGTCATCAAAGTGGTGGCCGAGGGCGATTTTGTTGCACCCGAGGGCCTTCGCGCGGCTGTAGAGATACCCCCGGCGCATTTTTGCGCAGAGATAGCAGGGGGAGCGGTCCGTCTGCGCCACCACGTCAAAAATGTCCGATTCGAAAATCGAGATGGGAAGCTGCAGAAGCTCTGCGTTTTCCACAATTACCTGCCGGTTGAGGTCGTTATACCCCGGGTCCATGACGAGGTAGACCACCTCAAAATTCTTCACCCGGTGTTTGAGCAGTTCCCGCATGCACAGGGCCAGAAGGGTGGAGTCCTTGCCGCCGGAGATGCAGACGGCGATTTTGTCCCCCTCCTGAATGAGGTCGTACTTTACCACAGCGGCGGTAAACCGCTTCCAGATTTCCTTCCGGAATTTTTTTGTGATGCTCCGCTGTATTTCTTCGTGTCGTTCCATAATGACTCCGTTAGGTCGCGATAGCCGTGAGGCAATCGTCGAAAATCTTAAGAAAGTGCGTCAGTTCCTCCGGTGTGGTGAGGTGGCTGAGGCTGATGCGCAAGGTGGACAGGGCTCGCTTTTTGTTTCCCGTGACGGCGTAGACAGGGCGGGAGACGGTGCCCGGCGCGCAGCACGCCGAGCGGGTGGAGAGGAGTACGCCCCGCTCGTCCAGCCTGTTTTTCATATCTTCCGATGACAGCCCCGGCAGACTGATATTTAAGATGTGCGGCACACACCGCGCCGTGCTGTTGATGATAATGCGCTTGTCGTTTTCAAAATGCGCCCGCAGGCGCCTGTTGTGTTCAGATACGATGCGGCGCTTTTCCTCGATGTTTTCCAGAGCCAGCCCCAGCGCCTTTTCCGCCGCGGCGGCAAGGGCGAGGGTGGGCGTTCCGCTGCGGTATGGTGTTGTGCTGATGCCGCCATGTATCTGCGGCTGGAGGGAAATGCCCCGCCGGACGGCGAGGATGCCGCTGCCGGTAAGTCCATAAAACTTGTGAGGCGCAAGGGAGATAAGGTCCGCTTTATCCAAATCCAGCGGGATTTTGCCCACCGCCTGGGTGGCGTCCACGTGGAAAAGACACCCCGGAACGACTCTTATGCGTTCGGCGATGGCGGCGATGTCCTGCGTTGCACCCAGCTCGCTGTCCACATAGCAGACGGAGACGAGGGTTGTCTTTGGTGTGAGGGCGTCTGACAGGGCGTCTAAATCGAGGGACCCGTCAGGAAGGGGGGAGATGTATTCCACGTCAAAGCCCTCGGACTGTAGCTTTGCCAGTGGGCCGTTTACTGAGGAGTGCTCTAAAAACGTGGAGAGGATATGCCGCCCGCGGCTGCGGCGCTCCATGGCCGCACCGAGGATGGCGAGGTTATTCGACTCCGTCGCCCCGGAGGTGTAGATGATATCGTGGTCTGAAAGGCATAAAAGGCGGGCGATATTCTCCGAGTACCCCTCGAGCTTTTCCCGCGCGGCGTGCCCGGCGGAGTGGGCGGCGTTGGGGTTTGCGATAAATTCCCGCGATACGTCGCAGAAAACCGTGAGCACCGCGTCGCTTACGGGGGTGTTTGCGGTATAGTCTAAGTAAATCATAGTCTCGTCCTGCCGTAAAGAGAGTGTGGGGCGGTGCGCCGCCGAAGTTCATCATAGAGAAAACCCAATCGCGTGTCAATATCGGCGGGCTGTTCACTCGGGTAAAGAGTGCCATAAAAGCAGTCGGGAGACTGAGAAAATTTCGGCGCGTTTTCCTGCCGTTTATCTTGACATCCCCGCCTGTTAATGCTAATATTCTAACCAATCATATTTATCATATATCTATAATATGTAATGCATGTATGTATTATGGGAAACGGGGAGATGATGGCATAAGTACGCCCGAGACGATCGTGAGCCTGAAAAACCTCACGAAGACCTTTCCGACGGCTGACGGCGCCGGTTTTACGGCCCTCAAGGATATATCCCTCGACATAAAAAGAGGCGAAATCTTCGGCATAATCGGCATGAGCGGCGCGGGCAAGAGCACCCTCGTGCGCTGTATCAACTATCTTGAGCGGCCCACCTCCGGAACAGTTTTGTTTCAGGGGAAGGACCTGTCTCAGCTGAGCATGCCGGAGCTGTATAACCTCCGTCAGTCCATCGGTATGATTTTTCAGCAGTTTAACCTGCTCATGCAGCGGACGGCGCTGCAAAACGTGTGTTTCCCGCTGGAGATAGCCGGCGTGGAGAAGAAGGAGCGCATTCGCCGGGCGGAGGAGCTTTTAGAGCTGGTGGGCCTTGCGGATAAGAGAGACTCCTATCCCTCCCAGCTATCCGGCGGGCAGTGTCAGCGTGTGGCCATCGCCCGGGCCTTGGCGACGAATCCGCAGGTGCTTTTGTGCGACGAAGCCACAAGTGCGCTCGACCCCTCCACAACCCGGGGCGTTCTCGCCCTCATTCGGGAGATTAACGAAAAGCTGGGCATCACCGTTATTATTATAACGCATGAAATGGCCGTTATTGAGGAGATTTGCCACAAGGTGGCCATTATCGACGAAGGACGGATTGCCGAGTACGGGCCGGTGAGCGACATTTTCACCCACCCGAAGTCAGACGCGGCGAAACGGCTCGTTCTCCCGCAAGGGGAGCGCACGGACGAATTCATGGGGGGCCGCCGGTGCCGCATCGTGTTCGACGGGCGGAGTGCCTTCGAGCCCGTCATCAGCAACCTCGTGCTGGAGTTTCGCCACCCCATTAACATTCTCTACGCCAACACGAAGGAGATTGACGGCAAAGCCGTTGGTCAGATGATTATCGCGCTGCCGGAGGATGACCGCCTCGCGGAGCGTATGCTCGGCTCCCTGCACACGCAAGGCCTGAGCGTGGAGGAGGTGACGGGCAATGTTTGACGCCGTCGTCGCAAAAATGATTGGCAACGGTATTCTCGAGACCCTCTACATGACCCTGACCTCCACCCTCATCGCTTATATCATCGGGCTTCCCCTCGGCGTTGTCCTCGTTGTGACGGATAAGGACGGAATCCGCCCCATCAAGTGGATAAACAGCGTCCTCAACGTCATCGTGAACATCCTTCGCTCCATCCCGTTTTTGATTCTCATGATGTTCGTCACGCCCCTTACCCGGGCTATTATCGGAACGTCTCTCGGCCCCACGGCGACGATTGTCCCGCTTGTTATCGGTTCGGCGCCCTTTATTGCGCGCTTGGTTGAGTCTTCAATCAAAGAAATCGACAGGGGCGTCATCGAAGCGGCCCAGTCCATGGGCGCCATGCCCATGCAGATTATCTGGAAGGTGCTCCTGCCGGAGGCAAGACCGTCCATCCTTGTGGGCAGCGCCATCGCCGTGACGACGATTCTCAGCTACTCGGCCATGGCCGGTATCATCGGCGGGCGGGGGCTTGGTGACATCGCCATCCGCTACGGCTACCACCGGTACGACAACGGCATTATGTTTGTAACCGTTGCCCTGCTCGTCGTTATCGTGCAGGTGCTGCAGGAAGTGGGCATGATGATTGCCCGCAAAAACGACAAACGCAAAAAATAAGGAGGAACAATAATGAAAAAGAGACTTGCACTGCTGGTTGCGCTGGTGCTCGCACTGGGGCTTCTGGCCGGCTGCGGCGGCTCCAAAGCGCCCCAGCCCTCTCCTACGGCCTCGCCCTCGAGCTCGCCGGACGCCAGCTCCGCCCCCACGGAGACGGAAGGGGAATTGAAGAAAATCATCGTCGGCGCCAGCCCCACGCCCCACGCTCTCATTCTTGAAGCGGCGCGTCAGACGCTCCTTGAGAAGGGCTATGAGCTTGAAATCGTGGAGTTTACCGATTACGTCCAGCCCAACGTGGCCTTAGCGGACGGCTCCATCGACGCAAACTTCTTCCAGCACACGCCCTATCTGGACGATTACAACGCCGAGCGGGGCACGGACCTCGTCTCCCTTGTGAGCATCCACTTTGAGCCCCTGGGCCTGTACCCCGGCAAGACGAGTACCCTGGACGAGCTGAAAGACGGCGCCCAGATTGCCGTTCCCAACGATACGACGAACGAAGCCCGCGCCCTTCTGCTCCTTGAAGCCCAGGGCCTCATCACCGTAAAGCCCGATGCTGGCCTTAAAGCCACCATCAACGACATCACCAGCAACCCGAAGAACCTTAAGATTATCGAAATTGAAGCGGCCCAGCTGGCCCGCTCCCTGCAGGATGTGGACATGGCCGTTATTAACGGAAACTATGCTCTGAGCGCCGGCCTCGTGGTGGGTAAAGACGCTCTGGCCGCCGAGGACTCCGGCTCCGTGGCCGCCCAGACCTTTGCCAACATCGTCGCCGTTCGGGCGGGGGATGAGTCCCGCGAGGACCTTGTTGCCCTCGTCGAAGCCCTCACCAGCGACGCGGTGAGACAGTACATCGAAGGGACCTTTGAAGGCTCCGTTGTCCCCGTGTTCTAAACAAAGCACATACAAAAACACCGACGCTTTAAGCGTCGGTGTTTTTTGCTTTGAATGGATAATCAGCGCTCGATTTGCTGCATGGTGGACATATCGCACTTGTGCAGGATGCCGTTTGAAAGGGCGAAGTAGCCGAAACCGGCAATCAGTTCCCAGCCGGCAAGAACGAAATAGCCCAGCCAGGACAGGTGAGTCGGCAGGGAGGAACCGAGGATGATGGCGGGAACCAGACCCGGCAGCAGGGTGACGATGACGATGACCATGTAAAGGACGATGGCAAGGCCCGCGTTCATGGACCCGCCGGACCAGCGCAGGGAGGCGTAGTTGATGCCCAGCAGGAGGAAGTTAAAGAGGGTGTAGACGAGGAAGGCGCCGAAAATGTCCATAATCGGCGAGCGGGAGATGATGCCGACGATGGTGAAAACCACGATGGCCTCCACAATGACCTTAAAGACGGTTTCAAAACTGCTCCACACGATTTTCGAGAGGGAGCTTTCGGGGATGAGGTAAATATAGTGCATGTACAGCTCTTTAAGCCCTCTCCCCATACCGATGAGGAACACCTGCGCCCACATAAGTCCCTGGGTGAGAACGAGGAGCAGACCGTTTGAATTGCGCATAATGATAGAGAGCACAACCGTTAAAACGACGTAGATAATCGAGCCGGGACCCCACAATCCGAGGCGGTTTTGGCGGAAGGACTCCCGCAGGTGCTTATAAAACAACGTGGCGGCGCCGCGGCCCGTGATGCCCGTCTTTTTCACGCGCACTTTCTTTTTATCGTCCGTGACGGAGCTGAGGTTACCCTCCTTCAGGGCGCGCTGCTTTTCGAAGGCCGTTTCCGAGGCCACGAGGACGTCTTCGTAATAGTCCACCTTGCTTAAGTTGATGAGGACCACAACGAGGACGCAAAAGGCGAGGGAGACGGCGAGATATAGCACCACAGTGCCGTACTGCCCCGTAATGAGGGCGAGGGCAAACTCGCTGGCCCACCCCGCAATGGGAAACCAGGACAGGGCAGGGGAGGCGGCGGCGAGGGAAAGGGCAAGCTTATAATCCCCCGAGGTGCTGTAGTTTACAAGGAAGACGACTACAAGGGGGATGCACAGGGCAACCGCCACAAGGGCCACGAGGCGTTTGCGGTTCAGCCGTGAGTTTGTGAGGATGTAGAGGAGAAGGGAGAGCAGCTGCGTCATCATCAGGGCGAGAGTGTAGCAGAGGAGGACGATGAGGACGGCGGAAAAACCAAGCCCGAAGGCTGTTTTGAAGGTGCTGCTTTGAAACAGGATGAAAATCCCGGAGAGAAGGGCGGTTTTCATCATGGAGACGATGCCGTAAATGAGGATTCTTCGCGGGCTGAGGGGCGAGACAAAGAGAAGGTTTACGTCACTCATGGAAAAGATGGTGTTTCCGCTGGTGATGCCTGTTTTCAGGGAGATGCCACCCAGGAAGAGGATAAAGGCAAAGAGAATCACTTTGAGCCAGTAGAGCTCAAGGGCCCCTGTGCCTTCCTTGTTGGTGACATTTGAGAGTACCACGAGCCCCCCGATAAACGCGATGGTCAGAATGGTTACAACGAGGCGGGCCGGCTTGCGGATGGTCTCCAGAATGGTGTTTTTCAGGGTGCAGGCGACTAAATAGACGAGAGCCTTCATTCTTTTGCCTCGCTTTCGCCGGATTTCTCGCCTTCCGTCACTTCAAAGTAGGCGTCCTCAAGGCGCCGGCCGCTGTCCAGCTCCGTGCGGCGGACGGTGCGGGCGATGCGCCCTCGGTTCATGATGTATGTAACATCCCAGTTTTCCTCCACGCTGTCAATCATATGGGTGCTGATGAGCAGCGCACAGCCCTGCGCCCGCAGGTCGGCGAGGACGGCTTTCAGCTCCCGGATGCCGTGGGGGTCGAGGCCCACGAGGGGTTCGTCTAAAATAACGGCGGTGGGGCGGGGGAGCAGGGCACAGCAGACGCTCACCTTCTGCTGCATACCTTTGGAGAGCTCCTTGCCGAGCTTTTGGCGCTTATCGTCCAGCTCAAAGCGCGCAAGAAGCTCCTCGGCGTATTCCTTCCAGTTTTCCAGTCGGTAGGCCCGGGCGATAAACTCAAGGTGTTCCGTTACGGTGAGCATCGGGTAGAGGGCGGGAAACTCCGGAACGTATCCGAGAAGGCGCTTGGCCTGAACGGAGTGGTTTTCAAAGCCTGCGATGGTGACCGTCCCTTTAAACCGGAGCAGGCCGCAGACAGACTTAATCAGTGTGGACTTTCCCGCGCCGTTCGGCCCCAGCAGAACGCCGATTTCGCCGGCGCCCACGGTGAGGGAGATGTCGTCGTTGGCACAGAGTTTTCCGTATTTTTTCGTAAGATGAGAGACTTCAATCATTACCATTTTCTCCTGACATTCAATTTTCGCGTTCGTTACTCTTTCGCCTCATTTTTGGGGCGAAGTTTTTTTCGCGTTCCGTCCGGATAGACAATGGTGGTGTTCCGGAGGGTCTCTTCGAGGCTGCGGCGGTACGCGGCGATGTACTCCGCCCGCAGCTGCTGCTGAAGGGCTTTTTCATCTTCCGTCAGCCCCTCTGTTTTCGCCTTGCGGGCGAGTGCGTTGATTTGTTCGATTTTATCCTGCGTCATGATGTAAAAAACCTCCAGAAAAGAGCATACAGCAGAGCGCACCAAAAATCAATTCTGAAACAATAAATCATTTCGAGAATAAACTGTTTACAGGGATTTGATGCACCCTTATTGAAAGTGGAAAGGATGAGAAACTTGACCATCTATACCGTGAGACCAGGCGACACGCTGTATACCATCGCGCAGCGGTACGGTGTGACGACCGACGTGCTCATTTACGACAATCAGATTAGCGACCCCCTCCGCCTTGTTCCGGGTCAGGCGCTGTTCATACCTGTCACAAGCGTCTCCTACACCGTGCGCCCGGGGGACAGTCTCTACCGCATCGCCCGCAGTTACGGGCTGACTCTCGGCGCCCTGTTAGACGCAAACCCGACCATTTCCGCCACCTCCATCCTCTATCCGGGGCAGACGGTTATCGTCCCCTTTGAAGACGAAACCCTCGGCTCAGCCTTAGTCAACGGCTTTGCCACGGGCTCCAACGCCGCGTCAATCTCCGAGGCGCTGCCCTACCTTACATATCTTGCCCCGTTTTCCTGGGGCGCCGACATGAATGGCAACCTGACCCCGCCGGCAAACGCGGGGCCGCTGGCGGACCTTGCCGCCCCATCCCGGGCGGGGAGAATGCTCACCGTAACGAACCTCCCGCCGGAGGGGGGAGGCTTTGACAGCGATATTGCCCACGCCATTTTAACGGACGCGACTGCCCAGAACAACCTCATAGCCGACCTCAGGCAGGCCCTCGCCCAGGGGGGATACGCCGGCGTTATCTTCGACCTTGAGTATATCTATCCCTACGACCGGGAGAGCTACAACCAGCTTTTGCGCCGCGTGACGGACATCCTGCATCAGGACGGCTACCTCGTCATGACGTGCCTTGCCCCGAAAATCTCCGACACGCAGGTGGGCACCCTGTACGAAGCCCACGACTACGCCGCCCACGGGCAGATTGTGGACTACATCATCCTCATGACATACGAGTGGGGGTACCTCTACGGGCCGGCCATGGCCGTTGCGCCCATTGATCAGGTGCGCCGTGTGCTCGACTACGCCGTGACCCGTATCCCCGCGGACAAAATCCTTCTGGGTATGCCCAACTACGGGTACGACTGGACGCTGCCCTTCGTGCAGGGCTCGGCGGCGCGGGTTGTTAACAACGTGCAGGCCGTTGAAATCGCCGCCCGATACGGGGCGGAGATTCGGTTCGACGAGCGCTCTCAGGCACCGTTTTTCAACTACTATGATGAGCAGGGCCGGCGGCATGAGGTCTGGTTTGACGACGCCCGCAGCATCCGGGCGCGGCTGCGGCTGATTGCGGAGTACGGGCTATCGGGCCTGAGCTACTGGACCATCGACAATCTCTTCCGCGCCCAGTACCTTGTGCTCTCGGCGCTGTACACCATCCGGGAAGCCGGAGGCGGCGCGGCGGAGGTTTTCTCCGTGTGGTAACGCGGCGGGGGGAACGCCATGCAAAAAAACTCTAAGGCGTGCGCCACGCCTAGCCTTTCTTCCCCGCCCTGCCGGTAAAGAATGTGCCCGCGCCGGTGGCGACGAGCTTATCGTCCCGGCCCTCCAGCCACGCCTTGGCGCTGATGGAACAGAGGGTTTTGCCAGCGGCGTTACAGTAGGCCTTGATGACGAGCGTCGACCCCGCGGGAATGGGGCGCAGGTAGGTGATTTGGATGTTCGTCGTGGGCGTCAGATTCCCGCCCGAGCAGTATCGGGAGAGCAGGCCCATTGTTAAATCGAATACTGTCGACACGATTCCGCCGTGCATCACGCCGGCGGAATTGCGCATCCAGTCCTGCACGAAGAAACTGAGGGTCAGAGTTTTCTTTTCAAAGCTGCAGCTGACAAATTGCGGGCGGCAAAGCTCGTTGACGCGCCCGGACTGATCTTCCACCCAGTTGCTGCAAAAAATCTTGATGACTTCTTCCATGCCTTCTTGAGACGTCAGGTAGATTGGGTTCATAAAACACTCCTTCGCCGTAATATGGCAATTCCCACATTATAACACAAATCGGCAGGTCGGGAAAGGCGGCGGGGCGCCTTTCGCCGTGATTTATCATGCCCGAAAATGGAGAAAATCGGCCCGCCCATTGACAAACGGCGCGCATCGTGTATAATTATGTAGCCTGCTTTTCATGCAGGCGTTAATTCCTTGCTCCCGGGCTTTTGCGCCGGGGGCCATATGTCCAGAAGGAGGTGCATAATGATGGCAAAAACACAGGAAAAGTACGAGCTGATGTACATCATTGACCTTGAGAAGGGTGAGGAACAGGTTGCAGAAATCGTGCAGAAGTTCAAAACCCTCATCGAGGAGAATGGTACGCTCTTGGAGCTCGAAGAGATTGGCAAGCGCCGTCTGGCTTACCAGATTAACTACAAGTCGGAAGGCTACTACGTTCTCGCTCGCTTTGAGTCCAATCCCAGTTTCCCCGCCGAACTCGACCGCGTTCTGAAAATCACGGACGGTGTCATGCGTTCGCTCATCACCGTTATTGAGCAGTAAAGGAGTGCGGCTATGAACCACATCGTTCTGATGGGGCGCCTTACGCGAGATCCGGAACTGCGCCATACGCCCAGCGGGATTCCCGTTGCATCCTTTTCCCTCGCCGTCGACCGGGGCTACGTCTCCAAGGATAGCGGCGAGAGACAGACGGACTTTATCGACATTGTCGCCTGGCGGAATCAGGCGGAATTCGTTGTGAAGTACTTCACGAAGGGGCAGATGTGCGCCGTTAATGGCCGCCTGCAAATCCGTGATTGGACGGATAAAGACGGCAACAAGCGCCGCTCGGCGGAAGTCGTTGCCGACAATATCTACTTTACCGAAAGCAAGAAAAGCCGCGAAGCCGCTAGGGGATACACAAGCTATCCTGAAAGGCCGGGCGCGGACAGCGAATATCGGCCTCCCGTCGTCGGCTCGGGATTTGAAGAGTTCGACGATGAGGACGAAAACCTGCCGTTTTAACGCGGCGGCGTGTTATTGAATTTAAAGGGGGTTTAACACCTTGGCTTACGAGAGAGACGGCAGAGGCCACGGCCGCAAACGCAGGAAGGTTTGTCAGTTCTGCGTTGACAAATGCCAGTCCATCGACTATAAGGACACGGCGAAGCTCCGCCGCTATATGTCCGATCGCAGCAAGATTCTGCCGCGCAGAACGACGGGCACCTGCGCCCGTCACCAGCGGCAGCTGATGGTCGCCATTAAGCGCGCCCGCCAGATTGCCCTGCTGCCTTACGTCACAGACTAATTGCAAATACAGGAAACGCCCGCCGGTTAACGGCGGGCGTTTTTCCTTCGACATAGCTAGTTGATAATGCTTGCTTTTGCTTCGCGATACCCCGAGGGGCAGTCGAGAGTGTCTGGCGGGAAGAATTCGTCCACAGGGAACTGGATTCTGGAGAAGAGGGTGCAGGGGTCTTCGTCGCTTGAGCCGAGGCATTCCTTCTCCGGCAGGCAGTAATCGTAGGACGGGATAAGCAGCTGCGTGTCGCGCTCGAGGCGGACGATGGAGAACTGGCCGAGAGTCACCAGGACGCGGCGTTCGGCGTTGTCCAGAAGGATGTCGCTCTCGAAGGCTTCGGCGATGGAGTTGGGCACGTCGTAGACAGCGGGGTCGTAATTGTGGCAGTCGCAGACGTTCACAAGCTTCATGCCGAGGATGATGGGATCCACGGCTTCCACAACGGCGACGGGGAGATTGTTCCCAAGGGCGCTGTGATGGGGGTGATAACCGCCGGAGGTGAATACTTTCGCGTTGCCTTCGCTGCCGAAGAGAATCACGCGCTTGTCAAACACGCACAGACCGGTGATTTCGGACGGACGGTTAACGAGCGAGAAGGCTTCTCCCTTGATTTTGTAGTAGAAACGAAGGTCTACGGTGTAGTAGCCTCTGTTGAAAGAGATTTCGTCTACGTCAATTCCGACAAACAGGAGCTTTGCGGATTTGGCGCGGATACTCACGGCGTTATCTATGTACGATTGCGAGTCCCTCGTGGGATAAAGGCGCAGATCTTCGATGCAGTCCTTATCCTTGCAGGAGTCGTATATCTTTCGTGTATGTACGCAAACAGCCTCTCTGATGCAGTTTTTGTCCTGCACGGGGCCGGGTACAACCCGATCTGCCATGTGTTTTCCTCCTTATAATGTTGGAATGGTTCAATACAGTGTATGCAGGCGGCCGGCTTATGTGAGACGATAGGAGTGCCTTCGCCGCGGCCCTTTCGCCCTGCTGGGGCAGGTTTTCCGGCCGTTTTGCGCGCAGACCGACTGGGGTTTGCTTTACAGTGTATTCCGGTACCGCCTGCGGTGTGCCGGAGTGAATATATATTCTGCACAGTGCTTTTTAGTGCAGTAGTCGTATACTTAAA
>DUPW01000010.1 GCA_012838125.1 Papillibacter sp.
CCCGAAGGCGACGATAAGCAGGCTCACCAGAATCCGCTTTGCCGCTTTGCGGGCAAAGGGAAGGCGCGAGCCGTCCGTCTTGCTGTCTACATAGTTATTCAGGCCCGTGATGAAAAGCTCAAAGGAGAGCAGGGACACGAAAAACACGAGCATGGCCGGGCCGTCAAAGGTGCCGTATGCGTGCAGGACGTAAAACAGGCTGAGAAGCAGCGGCAGGAGTCCCGCCGTTTTCGCCGGCAGCTGCACGAACTCCACAAACCGCCGCGTAACCGACTCCGTCATCATCAGTACACCCTTACGCGGATTTTTTCAAGAAGGCGAAGCAGAGCATCCCGCCGGGGGCCCTCCGTCTCCTGCTCAATCAGCCGCGCCGCCTTGTCGCAGTATCGCCCGGCGACGTTTTTCGTCCTCTGAACACCTCCGAGGGCGATAACCTGTGCGGCAATCTCCGCCGCCTCGCGGGGCGCTAAGTTTTTCCCCACCACATCCCTCAGCTCCGGCTTGTCCGCCATGGCGAGGATGAGGGGCAAGGTCACAACGCCTTCCGCCAAATCGTTTTTCACGGGCTTTTTCAATATATAACCCTTTGTCTCGTAATCTAAACAGTCGTCCGTCAGCTGAAACGCCATGCCGATATAGTGTCCCGCCCTGGCAAGGCGCCGCATCCGCATGGGCTCCTCGCCGGCAAGGAGCGCACCCGTATACATGGACAGGGCAAACAGCGCCGAGGTTTTGCCGGCGATAATTTTAAGATACTGGCGGACGGTGAGACCCGCATCGGCGTTGTGCCGTAGCTGCCTCAGCTCGCCTAGACAAATCTTCGTCATGGCGCGGGCTACGATTTCAAACTGGTCCTGAAACCGCTTTGCCAGCTGTGCCACCATCATAAAACACTTGCAAAACAGATAGTCCCCGCAGACCACCGCCGCCTTGTTCCCGAACCGGCTCTTTATGCTGGGCATCCCCCGCCGCTCCTCGGCGTCGTCGATGACGTCGTCGTGGACGAGGGTGGCAAGGTGGAGTAGCTCAATGGCCGCCGCCGCGGTGACGGCGTCTGTCGGAATCGTGACCTCACCGTCAGACGCCGTGGCAAGCAGCAAAAGCGCCCGGAAGTTCTTCCCTTCTGATTCGGCAAGGTGCGCCGTTAAATCCAGCATGGGCGGCTGTGTGTCACGCAGGGCGCGTCGGAGAGTCTCCCGGACCGCCTCCAGCGCCCCCTCAAGGGGCATGCGCCCGCTCTTTTGTACATTTTCCATTGTGCCGCCTTTACTAGTCGTGGTAGAGATACAGCCTCTTTACCAGCCGGTTGCGGCGCCACCCGTCCTTCATAGCGGGCAGGACGTAGTAGTCAAGGCCGAAGATGCGTCCGGAACCGATGAGCAGCGCAAAGGCCGCGAAAATCATCCACCACTGGGACAGATACAGGCCCGTGGTCATGAGAAACAGCGCCTGCAGGAACAGGGCATAGCCGGACGCCACAAAGGAAAACAGGCCCAGAATGAGCAGAATACCGATGACAATTTCGGAGATGACCACCACGTGCTGGAAGAACATCTGCTGCCCCTCCGTCCTGAGAAGGAACAGGCTGTTAAACCAGTCCATGAGGACAAACTTCAGGCGGATGGCGTAGTCACCCGACTCGATAAAGGTCAGGCGGAAGATGCCGAGGATGTTCCAGTCAAAGATGAGAGATACGTCCGCCGCCGCCTGAGTGGCGGAGGTGGTGGCGTCGGCCAGAGCCGTGGCGCCGGAGGCGGTGCTGGCACCGGAGATGGCCGCGTCAAAGACCGCCTCTGCAGAGGAGAAAAACTGGGCCAGCTTCGGCGACTGAAGCCACTCTTCCCCGATTTTCTTAATGCCCTCAAAAATCCAGTAGGCCCCCAGGAAGACCCGCAGGGGCACCAGCAGGAAGCTCGGCGTGCGGTTTGAAAAGTGGCCGCCGAGGATGCTCCGCCGGCGGCGGATGGTGAAGAACTCGTTTCGGATGTATTCAAAAAAGCCCTTCCAACCGAGAATTTGGATAAAGTAGATAATATAGATAAGGTGCTTCGTGAGCATGGCAAAGAAGGATGCCAGAGAAATTTTTCTGTTTTTCCCGCCGAGGTATGCACAGCCGTAGCGGCTGCCCACGCTGAGCATCGCCCCGTGAAACTTCGGCGCGTACTTTTGAAGCGTGCCTTTGCCCGCCACGAGGGAGACGATGTAGTGCGCCACTGTCTCGGCGCTCTGCTCGGCGTTTTCAACCATTTGCGGCACAGGTGCGTCCATCCCCTCGGGGATGTAGAACACATTGTCCCCCGCGATGAAGACGTCCTCCCGGCCCTCGGCCCGAAGGTAATCGTCCGTCTTAATGCGCCCGCGTCCCTGCTTTTCAAGGGACATGCCCTCCAGAGCCTCCGCCGATTCGATGCCCGCCGTCCAGATAACGGTGTCCGTTTCTTCCCTGAAGGTGCGCTCACCCTGCTCCAGCTCAATATACCCGTCGCCGACGGCTTTTACCTTCGTTTTGAGCATGAGTTCAACGCCCATCTTCCGCAGGCGCCGGTCCGCCTTCGCCCCGACCTTTTCGGGGAACATGGGCACAACGCGCTCAAGAAGGTCTGCGTTAACAAGGCGAACCTCCTGACGGGGGACGTGGAACTTCTCGCACAGTTCGTCAATCCACTCCGCCAGTTCCCCCACCATCTCAACGCCCGTAAATCCGGCGCCGACGACGAAGAAGGTGAGCAGGCCCTTCCTCTTAGCCTCGTCTGTTTCCGAGACGGCCCGTCTGAACACATCTTCAATATGGTGGCGGATTTTCAGCGCGTCTTCGTAGGACCACAGCCCGAATGTGTGCTCCTTCGCTCCGGGGGTGCCGAAATAGGTGGGCGTCGAACCGAGGGCGATGACGAGGTAGTCGTAAGGTACGTCCCCATTTTCGCACCGGAGGGTTTTGTTTTCAAAATCCACTCCCGTCACGGTGTCCATCCGGAGATTGACCTTCCGCCCGGCGAAAATATCCTCCAGGTGGAAGCGAACATGGTCCTCCTGCACGCGGTTTGCCGCCACTTCATGCAGCTCCGTGAGCATGGTGTGGTACGGATTTTTGTCGATGAGCGTGATGGAGACGTCCGGCTCCTTTTTCAGCCGCTTTTGCAGCTTTTTCGCTGTGTACACGCCGGCGTAACCTGCGCCCGCAATGACGATGTGCTTGCCCATAAATCCCATCTCCTTACTTGGCTCTCTGTATCAGCCAATGTTGACAATATTTGCTCTTTCCGTGATAATAATTCTATCCCCATCTTATTTTTGGAGCGAAAACATGAAAAAAGTCATTTTCGCCCTTCTTGCGGCCGTTCTGGCGGCCGCCCTTATCATTCCCGCGGCCCTGCGGCATAAAAATTCCGCCACGCCGTACATCTCGGGTTCACAGTTCCTGCTCGATACGACGTGTACCATCCGTCTCTACGATAAACAGGATAAGGCGCTTCTCGATGAAGCCTTTGACCTCATCGCCCGATACGAATCCCTCTGGAGCAAAACCATCCCCACGAGCGACATAAGCCGCATCAACAGCGCAGGGAGCCAGCCCGTGGAGGTGGACCCCGAGACTGTTTCCATACTTAAAACGGCCGTGGAGTACAGTGCCCTTTCCGGCGGGGTGTTTGACGTCACCATCGGCGCCCTTGCGGAGCTGTGGGACGTTCTCGGCGAACTTCCCCAAATTCCGGACGAGGCCGATATCGAAAAGGCCCGGGAAACGGTGGACTACACCGGCATTGTCCTCAACGGCAGCACTGTAAAACTTGAAAACCCCGACGCACGGCTCGATTTAGGCGGCATCGCAAAGGGCTACATCGCCGACAGGGTGCGGGACTTTCTCGTGTCTCGGGGTGTTGGGAGCGCCATCATCAATCTCGGCGGCAACGTGGTTGTCATCGGGTCGAACCCGAAGGGAAGCCCGTGGACCGTGGGCGTTCAGGCGCCGTTTGAGGACAGCGGCGATTACGTGGGGACGCTCCACGTATCGGATAAATCCGTCGTCACCTCCGGCATCTACCGCCGGTATTTCGTTCTTGACGGGGTGCTCTACACCCACATCATCGACCCCCGCACCGGCCGGCCGGTGGAAAACGACCTTGCAAGCGTCACCATCATCTCCCCCCGCAGCCAGCAGGGGGATGGGATTGCCTCCGCCTGCCTGCTGCTGGGGGTGGAAATGGGAAAAGAGCTCATCGGCCAGCTGGAGGGCGTCTCCGCCATCTTCGTAAAAAAAGACGGTACGGTCATTCTTACCGAGGATTTCCCGGATGACGCAGTATTCGTCCCCACCCAAGGGGGCGGATAAAACCGGGGAAACCTGCCGTGTAATTGCGGCCTTTGCGGAACATACTGCTTTAAAATAGGCCAAAAATAAAAGTGCGAACGAGTCCTAAAATGTATTTTGGCTTATTCTAACATAATTCATGCACCAAGCCAACACTCTGGCGGTAAATTGCTGGAAAAAAAGAGACGGTGAATCAGAATGAGACGAACGAAAATAATCTGCACACTGGGCCCGGCCACAGACAGCGAGGAGATGATTCGCAAACTGCTCCTGGCGGGCGTGAGCGCTGTGCGCCTGAATTTCTCCCACGGGACGCACGAAGGTCACCGCCGCCAGCTGGACACTTTTAAAAAAGTGCGCAGCGAGCTGGGGCTGTTTACCGCCTCCATCCTCGACACAAAAGGCCCCGAAATCCGAATCAAGTCCTTTGAAGGGGGGCGCGCGGAGCTTGTCCGCGGGCAGACCTTCACGATTACGACGGAGGACGTGATGGGCACAGCGGCGCGGGTCTCCACCACGTATAAGAACCTGCACCTAGAACTCTCCCCCGGCGACCGCGTTTTGATTGACGACGGTCTCGTGGAACTGGTGGTCAGGGAGATTATCGGACCTGAGGTGCGCTGCGAGGTGATTAACGGCGGGGAGCTCAGAGACAATAAGGGCATGAACCTGCCCGGCGTGCCCATCCGCATTTCCGCCCTCTCGGAGCGGGATATCGGGGACCTGCGCTTTGCCGTTGAAAACGAGATGGACTTTATCGCCGCCTCCTTTATCCGAAGCCGCGCCGACGTAGAGGAAGTGCGCCGGACTCTCAACGAGATGGGCGGGGAGAACATCCGCATCATCGCCAAAATCGAAAACCGTGAAGGGGTAGACAACATCTCCGACATCCTCGAAGCGGCGGACGCTATTATGGTGGCCCGGGGGGATCTGGGGGTGGAAATCCCCTCTTATGAAGTGCCCATCATCCAAAAACGCATCGTGGCCGACTGCGTGGCGGCGGGTAAGCCCGTCATCGTAGCCACCCAAATGCTCGACTCCATGATACGCAACCCGCGCCCCACCCGGGCGGAAGTCAGCGACGTGGCCAACGCCGTGTATGACGGCGCCGGCTGCGTGATGCTCTCCGGTGAGACGGCCTCCGGCAAATACCCCATCGAGAGCGTAAAAATCATGGCGGAGACGCTCATTGCCGCGGAGCGGTCCCTCGACTACTGGGGGCGTTTTCGCGCCCGGCGCCTTGGCCGTCATTGCGCCTCTATTGATGACGCCATCTCCAGCGCCTGCTGCACTACGGCCATGGAGCTGTGCGCCGCCGCCATCGTGACGGTGACGAAATCCGGCCACACGGCGCGCATGATTGCACGGTTTCGCCCTGCCTGCCCCATTATCGCCCTGTCGGAACATGAGACGGTTTGCCGGCAGCTCTCCCTCTCCTGGGGCGTGGAGCCCAGGGCCTGCGAGCGCCTTCACTCTACGGACGAGCTGTTTGACGCCGGCGTGCAGGCGGCTTTGGAAACGGGCCTTGTGCAAAAGGACGACACCGTCGTGCTCACGGCCGGGGTGCCCATCGGCCTTTCCGGCAGCACCAACCTCATCAAGGCGCAGATTGTCTCATAAACCCATACAGATTTCGCAAAATAGCGGACAAAAAATCGGCCTGACTGAACAGCAGGCCGATTTTTATCTGCTTAGAGAGTACGGAGCATTTCAAGCTCGTCGTCGTTAACAAGTTTATTGGGATCCACAATCAGCACGATTCCCGACGGCGTCTTGCCCACATTGCGCACGAAGCGATTACCCTGCGTGCCGGCAAGCCCCTGAAGGGAACTGATACTGTCCTCCGGCAGAGTGATGACTTCAGACACGCCGTCTACAATCAGACCCACGAGAACGGTATCCACCACCGTTACAATGACGCAGGTTCTGTCATCGTAGGGGCGCGGCTCCATGCGAAAGCGCAGCCTCACGTCCATCAGCGGAATGATGTTGCCCCGCAGATTGATAATGCCTTTAATGTACTCGGGCATTTCGGGCATCTCCGTGTATTCCTGCATGCCGATGATTTCAATGATATGGCAGATTTCGATGCCGTAAGTCTCTTTGCCAACTACAAATGTCATGAACATGTCTTTCTGCCCGTCATTGAAGTTCATGTCGGTAACCTCGGCCATCACAACCCCTCCTTCATGGTGATAAATGCGAAGTCTCGCGTTTCCCAATTTATTTTTCGACTCAATTTCCCTTATCTTTAATAATATATGCCATAAGTTGGGGATTCAAGGGTTTTTTCGCCGAAACTTGCTGTTTGCCGTTCTTGTTGCGGGAGCGGCAAGGCGTTTTTTCGCCTCGGCGAGAAGAGCCGCCCTCGAATTCTCAAGGGTCTCGTTAATCACCATAGTCAGAAGCGCCTCCAGCGTCTCCCCCACTGCCGGCCCCTGGTTAAACCCGAGGGCGAGCAAATCGTCTCCGCGGATGTCAAGGCCCGAAACCGTGTAACAGAGGTTCTCCCGATCAATTTTTTCGAGAATCTGCTTGACGGCTTCCAGATTATTCAGGCGTTTTTGGAGGTACTCGGGGTTTTGCCCACGGGCGTCGGCTTCTTTAATCTTGAGCAGAAGTTCAAACCGCCTTCTGCCGATTTTACTCAGACGCCGGCGGATGATTTTCACCGTGGGGTCGAAGGGGATGTCGTGGTACTTTACGAGGGCGCAGACGTCCTCCTGGGTGTCATTGTCGAATTTAAGGCGCCTGAGTATACGCCGGACCTTTTCCGCCCCCCGCTCCTGATGTCCATAAAAATGGCCTACGCCCTTCTTGTCCATCGAAAAGCACTCCGGCTTTGAAATATCGTGCAGGAGCATGGTAAGCCTTAAAAGAGGGGTGTTTTCAACGGCCTCCACCGCCCTGAGGGTGTGCTCCCACACATCGTAGACGTGGTAGGGGTTGTGCTGGTCGAAGTTAAACATTGGCGCAATCTCCGGAATGAACACGGCGATGATGTCGCGGAACTGACGGAGTATGTCCACGGCGCTTTGGCCTGTGAGCAGCTTTTTCAGTTCCACAGAAATCCGCTCCGCCGAGATGTTCCGGAGGGTGTGCCGCAGCTCCATGGCCGCTTTGGCCGTTTGCTCCTCGATGATAAAGCCGTACACTGCCGCAATACGCAGGGCCCGCAGGATGCGCAGGGCGTCTTCAGAAAAGCGCGCCTCCGGCTCCCCCACGCAGCGCAAAAGACCCTTTTCAAGGTCGTCACGCCCGCCGAAGGGGTCGGATAGCCCCCGCCGGTCGTTATAGGCCATGGCGTTGATGGTGAAGTCCCGCCGGGCAAGGTCCTCCGTGAGGCTGCGGACGAAGGTCACATTGTCCGGGCGGCGGTTGTCGGAATAGAGCCCGTCCACGCGGAACGTGGTGATTTCATAGGACTCCTCCCCCACCACGGCGGTGAGGGTTCCGTGTTTGATGCCCGTCTCTAAGAGCTTGTATCCCCGCAGGCACCGCTTCATCTCCATGGGCCGCGCCGAGGTGCAGATATCCCAGTCGTGTACATCGCGGCCTAAGAGGCTGTCCCGCACGCAGCCGCCCACGATATACGCCTCAAATCCTCCGGCTTCGAGCCAGTCGATAATCTGCAGGGCCTGTTCGGGCATTTCGATTTTCATTTATATCCCTCCTCCCGCAAAGGCTCGCCGGCACGTCTCCGGCGAGCAGGCGGTAAAAGGCCGGACTATGCATAATCCGGCGCATCGGATTAAGAAATTATACCACAAGGTTTAAACGCCGCCAAGAACGGGACAATTTCCCCCTACTGATAATATGCCTGTTTTATCCAAAAATAATAAGTTCAGAGGTTTCATTTTTGGCGTTTCGTCATTGACTGTTTCCGGCGTCTCTGCTAGAATGTTGAATAGGAAACAGTTTGACGTCAAACAATTTTGTCCAAAGGAGAGGTATCCGGTATGCAAAGGCGCACGCCCCTCGGTTCTGAGATTCACGGGCTCTCTAACTTATTACGGCGCAGAGCGGAAAATACAAGGCCGCTCCAGTATGTTGCGAACATTACCGGTGCCAACGGCTGGATAATCAGCCACCTCGCCTTAAATCGAGACCGCGATATCTTCCAGCGGGATATTGAAAAACGTTTTTCCATCACGCGGTCCACGGCGTCGAAAGTGCTGTCGCTCATGGAGCAAAAGGGGCTTATCACGCGGCAGAATGTTGAATACGACCAGCGGCTTAAAAAAATCGTGCTCACAGAGAAGGCGCTGGCCTTGCACGAGGAGATTATTCAGGAGCTGGATAAAATGGAAGCCGAACTTCTCCGCGGCTTTACGGAAAAAGAAATCGATCAGCTCTACGGCTACTTCGCGCGTCTGAAAAAGAACCTTACTTAAAGGGCCCTCGATGTTGCCGTGGGTGCGCCGGCCCTTTCGGGCCGGTTTTTTGGGTTCTATAATAAATGTTGGGGTTTTGACGAACTCCAACA
>DUPW01000118.1 GCA_012838125.1 Papillibacter sp.
TATGTGGCGGTGTGCATCGTCGGCGCGGCCCTGGCGAAAAATGGCGTGATTGACTTCGGCGTCATCGTGGCGTTTATCATTTATGTTCGCATGTTCATGCAGCCCCTTAACCAGTTGGCGCAGGCGGCCACGAGCCTCCAGTCCACCGCCGCCGCCAGCGAGCGGGTGTTCGAGTTCCTCGATCAGGAGGAGCTGGACGACGAGTCCCACAAGACGAGGAAGCTCACGGATGTTAAAGGAGACGTGGCCTTTGACAACGTCGTCTTCGGCTACACTCCTGACAAGACCATCATCAAGGGCTTTACCGCCCACGTGAAAGCCGGCCAGAAGGTGGCCATCGTGGGCCCCACCGGCGCCGGCAAGACGACGATTGTGAACCTTCTCATGCGCTTTTACGAAGTGGGAAGCGGCACCATCACCATAGACGGCGTAAACGTTCGGGAACTCACCCGGGAAAACGTCCACGACCTGTTCTGCATGGTGCTGCAGGATACGTGGCTCTTTGAAGGTACCATCAAGGAGAACATCATCTACAGCAAAAAAGGCGTGACGGACGAGGACGTGGTGAAAGCCTGCAAGGCCGTTGGCCTGCACCACTTTATCAAGACGCTTCCGCAGGGGTACGATACCGTCCTCAGCGACAACGCCGCCCTCTCCGCCGGACAGAGGCAGCTGCTCACCATTGCCCGGGCCATGGTGGAAAACGCGCCGCTGCTCATCCTCGACGAAGCCACAAGCTCTGTGGATACCCGAACGGAACTGCTGGTCCAGCGGGCGATGGACACCCTTATGCACGGGCGGACGTCCTTCGTCATCGCCCACCGCCTGTCCACCATCCGCAACGCCGACATGATTCTCGTGATGAAAGACGGCGACATCATCGAAAGCGGAAATCACGAGGAGCTGCTCCGCAAAGGCGGCTTCTACGCCGAGTTGTATAACAGCCAGTTCGAGCAGGTTTCATAAATCGACCCATCACAGTAAAAAGCCGCAGGCGACACCGCCTGCGGCTTTTTATTGACGATTTGCCTTAATCAAGACTTCTCGGTTTGACGGAAAAATTCAATAGCGCTTTCGGGCGTGTCCTCCCAATAGACGAGGAGCGTTCCGCACTCAACGGAAATCTCCACTTTCCCGCCCGTGAAGGCGTTGCTCACGCCCACAGGGAAGGAGTAGGTCAGCTCCGCGTTATTAAGCGGATATTTCAGGCCCCTCAGCGTCACGCCTTCCGCCCGCTCTCCGAGACAGAAAACCGATACGCCCCCCGATTTCCCTGCAGGCAGCGCCATGGCGCCGTCCTGAATAACCGTCATGGCGAAACGGTCTCCCAGTAAAAGCCCCCGCACACCCGATTGGGCGAGGAAGGTGAGGGTCTGGATGTTTGCGAGGGTGTGGTCAAACCGACCGCCTGCGCCGCCGATGAAGACGAAGGTGTCGTGCCCGAGCCGGAGCCCTTCCCGCACGGCAAGGAGCGTGTCCGTTTCGTCCTTCTCTGTGGGAGCGGGGATGATGTGCTTGTGCTGCGGCAGAGCGCCGAGGGAGTCGAAGTCGCCGATGACCACGTCGGCCTGAGCGCCCAGGTCACCAAGGCGCAGGAAACCGGCGTCAGCCGCGATGACGGTGTCGGAAGGGGAAAGGGGCAGGGGGAAGGCCTCGAAGGGGGCGGCGCCGATGATAAAGCAGATTTTTTTCATAATGTATTATTCTCCACCATTGGTCAAACGCTGCCGTCCCGACAAAGACGGTTCTTGCCGGACACACACATCGCAGCGTACATGACCATGATTCTATACTATGAAGACGTTACGGCGCAATCAAAAGTGTCACGTTTTCTTGGAAATAGCATAATAATGAGCAACATTCTGCCAAAAAACCGTGAGGAAGTTGAAAACTCCCCGTTGGCTGCACGCCCGGGCTATGGTATAATGACAACAATCTGTTGCTCAATTACCGCATAAACTCGCTAAAGCATACAGATTTACCGCCGGTTCACACGGCCAACACGCCAATGAGCACCATGGCGTTCTTGGAGGGAACAAATTGGAGAAAACAAATTGGCACACGCCCTTTGGGGAACTTCGCGGCGTCACCGCAGCGAAAAGCGACGAAAAGGGGCGCGAGTGCATCCGGCTCGGTATTAAAAACGTGCTTCAGACCTGTGTCGGGCCCCTCATCCCGCTCTACGCCGGTGAAGAGGAGCAGCCGTCCGTCACCTTACGGGCAGACGGGACGCTCCAGGCCGTCGAGCTGGAAAGCCCGCAGGAGATTAAGACCCCCGCCGGCTCCTTTACGGCAGACGGCGTGACGTTTTACCCATCCGGCGCGCTCAAAAGCGTGCGCATCAGCCGGGGGGAAGTGGTGGAGCGGGAGTTTCACGTCGGTTTCGAGCCCTTTACCGCCGCTACCGCACAGCTAAAGTTTTATGAAAACGGCGCCCTGCGGGAAATTGTTTTTGCCGAGGGAAAGCGGGCTGAAGTGTGGCCGGAGCCGTACTGGAGAATTCTGGTGCGCTTCGGCGTTACCCTGCACGAAAGCGGGGAGATACTGTCCCTCGAGCCGGCGCACCCCGTCAAGGCAATAACCCCCTGCGGCACCTATAACGCCTACAACCCGAACGCGGAAGCGGGGGCGAAGGAACACTGGTCCCTGCGGTTTGACACCCGCTCCCGCGTCACCGCCGTGACAACGGCGGGGGACCGGGTCTACGTCCGCCAGATTAGCGGCGGGCATTACGACGAATTCGTCCCCGATTTATCTGAGGGGCGGCAAATCCCCCTGCGGCTTACATTTAATTACGACGCTGAGAAGGCGACGATTATCCGGCCGGACGGGCGCGCAGCCGAATACACCTTTGAAGACGAATTCATCATCTACCCCAACGCCGCCGGCGGGTGCGACGCCTCCGGCTGTGATGCCTGCGGAATGTGTGACTGACGCTTTTTTCCTTTGGGGATTCTGCACACCAGCATCAATTTTGCGGGAAAACGACAAAGATATCTTTTCGTGTAGATTTTCCCGCGACGCCCTGTTATAATGGCTGGAGTATGTCGTTTTTTGCGGAAGGTTTGCGCACGGTAATCTGCGCGCTGTCTTTTACCGCGTTTATATTGGAATTGACTTCTTGGGAGGTTCATCAAATTATGCAAATTCTGAAGAAAATGCTGGCTCTTACTCTTGTATGTGTCTGCCTCATCGGCGTTCTTGCCGGCTGCGGAAAGAAAGAACCCCAGCCGAGCGCGAGCCCGAGCCCCAGCGCAACGGGCACGGACGACGTCTACGGTGCTCTGGAAGGTGTGTCCCTTAAAATCGGCACCTCCGGCCTTTTCGGCCCCTTCACCTACTACGATAAAGACGGCCGAACCCTCATCGGTTTCGACATCGACCTTATCTACGCCCTGCAGGAGATTCTCGGCTTTGAAATCGAAGGCGGCGCCATTCAGGCGATGGATTACGCTGCCCTGACCACATCTGTGGCCGAAGGGAAGCTGGACGTGGCGGCGGCGGCGCTGTGCGTCACGGATGAGCGGGTGAAGGTCATCGACTTTACAAAGACGTATCAGGACTCCGGTATGATTGTCATGGTTAATGAGGAAGCGGGCTCCGGCATCGAAGGCGTTGAGGACCTGACCGGCAAGACCATCGCCGTTGAAAAGGGCACGGCGGCCCACGCTTACGTCACGAAGAATCTCCCGGATTCGAAGTACGAAGTCCACGACACGATTACAACGGCCTATCTCTCCCTTGAGCAGCAGAAGGTTGACGCCGTCATTCACGACCGGCCCGGCATCGCCTTTTACATCAATACGACGGACAACACAAAGTGCAAGGCCGTCGGTGAGGAATTTAACAAGGATCAGTCTCCTTATGCCATCGCCCTGACGAAAAATTCCCCCTACACGGCGCTGTTTGACGCTGCGCTGGATATTCTCAGGGATAACGGAACACTGGAAGAACTGGAAAATACGTGGTGCCGTTAACGCGCAACGACGCATAATTTGCGA
>DUPW01000119.1 GCA_012838125.1 Papillibacter sp.
CCATGTCGCTTTTTTCACTTTCTCCTGTTCTTTTCGTAGATAATCGCCAGCCCGCGCAGAAGCAGGTTTTCATCATGGTGAATTTTATGGCGGCAGTACGGGATAATCCGTCCGGAGAGCCCCCCTGTGGCCACAACCGTTGCCTTCGTGCCCAGCTCCTCCTCAAAGCGATCGACCATGCCGTCAATCATGGCGGCGGTGCCGTAGATAGCGCCGCTTTTCATGCAGTCGATGGTGTTAGCGCAAATCGCCTTTTCCGTCGGCTCGATGGGAACGCGCGGCAGCTGCGACGTTCCACTGGAGAGGGCATTCATAGATAGCTGCACGCCGGGAAAGAGGGCGCCGCCGATGTAGCTCCCGTTTTGGTCGATGACGGAAATGGTAGTAGCCGTGCCCATGTCAAATACGATGACGGGCAGTTTGTAGTGCGCCATGGCGGCTACGCCGTCGGCAACGAGGTCACTGCCGAGGGTGGCGGGGTCGTCGATGAGGATGTTCATCCCCGTCTTAATCCCGGCGCTGACCACAAGGGCCGTTTTTCCCGTCACTTTCTTCACGGCAGATTTAAGTACGTTAATCAGGGGCGGCACGACGGAGGAGATAATCGCCCCGTCGAAGGTCCCTAAGTCGATGCCCTCAAACTCAAGGATATTTTTCATTTCGACGGCATACTCAAACTCCGTTTTGTTGATATCCGTCACCATGCGGAAAACGTGGACAATTTCACCGTTTTCAATGCATCCAATTACAATGTTGGAATTTCCTACATCCAGCGCAAGCAGCATAATGTGTGTTCTCCTTTTACTGTTTCACGGGTTTGAGCGGGACAAAGTGTAAGAGCGCCCGGCTGACGCCCCCAGCCACGATGGTGCAGGCAATGGCCTCAATGAGGGCGTTTGCCGTAACGAGCAGTGTAACAATCGCCAGGACGTTGTCTCCCAGCGCTTGAAGCGGCTCCGTGTTGAAGAAGAAGAGGATGAGCGCGCCCACGAAGAATATCGTGTTAAAGAGCGACACACAAAGGGACGAGATGAGCGCCCCGATGGTGGCGAGGTGGTTTCGATTCAGCGCGCGGAATATCAGCCCCGGCAGCCACCCGGCCAGAATGCGCGGGAGCATGCACATGATGAAAGTGAGGATGGGGTTAATTGCAAGAAGCGCAGCTCCGAACGGGTCGGCTCCGAAGCACTGCAGAAAACTTGTAAGGCCGAACACACCGCCGAGAAAAGCCCCTGCACCCGGCCCGACGATGATGGAGGCCACGGCAACGGGTATCGTCAAAAAGGTGATGGATACGGCTCCGATTTTCAGGTACCCCAGCGGCGTATACGCCAGAAGGAGCAGGATCGCGACAAGTACGGCCAAACGTACCATCTTGCCAACGTCCAGTCGACGTTTGCTGTTCATATAAAATTCCTCCCTGCTGCCGCTCCCGCCTAAACGCGGGATGCAGCGCATATTAGATTTCAGCCGGGAAAGGCTGCCGCTTTCCCGCCTCTAATTCATTTTACACGCATCACAGAATGCAAGCAACAGCCAATGGATATTCATTTTGAGAAAAATTGGGCCGTTTGCCCGTGTCGTTTTGATATAGTTGACAAAACTTCGGGGAAGCGCTCCTTCAAAAGCCCCTCCAGAACGGGGACGACCACGTTTTCTGTGCAGAAATGGTCGGCGTCAATGAGGTTGACCCCCGCCTCCTTTGCGGCGAGGAACGTGTCGTACTTGATGTCGCTTGTGATGAAGGTGTCGCACCCGCTTCTGATGGCGTGCTCCAGTTCACCGCCGCCAGAGCCACCCACGACGCCCACGAGGGACACCGGCCGCCCCGCGTCGTGGTACCGCAGGCCGTTTGCCCCCAGCCGCTCTTTTAAAAACGGGAGGTATTCGGACATAGATCTGGGGCTAGGCAGGCGCCCGATACGGTTGCAGGCGTACATCTGCCCGCTACTGTCCTGCCCCTCGGCGTGGAGAATCTCAGCCCCCTCCAGCCCCGCGGCTTTCGCCAAGGCGTCGTTGACGCCGCCGTTAGCCGCGTCGAGGTTCGTGTGCATACAAATGGCGGAAATGCCGTTTTTAAGAAGGGTCGTCACCTTCCGGCCGATACGGTCAGTGTCGGTGACGGATTTCAGCTGGAAAAACAGCGGGTGGTGGGACACAATCAGCTGCGCCCCCACGTCCACCGCTTCGCTTACCACCTCGTCCGTTATATCAAGCGCAACGAGCACCCGTGATACGAAGGCATCCTGAAAGCCCACGAGAAACCCGACGTTGTCGAAGTCCATCTTCCGTCCAATGGGCGCAAATTCCGCCAGACTCTTTAAGATATCCCCAACGGTTACCATGCCTTCGTCTCCTCCTTCATTTTCAGCAGGGCCTGAAGCTCCTCCTCGGCCCTCTTTTGCTCCTTGCCGTCCGGCGCCGCGGCGCGGCGGAGCCCGTCAATCTTTCTTCTCAGTTTTTCAATACACACGTCAAGATACGCCGGCAGAAGCGGGTCGCGATTTTTCATCAGCAC
>DUPW01000120.1 GCA_012838125.1 Papillibacter sp.
AGCCGCCGGTTTCCGGCGGCTTATTTATCTTTGAGCTTATTCGGCTGAAATCATGTAGCTGTACACGGGCTGACCGCCGGAGACCATGGAGACTTCCGCATTTGGCATCATGGCGGACAGACGGCGCAGGACGTCTTCGGAGGTGGCACTGTCGGCCCCTTCGCCGGTGAAGACGGTGAGAAACTCCGGGGTGAAGGCGGCGAGGGCCTTTCCGATGGCGTCCACGAGGGAGAGGGTGTCCTTCCCTGTGGCCAGGAGGGTGTCGTCTAACAGGGCGAGATAGTCGCCCTGGGCGATGGTGTGCCCGTCAAAGATGGAGTCGCGGGCGGCGTAGGTGATATGGGCGGTGTGCACCCGGGAGATGGCCTCCTTCATCGCCTCGGTGTTGTCGTCCGCAGAGCCCGTCGGGTCGAAGGCCAGCATGGCGGAGACGCCCTGGGGCATGGACCTCGACGGCAGAACGATAATCCTGCGGCTCGTGAGGGCCTTGCACTGTTCGGCGGCCATGATGATGTTCTTGTTATTGGGCAGGACGAACACCGTTTCAGCGGGGGTTAAGTTGACCTTCGCTAGAATGTCCTCGGCGGAGGGGTTCATGGTCTGCCCGCCCACGATGATGTGGTCCACGCCAAGATCCCGGAATACGCTGGCCATACCGTCACCGGCGCACACGGCCACGACGCCGAAGTCCTTTTCAGCGGGCACCGGGTCACACACGGCGTTTTTCTTCGTTTCCTCTTCCTCCACGACTTTTGCAGAGTGCTGCTCCCGCATGTTCTCGATTTTAATCGTCAAAAGCGGACCGTAGGTGAGGGCCTCTGTGAGCACCACGCCGGGGTCGTTCGTGTGGACATGGACTTTGATAATCTCCTCATCGTCCACCACCACGATGCTGTCCCCCAGTTTTTCAAGGAACACCCGCAGCTGGGACGGGTTTTTCTCCGTCTCGCGCGAGACGATAAACTCCGTGCAGTAAGTAAAGGTGATGTCCTCCGTCTCAAACCCGGCAAAATCGGCTTTTTCTTCCCCTTCGCCGGTGGAGGAGACATCGATGACCTCGCCCCGCAGGGCCCGGAGCATCCCGTCGAGAATGAGAAGGTAGCCTTTGCCGCCGGCGTCCACAACGCCGGCCTTTTTGAGAACGGGGTTGATGTTTACCGTATCGGCGAGAGCCTCTTTGCCCGCGGCGAGCGCATGCTCAAGCACGGACTCGATATCCTCGGACCGCTCCGCCTCCGTCACCGCGGCGGCGGCCGCCAAGCGGGAGACGGTGAGGATTGTGCCCTCCGCCGGTTTCATAACGGCTTTATACGCCGATTCCACGCCCGCCGTAATGGCTGCGGCGAAGGTGAGGGAATCGGCGGCGTCACAGTCTTTTAAATGGCGCGCCAGACCGCGAAACAGAAGCGACAGAATAACGCCCGAGTTGCCGCGGGCGCCACGAAGCAGCGCCCCCGCGGCGATGTCGGCCGCTTTGCCAACTTTCAGGCCCGATTTGCTCTCCTTCAGCGCCGCAGCGGCGGCGTTCATGGTGAGGCTCATGTTGGTGCCTGTATCCCCGTCCGGAACGGGGAAGACGTTGAGTTCGTTAATCTCCGTTTTGCAGTTTTCAATGGCGGCGGCGCCGTTGAGGATCATCGCTTTCAGCAGGTCCCCGGTAATCTGATGTGTCAAAACGAAATCCTCCTCGTTCAGCCGATAATCATCGAGTCGACGAAGACATCGACGCTTTTTATTTCTACGCCGGTTGCCGTGGAGACCTTGTAGCGGACCTCTTCAATGATGCTCTTGCACAGAACCGGTATGTTCACGCCCTGATCAACGGCAATGTGAAGCTCAATGGAAATGCTCCCGTTGTCGTTGTATGTGATGTGCACGCCTTTGCCCATCGATTCGCGCTTTAACAGGTGCACAAGGCCATCTGTCATGGAGCGCACAGTCATTCCCTTCACACCAAAGCACGTTGTGGCAGCGTTACCGGCCAGGTAGGTAAAAACGTCGCCGGCGATGCGGATGAGTCCCTTATCCGTTTCAAGCGTAACCATAATCAAGCTCCCATCCTAATAAGATCCCATGGTCCGTTGCGGGTGCTAATCCCGCTTCCTAAGCATATCCAAAATACCATAAGTTTACGCAGCTACCTATTATAATACAATGTCCGGCAAATCACAAGTATGAATAATCCCCGCCCCTTTTTCGCAATCCCGAACATAATGCGGAGAGAGTAAATCCGCCCCGTTTTGCGCCGGCGGAACCGCCGTGTCGGTTCGTTCCCTGCCGCTGTGTAGCTGCGCCGGACCGCTCCATGCGGCCTTGTGGCGGGCGGTTCTCCCTCTCTTTCGCCTGTCCGCCTTTTTCGCCGTGAAACAGGGCGAGGAAGGGGTTATCTGTGCACCGAAACAGGCAGGGAGAAGCGGTAGGTGCGCTGATTAAAAGGCGGGGAGGGCGGTGCGCGCATTGATACGGGGCAAAGAAGAAGTGGCCGTACCCATTGGAACATCTTGACAGGTGGCGGGGGCGTGTTGTATGATGCGAATATGAAAACGATTTTCAATTTGTGGACGAGGCGATAGATGATGAGCGGAAGGCGGACGTACCAGACAAAACAGAAGACCCACATTCTGGCGTATCTTAAGGAGAGGGGCGCAAACCCCGTGACGGCGGAGGAGATTTACGGGCATCTCGCCCGGAGCGGCTGCCCCGTGGGGAAAGCCACGGTTTACCGCTATCTCGACACGCTGGAGAAGGAGGGGGCGGTGCTGAAGTTCACCGCGCCGGACGGGCTTTATGCCTGCTACCGCTACATCGGGGGAGCCAGCCCTGCAGGGCACAACCTCGTCTGCGTCGGCTGCGGGAGCGCCGTGGAAGTAGAGTGCCGACAGCTGGACACGCTTTTATCCCACCTCAATGAGGAGCATAATTTCAGTGTGGATAAGGGTAGAACTGTTTTATACGGTACCTGCAGCCGCTGTAGTTCATAAAACGGGCGCATAAGCCGCGTTTCGAGCACTTCGACTTAAAACGCGGGATTTGGGAGGATACGGAATGAAACGCATGCTAGCCGGGCTTTTTGCGGCCCTCTTTCTCCTGGCCGCGGGGGCCTGCGCCCGAAATAATGGGTCGGAGAACGCGGTGGAGAAAATCAAAGTGGTCACCACCATTTTCCCGCCTTACGACTTCGTCCGGGCCATCGCAGGGGATAAAGCGGAGCTGACCATGCTGCTGCCCCCCGGTTCGGAAAGCCACAGCTACGAGCCCTCGCCGCAGGACATGGCGCGGATTCAAAACTGCGACGTGTTTATCTACGTCGGCGGCAAGTCCGAGACGTGGGTGCGGGGTGTTTTGGAGGCCCTCGATACGGAGAACATCACCGTCCTCGCCCTCATGGATATGGTGGACGTGGTGGAGGAGGAAATTGTGGAGGGTATGGAGCACGAGCATGACGCAGGAGACGGCCATGACCATGGCGAGGGCGGCGGCCACGACGTGGGAGATGATCATGACCACGACCACGACGTGGGGGAGTACGACGAGCACGTCTGGACGTCCCCGAAGAACGCGGCGGTGATTGTCCGGGCCATTTCCGAGGCGCTGTGCGCTGTGGACGAGAAAAACGCCGAAAACTACCGCGCTAATACAGAGGCCTATCTTGAAGAGCTTAACGAACTTGACCGGATCTTTGAAGAAATCGTCGCCGCCTGCGCGCGCAGGACGCTGGTGTTCGGGGACCGGTTCCCCTTCCGCTATTTTGCCGAGGCTTACGGCCTTAAGTATTATGCGGCGTTTCCCGGCTGCTCCCAGCAGACGGAGCCCAGCGCAAAGACGGTGGCCTTTCTCATTGAAAAAGTGCGGGCAGAGGGCATCCCCGTTGTGTTTTACATTGAGATGTCCCGTGGGGTGATGGCCGACACGATTTGCGAGGCCACGGGGGCAAAAAAGCGGCTTTTCCACTCCTGCCACACCGTAAGCCGGGAGGATTTCCTCGCTGGCAAGACGTATCTTGAGCTGATGGCGGCCAATGCCGAGGCGCTGAAGGAGGCCCTGAGCCCGTGACGATTTTAGTATGCCGCGATGCCAGTTTTTCCTATGACGGGAACACCGTTTTAAGCGGCCTGAGCTTTACCATCGACAGCGGCGACTATCTCTGCATCGTGGGGGAAAACGGTTCGGGGAAAAGTACGCTGATAAAGGGCCTTCTTCGCCTGAAGGTGCCCCAGAGCGGGAGCATTACCATGAGCGGGGGGCTTAAAGCAAGCGAAATTGGCTATCTCCCGCAGCAGACGAAGGTGCAGAAGGACTTTCCCGCCAGTTGCTTTGAAGTCGTCCTCTCCGGACGGGTTGCCCAGAGGGGACTGAGGCCCTTTTACTCAAAGGCCGACCGGGCCGCAGCGCGGGAAAACCTTGAGCGGATGGGTATGTGGGACTGGCGAAACCACTGCTTTCGGGAACTGTCCGGCGGGCAGCAGCAGCGGGTGCTCCTTGCCCGGGCGCTGTGCGCCACGAAAAAAATGCTCCTGCTTGACGAGCCCGTTGCGGGCCTCGACCCTGTGGTGACGCAGGAGCTCTACCGCCAGATTGAGGAGATTAACCGCAAAATGGGTATCACCGTTGTGATGGTGTCCCACGACGTCCGCGGTGCGGCAAGCTACGCCAACAAGATCTTGCATCTGGGCAACGAACAGCTTTTTTTCGGTACCACAGAGGAGTACTGCGCGTCGGACATCGGAAAGCGTTTTCTAGGAGGCTGCCGGCATGATTAGTGTCCTTGCGGAAATGCTCTCATACAGCTTCCTGTTGCGGGCGGTAATTGTGGGGCTTTTGGTGTCCCTCTGCGCCGCGCTTCTCGGCGTGAGCCTTGTGCTCAAACGCTACGCCATGATTGGGGACGGGCTCTCCCACGTGGGATTTGGCGCGCTGGCCGTTGCCACGGCGTTAGGCGCCGCGCCCCTTGCGGTGGCCATCCCCGTCTGCGTTGTGGCGGCGTTTTTGCTCCTTCGGCTGAGCGAAAACAGCCGCATCAAAGGCGACGCGGCAGTGGCGCTCATCTCCACCGGCGCGCTGGCTATCGGCGTCGTGGCTATCTCCGTGTCCACGGGGATGAACATGGATGTGTACAACTACCTCTTCGGCAGCATCCTAAGCATGAGCCGCGCCGACGTGCGCCTTTCCGTGGCGCTGTCGGCTGTGGTGATTGGGCTGTTTGCGTTTTTGTACAACAAGGTCTTCGCCGTGACCTTCGACGAGAGTTTTGCCAAGGCGGTGGGGCTGAAGACGGGCGTATACAACATGCTCATCGCCTTTCTCACGGCCATTACCATCGTCCTCGGCATGCGTATGATGGGGGCGCTTTTGATTTCAAGCCTTATCATCTTCCCGGCCCTCACCTCCATGCGCCTGTGCAGGCGGTTTAAGTCGGTGACAATCTGTTCGGCGGCGGTGTCCGTTGTGTGTTATCTCATCGGCATCGTCTGCTCCTACATGTTTGCCACGCCCACGGGGGCCAGCGTCGTGATTGTGAACATTGGGGCGTTTTTCCTGTTCTGGTGCATAAGCGCCCTCATAACGCGCCTGCGGATGGCCCGGGGAAGCTAAGGCATCTCCCACGTCTTCGCTTTGAATGCCTTTTCAACTGAGCAAAGGAGTGCGTGACAGTTTCCTTACGCCCTGAACGTGCCTTCAGCAAAGTAGGTTAAGGCGCACCCCTCCTCAAGCGGGTCAATAAATTGCGTAGAGCGCACCTAAGGCCCTGAGTGCGCCCTAAAATGCCGGCTCCTAAAAGTGCGCCATGATGCGTGCGAAGGCGTGCGCGCGAAACCCTCCGCGCAATCCGGTAAAAAAGCTCCCTCCTGCGAAACTGAACCGAACCAGTAAAAACGGACAATAGACAAAATACCCCCTGATGTAGGACAATAAGAGGGCTACATCAGGGGGTCTTGCTATGTCGAGGAAATATGAAAAGGTGCAGGGATTATTGCC
>DUPW01000011.1 GCA_012838125.1 Papillibacter sp.
AGACGGACACCCGCAACGAAAAAATCGGGTTTAAAATCCGGGAAGCCCAGGTGCGGAAGATTCCCTACATGCTCGTCCTTGGCGACAAGGAGGCGGAGCAGGGCATCGTCACCGTCCGCAAACGCTCTGTGGGCGACATGGGCGCGACGGACCTTAATTCCTTCATCACCCAGATTACCAAAGAAAAAAACACCCGCGCTTATTGATTCCCAAAACACACAGGCCTCAGGCTTTAGCCTGAGGCCTTTTTTTATCTAAATTCGCTAAATTTTACATCTCATAACAGCGCGTGCTTCCTCGTACACTAAAGGCACGGAATATTCTCTCGTTAAAGGAGTTTTTCGCATTGCCCAACAAAAAGAAGCTCGCCATTTCGCTGGCGATTATCTTCATCCTCAATATCATCATCATCTCCCTCTTTCAGGAAATCCAAAGGGCCGACGCGGCCGTCTACCGCCGCGGTTCCACCGGTTCAGTGGTCACGCAGATTCAGCAGAAGCTGAGAAACTGGGGATACTACTTTGGCGGTGTGGACGGAATATACGGTCCGGCCACCGAAGAGGCCGTCCGCTACTTCCAGCAGCGAAATGGCCTCGCCGTTGACGGCATCGCCGGTGACCAAACCCTCTCCGCCATGGGTATCCAGTCCTCCTCCGGCGCCACGTCCCAGTCAAACGACCTGCATCTCTTGGCGCGCCTGATTTCCGCTGAGGCCCGAGGGGAGCCCTATATCGGGCAGGTGGCAGTAGGGGCGGTGGTACTCAACCGGATTCGCCATCCGTCCTTTCCCAATTCCCTCGCCGGCGTCATCTACCAGCCCGGCGCCTTCTCCTGTCTCGATGACGGGCAGTTTGACGAGCCCGTGGCCGACAGCGCCTACCGGGCGGCGCAGGACTGCCTCAACGGATGGGACCCTTCCGGCGGCGCCATCTACTACTTTAACCCGGTAACCGCCACCAGCGCATGGATTTGGTCCCGCCCGCTGATTACCGTCATCGGAAAACACCGCTTCTGCTCATGAGACAAATATAGTCATTCATAGAAATAACCGGGGGCATTTTTGCTCCCGGTTATTTTGCTTTTCGCTCTATACTTTAATTGTATGCGTTCATGGCTACATCCACACCGCGGGAGATGATGGTCTCCACCGCCTCCGCCGCCCGGGAAGATACCTCCGCCATCACGGACATCTCCCTTTGCGTAAAGGACGAGAGCACCCAGTCGGCCATATCCATTTCAGGGTTTTCCGGCGCACCCACGCCGATTTTAACCCGCGGGAACTCCTCCCCACCGCATTTTGCGATGATGTCCTTCAGGCCGTTGTGGCCGCCGGCGGAGCCGCTGCGGCGAATCCGCAGCTTGCCCATGGGCAGCGTCACGTCGTCGGACACGGCAATCACCCGCTCTAGAGGGACTTTATAAAACTTCATCGCCTCTTGCACGGCGCCGCCGCTTAAGTTCATATAGGTCTGCGGCTTCATCAGCAGAGCGCCCTCGCCGCCGATATCGGCCACTGCGGTGAGCGCCTTAAACTTCAAACGGCTGATGCGCACGCCGGCGCGCTTTTCCATGGCGTCCGCCGCCATGAAGCCGGCGTTGTGGCGCGTTTCGGCATACTTATCCCCCGGATTGCCTAAAAAAACGACAATCCAGCGCACGCCTGCGGCTTTTCTAAAAAACATCTTTTTCAGCACGCCCCAAGCCATACTCGTTTAGCGGAACAGCGTGGAAATGGAGACTTCTTCGTAGACGCGGTCGATGGCCTCGGCAAAGAGGGGCGCGGCGGAAATATACTTAATCTTCTCGCTGGCGACCTCGCCGGGATAGGGAATTGTGTCTGTGAAGATGAGCTCCTTGATGTAGCTGTCATTAACGCGCGAGATGGCGGGGCCGGAGAGCACGCCGTGGGTGGCGCAGGCGTAAATCGTTCTGGCCCCGCCGGACTCCACGAGAGCCTTGGCCGCACCCACCAGACTGCCGGCGGTGTCCACCATGTCGTCGTAGAGGATGACGTCTTTCCCCCGCACGTCGCCGATGATGTTCATCACTTCTGACTGATTGGCTTTTTCCCGGCGCTTATCAATAATGGCAAGGCCCAGCCCCAGCTTCAGCGCAAAGGTCCGCGCCCGGGAGACGGAGCCCACGTCCGGCGAGACCACTACCACGTCATCGGCGTCCTCTCCGAACTTATTGGCGTAGTACTCGGCAAAGAGGGGGCTGCCGAGGAGATTGTCCACAGGGATATCAAAAAAGCCCTGTATCTGCGATGCGTGCAAATCCATCGTGAGCACCCGGTCGGCCCCGGCGGAAGTGATGAGATTGGCAACGAGCTTCGCGGATATAGGGTCTCTGGCTTTGGCCTTTCTGTCCTGACGGGCGTAGCCAAAATATGGAACCACCGCAGTAATTCGACCGGCCGAAGCACGTTTGCACGCGTCGACCATAATCAGCAATTCCATGAGATTATCGTTAACCGGCTGGCATGTGGACTGAATGATAAAAACGTCCGAACCGCGAACGGATTCATAAAGAGATACGGAGATTTCCCCGTCGGAAAACTTGGTAACGACGGAGTCCCCCAGACGAATCCCAATATGGCGGCATATACTCTCCGCTAACGGTTTGTTTGCGTTCCCGGCAAAAATCTTTATGTCCTTGCCATGTGATATCAAAATAAAACCCTCCTTGCAATACGAGCACATACGGCGCCTTTGCGAAATAACGCTTCGCACGCCGCGAAAAATCGCTCCATCGGCGCCCATACCCGGTTTAGCAAGTAAACCCGGAGGACATGCCGCATATATTCTATTCATACCATACATTCCGATCATTATCAAGAAGGAGGCTGCGCATTATGCCCGAAATTCCGGCAGACTGCCCCGATTCCCTCCCGGCTCTCCCGCCCGACTGCCGGCAGCTGATTTCCGTCACCCCTGAGCGCACCCGGGCCGGCATCCATCTCTTTCAGCTGGCAGACGGCGCATGGAGACAGTTCGGCCACGCCATCTCAGGTTTTGTCGGCGCCGCCGGCGTCACAAAGCACAAGCGGGAAGGGGACTGCGCCACGCCCGTAGGCCTCTATCCCTTAGGGCCGGCCTTCGGGATTCACGAAAAGCGGGATACGAAAATGGCCTACCGGCGCATCACACCCCAAAGCTGCTGGGTGGATGACCCCCTTTCCCTCAATTATAACCAGTGGGTTGAAAAAACAGGCGCCGACAGGTGGCGCAGCGCCGAACACCTCGCAGAATACCCACGGGACTACGAGATGGCTCTCGTCATCGGGTACAACACCGCCTCCCGCATCCCCGGCCGCGGCTCCGCCATCTTCCTCCACGTAGGCGCGGAACCCACGCGCGGCTGCGTCGCCGTGCCCCGCTCCGCTATGGTGCGCATCTTCCGCTGGCTGGACCCCGACAAAAACCCCCACATCCTCATCTCCGGCAAAGGCACGTCCCCCGCCCTTCCATAAGGGAAAGGGGCGCTGAAAAAATCCTTAAAATATCCCGCTTTCTCGCCTCACTGTCCGTTTTATAGGACACTTTGGGCGCTATACTCAAATCATCAGATGTACCGAAGCAAAACAGAAAGGGGATTTAAGGCTATGGACTATATTTTCAGAAACCGTAACGGCCACATCGAGGTCTACGATGCAAGCGGCGCCTTCGTGTTCTCCGCTGACAGCGAGCGCGAAGCCCGGGAAGAGCTCAGGCACTTATCCCCCCATCAGTGAGGAGGCATAACCATGCACATCTACCAAAGACAATCCGCCGTCACGGCGCTGCCGGGTCCGAAGCACACTGTGGGTAAAGTCATCCACCTCCCCTCTTGCCGGAAAAGAAAGTCCCTCGGAAGCGGGGACGTCTGGAACATCATTTTCAGCGTCCTCGCGGTGGCCACCGCCGTGTGCGTGTTCCTGCGCTAGCTGTTTGACCTTGCGCAGGGGCGGTAAATAGTGTATTCTCTTGCCGAAGGAGGGGAGAAAATGGCGAGATCGCCCAACCAGAAGCTCAAGCTGCTCTACTTAAAGCAGATTTTCGAGGAAAAGACGGACGAGGACCACCCCCTGTCCCTCGCCGAGCTCATGGCGGAGCTTAAAAACTTCGGCATCACCGCCGAACGCAAGAGCCTGTACGACGATATCGAGGCCCTCCGCCGGTTCGGGATGAACATCATGGTCGTCCGCTCGAGGACGACGCGCTATTTTCTCGCCGAACGGGTGTTTGAGCTGCCGGAGCTGCGCCTTCTTGTGGACAGCGTCCAGTCCTCCAAGTTCATCACCCACAAAAAGTCCTCCCAGCTCATCTCGAAAATCGAGCGTCTGACCAGTGTCCACGCCGCCCGGACGCTGCACCGTCAAGTATTCGTCACAAACCGCATCAAGACGATGAACGAGAGCATCTACTACAACATTGACGCCATCCACAGCGGCATTGCGGCGGGGCGGAAAATCAGCTTCCGCTACTATCACTACGCCGTCTCGAAGGAGAAAATCTTCCGCCGCGGCGGGGCGCGATACGTCGTCAGCCCCTGGACCCTCACATGGAACGACGATAACTATTACATGATTGCCTACGATGACGAGGCCGACAGGATGAAACATTTCCGCGTGGATAAAATGACGGAAATTGAGGTGACGGACGCCCCCCGCGGCGGCATCGAGCACTATAAAAAGCTCGACATCGGCCAGTACTTAACGCCCTTCTTCTCCATGTACAGCGGGCGGGAGGAGACGGTACGCCTTGAGATGAAAAACCATCTGGCGGGCGTCGTCATTGACCGGTTCGGGAAAGAGGTCATCCTCGTCCCCTCAGGGGAGGACAGCTTCACTTTTCAGGTGCCCGTTATCGTTAGCCCTCTGTTTTACGCCTGGGTGGCCGGATTCGGCAGCGAGGCGAAAATCCTTGCCCCCCAAAGCGTGGCGGAGGAGTTTCAGACCCTTCTTCGAGATACGCTGGCGCAGTATAAGTCGCCGCGCTGACAGGAACGCACCGGCGCAGTATGAATAGGCCTTAAAAAGCGCCTGCACCTTAGTATTCCCGCGTCGGGGCTGTATTTGCACCGGCTCTTCTCCCCGGACTGGCATCTTACACACGACCGCGCGCTCCCTCTGTGGGCGCGCGTTTTTTCGTCTCCGCCCTCCCGGCTTTGATTGACGTGCCCACGGCACGTCCCCCCTCTGGCGAAGTTACCCCTCGTCCAACGTCTCAATAAAAAACCGCCCGAATACGCGGTATTCGGGCGGTTTGTGTTTTAGAAAAGCGTCATCTGGCTCGTTTCGGGCAATCCGTCTAAGGCGCCGAGGATACGAAGCTGCTCGATATGGGCCTTAGAGACCTTCGGGCAAGACATTTGCAGTTCCTCTATGGAGATAAACGTCTTTCCCACCCGTCCGGCCACGATGTCCCGTGCCGCCGCGTCCCCGAGGCCGGATATGGCCACGAAGGGCGGGCGCAGCTGATTGTCCCCCACGATGTTAAATTTCACCGCGTCAGACTCGTACAGGTCGATGGGTGCGAAGGAAAAGCCCCGCTTATAAAACTCGTAGCAGGCCTCCAGAGTGGTGAGCAGGTCCTCCTCCTTCGCCTTCACGTCAGTAGATGAGCGGATTTCCCGTATTTTTGCGGTGACCACGTCGATGCCCCGAATCATGTACTCGGCGTCGAAGGCATCCTTCTGACTGCGGCGGTAGAAGTATGCGCTGTAGAAGGCCAGAGGCCGGTGCACCTTAAACCACGCGATGCGGAAGGCCATCATGACGTAGGCCACGGCATGGGCCTTCGGGAAGAGGTATTTAATCTTCTTACAGGAGGTTATGTACCACTCGGGAACCCCCCGCTGACGCATCTCCTCTTCCGCCCCATCCGGTAGGCCTCTGCCCTTGCGGACGCTCTCCATAATCTTAAAGGCGAACTTCTCGTCCATGCCCTTTGATATGAGGTAGAGCATGATATCGTCGCGGCAGCCGATGGTTTCGCTGATGGTGGCGGTGCCGCTTAAAATCAGGTCCTTGGCGTTACCGAGCCACACGTCCGTGCCGTGGGAGAAGCCGGAGAGGCGGATGAGGGTATCAAAGTTTTCCGGTTTTGTGTCGCAGAGCATCTGGCGGGTAAAGCCCGTTCCGAACTCTGGGATGCCGATGGAGCCCGTTTCCCCGATAATCTCGTCCCCGCGGGCAAGGCCCAACGGCTCCGGCGACTTAAATATCGCCATGGTCTCCGGGTCGTCCAGCGGAATCTCCCGGGCGCTCACACCAGTGAGATCCTCCAGCATTTTAATCATCGTCGGGTCGTCGTGACCCAGCTCGTCCAGCTTGAGGAGGTTGTCCTCCATGCTGTGATATTCAAAGTGGGTGGTGATGATGCCGCTACCCTTGTCGTCCGCCGGGTGCTGGGCCGGGCAGAAGTCGTAAATCTCCATGTCCTGCGGAATGACCACAAGGCCCCCCGGGTGCTGCCCCGTGGTGCGCTTGACGCCCACGCACCCGCGGGCGAGGCGGTTCTCCTCCGCCCGGGAGACCTGCCGGCCGGTGCCCTCGAGGTACTTTTTCACATAGCCGTAGGCCGTCTTTTCCGCCACGGTGCCGATGGTGCCGGCGCGGAACACGTGGTCGGCGCCGAACATCTCCATGGTGTACTTGTGGGCCCGGGCCTGATATTCGCCGGAGAAGTTTAAGTCAATATCGGGGACTTTGTCGCCGCCGAATCCGAGGAACGTCTCGAAGGGGATGTCAAAGCCCTCTTTTTTATAGAGCGTGCCGCAGTGGGGGCAGTTTTTGTCCGGCATATCGGCGCCGCAGCCGTACCCTTTCCCCGACTCAAAGTCACTGTGCCGGCAGCTTGGGCAGCGGTAGTGGGCCGGCAGGGCGTTTACCTCCATAATCCCCGAAAGATACGCCACGATGGAGGAGCCAACACTGCCCCGGGAGCCCACCAGATAGCCGTTCTTCAGGGAGTCGGCCACCAGCTTCTGGGCGCTCATGTAGATGACGTCGTAGTTGCAGGCGAGAATGTCCCCCAGCTCCGTGTCCACGCGGGTTTTGATGATGTCGGGCGGGTTGTCCCCGTACAGCTCCCGCATTTTCCCGTAGACGAGGTTTTTTAGCTCCTCGGCGCTGTTTTCAATCTTCGGGGTGTAGAGGGTTTTCGCCGGCGGCAGGGGGCGCACCGGCTCTATCATGTCGGAAATCATCCGAGTGTTTGTGACAACCACTTCGTACGCCGTCTCCTCACCGAGGTAGGAAAACTCCTCCAGCATCTCCTCTGTGGTGCGGAAGTAGAGGGGCAGTTCCCTGTCGGCGTCGGAAAACTCCTTGGCGTGGAGCAGGACACGGCGGAAAACTTCGTGTTCCGGGTCGAGAAAGTGGGTGTCCGTGGTGGCGACGACGGGCCTGTCAACCTCCCGCCCTAATTCCACCATCCGGCGGTTAAAGTTTTTCAGGTCCTCCATGCTCCGCGCCTTGGGCCTCTCCCCGTGGAGCATGAAAGTGTTGTTGCAGAGGGGCTGGATTTCAAGGTAGTCGTAAAAGGCGGCAAGGCGCCGCTGCTCAAGCCGGCTGCGCCCGTCCACAATGGACTCGAACACCTCCCCCGCTTCGCAGGCGGAGCCGATAATCAGCCCCTCCCGATGCTCCATGAGGGCGCTTTTTAAGATAATTGGGAAGCGGTGGAATGTCTCAAGATGGCTTTTCGTGATGAGTTTGTAAAGGTTTTTAATCCCCGCCTGTGTTTTCGCAAGAATGATGATGTGCTTCGGCTTAAAGCGGTTTCTCATCCTCCCCGCCGTTTTCGCAGAGATGTGGGCGTTGATTTGGCTAAGGTCGCCCACGCCCTCCTCCCGCAGCTTGTCAAAGAGTTTGGCGAGGACGAGTCCGGTGGTGACGGCGTCGTCCGAGGCGCGGTGATGCCTAAATTCCGGAAGGCCCAGACGCGCCGCTACAATGTCCAGCTTGTGGCTTTTCATGTCGGGAAATAGCGCCCGGGACAGGGCGAGGGTGTCCACATACTGCGGCTCAAAATCCAGTCCATAGCGCAGGCACACCTCGTAGATAAACCCGATATCAAAGCTGGCGTTGTGGGCGGCGAGGGGGCGGCCCGCCGCAAACTCGAGAAATTCCCGAACAGCCTGCCGTTGGGAGGGTGCGTCTTTCACGTCCTCGTTTGTTATGCCGGTCAGCTGCGTAATGGTTGGCGGGATGGGCCGCTCGGGATTGGCGAAGGTTTGGAAACGGTCGATTTCCACGCCGTTTTTCATGATAACGGCGCCGATTTCCGTAATGGCATCCCGCATTGTGGACAGGCCCGTTGTCTCAATGTCGAAGACGACGATTTCGTCCTCCGGCGTGCCGGTGCAGTTTCCGAAGACGGCGAGGCGGCTGTCCACGTCGTTGACGAAATACCCCTCCACGCCGTAGATGACCTTGATTTTATCCCCCGCGGCGTGCATGGCCTCCGGAAAGGACTGCACCACGCCGTGGTCCGTGATGGCAATGGCGGAGTGGCCCCACTCAATGGCCCGCTTTACGACTTCCTTCGGGTCCGTGAGGGCGTCCATGGCAGACATGCGGGTGTGCAGGTGCAGCTCCACACGCTTTTCCTCGGCGGTGTCGGTGCGCGTCTCCCGCTCGGCTACGGCAATTCCCGTGGGCTCTAACACCATCTCCCCGTCATAGCGGTTTATGCTTAAAACGCCCGTGACGGTGACGGTCATCCCCACTTTCAGGCGTGAGACGATTTCGCCGGCGTTGGAATCCGTCATGAACTTTGACACACGGACGGAGTTTGTGTAGTCCGTCATGTCAAACTGCATCACCCACGCGCCGCGCCTCGGGATTTCCCGGTGCTGCACATCGAAAATATCGCCCCGCACCGTCACTCTCCCCAGCTCAAGGGTGACCTTGTCCATGGAGGTGACGCTGGCGGAGGGCGTCCGTCCGTATAAAACAGTCCCGACGGCCCGTTTTCCGCCCGAGGCGGGGGCCTTTCTCACCGGCATGGCGCTCTTTGGGTACACGGGAGAGACGGTGACGAGCCTGAGCCCGAACTCCGTGGCAATCCCCTCTTCTACCATGGTGATGTCCACCGGCGCCATGGGCTTGGGAAAGAGCATCGTCGCCCGCATAATTCGGTTTTCACGGTCTACTGTGGCGCTGAGGACTTTCGTTTTATGTAAGACCGCCGCTAGGGAATCGTCCTCCGCGCAGCAGGTAAATATGTCAAAAAACGGTATAGCTTTTTGCTGACTCAACTTTCACTCTCCCACTTTCACCACCGCGTCATGCGGCTTTATCTCTCGTCCCTTTCGATGAGGTCTATGAGGGCGTCCACCAGTTGCTCCATCGGGACCTTTCGGAGCACCTTCCCGCCCTTAAACAAAACGCCCTCTCCCCGCCCGCCGGCGATGCCGTAGTCTGCGCGGGAGGCCTCCCCCGGCCCGTTGACGGCGCAGCCCATGACGGCCACGGTAATGGGCCTTTTCATGCCCTCCAGCCGCTTTTCCACCTCATTGGCGATGCCGATGAGATTTATCTGCGTGCGCCCGCAGGTGGGGCAGGAGATGACCTCCGGGCCCGTTTTGCGAAGGCCCAGGGCACCAAGAAGCGCAAGAGCCGCCCTCACTTCCCGCTCTGGCTCCGCGGTGAGGGAGATGCGAACGGTGTCTCCGATGCCGTCTATGAGCAGGGCGCCGATGCCGGCGGCTGATTTTACAAGGCCCATGTACTCCGTCCCCGCTTCGGTGACGCCCAGATGGAGGGGATAGTCCGTCCGCTCCGCAAGGAGGCGGTATGCCAGAACGGTCAGGCGCACGTCCGAGGCTTTGGCGGAGATGCAGATATCGTCGAAATCGAATTGATTGAGAAGGCGCACATGCCCAAGAGCGCTCTCCACGAGGGCTTCGGGGGTGACGCCGCCGTGTCGGGCCAGAATCTCTCTTTCAAGGCTCCCACCGTTTACCCCAATGCGGATGGGCACGCCCCGCTCCCGGCAGGCGCGCGCCACATCCCGCACCCGCTCCGCCGTGCCGATGTTCCCGGGGTTGAGGCGAATTTTATCCGCACCGGCGGCCACGGCTTCCAGAGCGAGGCGGTAATCAAAGTGAATATCCGCCACGATGGGAATCTGCGCCGTCTCCTTCAGGGCGGCGATGGCGCGGGCTGCCGCCGTATCGGGGACGGCGACGCGCACGATGTCGCACCCGGCATTTTCTAATCGGGCAATCTGGGCGCGGGTGGCCTCCACATCGGCGGTGTTTGTGTTTGTCATGGACTGGATGGTAACAGGCGCCCCGCCGCCCATTTGAAGGGCGCCCACCGTGATAGACTTCTTAGCCATTTCCAACAATCTTCAGCACGTCGTTAATCAGCACGAAGAGCGCAAGCCCCATGAGCAGGATAAACCCCGCCGCATGGAAGTACCCCTCGTATTTCGGGTCAAATTTTTTGCGGCTTAAGCGCTCCGTGATGAGGATAAGAAACATAAACAGGATGCGGCCGCCGTCTAAGGCGGGGATGGGCAAAAGGTTAAACACCGCAAGGTTCACCGCAATAAAGGCGAAGAAGTAGGCGATGTTAAAGAGCTTTTCGGTAAAGCTGAGCTCTGCGCTCTGTCCCACGTCGTTGACCATGGACACAATCCCCACAGGGCCGGACAGGTCCCGGATGCCCGCCTCGCCGCGGAACAGCTGCGCAAGGCTCAGGCGAATCAGGCGGACGAAGTCCATCGTCTGGTAGCCGGCAAAGCGCACTTTGGCCCCCAGCGTCGGTTCGATGAGGTTAAAGGTGATGCCGTAACGCATGACCGTCTCCCCGTTTTCAACAAAGGGGCGTCGGGTGAGGGGCGCGTTTTCAAAGGTGATTTTCTCGCCATTGCGCAGTACGGTGATATCCACCGGCCGGCCGCCGGCGAGGGACATAAAGGTGAGAAAATCATCGGAGTAGTAAAGCCGCTCCCCGTTAATGGCGACGATGGTGTCGCCCACCTGAAGGCTTCCGTCCTTAAAGGACGGGAAATCCTCGGTCAGCTCCGTCACCGTCGTCCCAGCGAAGCCTTTGAGCTGCAGGACGAGGAGAAACACAATCAGGGCGCCGAGGATAAAGTTCATAAAGGAGCCGGCAAACAGTATAATAAAGCGCTTCCACGGCTTTTGCGCCGTAAAGGAGCGCGGGTCTTCCACTTCTTCGTCTTCACCTTCCATGACACAGGAGCCCCCCAGCGGCAGTGCCCGCAGGGAATAGAGGGTCTCCCCCTTCTGCTTTTTCAGAAGGCGCGGCCCCATGCCGATGGAAAACTCCAGAACTTTGACGTTAAACGCCTTGGCAGCCACGAAGTGGCCCAGCTCATGAATGGCGATGAGGACGCCAAAGGCAATAACGGCAAGAAGGATATACATTCAGCATTCCGCCTTTCCG
>DUPW01000121.1 GCA_012838125.1 Papillibacter sp.
AAAGCTTTGCGCCGGCGGGGGTAAGGCGCAACTCCCGGTCCCTGCGGTCGATGAGCGCATAACCCAGCTCTTCCTCTAAACTGGCGATGCTCTTGCTGACGGCCGGCTGAGAGACAAAGAGGACATTTGCCGCTTTTGAAAAACTCTGCTCGTTTACAACGGTCATAAAGCAGTTGATTTGACCAATGGTCATGCCCATCCCTCCATAACCAGAAGTTTATGAAAATATTACCATAAATGGATTGGATTATCAACGATTTCTCAAATATAATGCTAAACAGGAGACGTGTATATCCAATCATTTTGGCTATATCGACTAAAAAACATGGGACCAATCAATAAGAATAACGGAAAGGACATGTTTGCATGGAGAGGAAATATGTATTAGAAGTGTGCAACCCCCGCGGCGTGCGGGAAACGGAAATTCAGGGGCTGACGGCGCCGCGCATCCCGAGCATTGAAGGGAAAAAAATCGCCATTATTGGCGCGCTGCCGGAAAGCATTCCCTTCAATCGCGCACTTGAGAAAGCCCTACAGGAGAAATACCCCACCGCAAAAGTCGTCTACCGGCAGACGGGCATGGACGCTGAAAAAAACATTGAGTACCTAAGGGACTTTGACGCGTTCATTGAAGGCGTCCGCCTCTCCGGCGGCTGGCCGACGGAGCCGCCCGTCACCTACGAAAAAGCCGGTATTCCCGGTATCCACCTGAGCATTGAGACGATGTATCCAAACGCGGCTTTCAGCATGTGGGCCCACGGCCTGCCCACGCTGAGAATTGTCCCTATCCCTGCGCTCATGTGGGTGAACGCCGAAAACAAGCCTGACAAATACGGCCCCATCGCCGAGTACATGGTGGAGCCCATCGTCCGCGCCCTGACGGAGCCTTTGACGGAGGAGGAGAAAAACCCGCCGCCCTGCGACTTCGATTTTGGCAACCTCTTCATCGAGGGCAAGGACTACGACGAGGCCTACAGAAAATGTCAGGATTATTTCTTGAAACACGCCATGAGCGACGGCCTTCCCATTGTGCCCCCCACGCCGGCGGCCGTGGAGGAGATGCTCACAGGAACAAGTCGGGACAGAAATGAGGTCATCCCCGGCATCATGCAGCCGGGTCACGGCGTCGTCACCATTGAGAAGATTGCCATCAACGCCGTCATGGCAGGAGCGAGGCCTGAGCATCTGCCCGTCATCATCACGACGGTGGAGCTGCTCTGCGACCCCGGTTTCATGGCGTGGCACGTTCTGGCCGCCATCAACAGCAGCCAGCTTCTAATTTACGTGGGCGGCCCCATCGCCAAAGAACTTGGCATGAACGGCCACAGCGCGTTCTTCGGCCCCGGCAATCCTGCCAATAACGCCATCGGCCGTGCCGTCGGCCTGTGCGCGCTGAATCTCGGCTGGATTGAGTACAAGACCCACGGCGGCATGGTTGGCCAGCCCTCTCGGTTCTGCAACCTCATTTTCTGCGAAAACGAGGACCTGTCCCCATGGGAGACGTATTCCGTATCCAGAGGCTTCAGCCCCGAAGACAGCACCGTCATGATTGAAGAGGTCTTCCACGTAGACGGCACATGGCAGCTCGGCAACGTGGCCATGCCCTCCGGGCTCTGGACAAGAGGCTTCGATAATGACCTCAAGACGATTACCGAAAGGGCAGTCGGTGAGCGGCCCTCGATTATGACCGCCATCAAAGGTCCCGAGAGCATCCACGCTACCGCCAACTTCGTCGGCGGTAATGACCTTCTGGCGCTGCTCAACGGCCGGACATACGTCCTCATTCTCCATCCCGGCCAGGCCCATCAGCTCAGTGACGCCGGCTATACAAGAGAGTCTCTCGCCCGTTATATCGCCGACTATAAGGCGGTACCCTGGGAGGCCTTCGACGAGGAGACACAGAAAGGCTTTATTAAAATCGCCGAAAGCGGCAAATTCCCCGGCCTGACCCTCGAAAACTGTAAGCCCGGCGGGAAGATTCCCGCCATGA
>DUPW01000122.1 GCA_012838125.1 Papillibacter sp.
CGCCCCGTGAGATTTCTCACGGGGCAGTTCTTCTTAGATTGCCCTACTGAAAATGGAACATCTTACTCAGCTCGCTTTTAATGTCGTGGCGCATGCCGTACAGGCAGACGACGAGCATGGCAAAGGAGATCGCCGCCGTCACGGACACTTGCCAGCGCACCCGGCCGGGGATGATAACCATGGATAAGACCGAGCCGACGAGCGCCCCAACGGACAGCAGGATGACGGGCAGCAGGTTGTGCCGCTGGCGTTCGTAGTCGGACAAAAACAGGGCGCACACGGCGATAATCCCGCCGAAGCACACGATGGAGACGACGTTCAGTACCCAGCCCGACACCAAAAGAACGTCGATGAGAATCAGCAGAACGCAGCTTTCCCACAAAAGCTTTGTAAACTGGCTGATGCGGTTGTATTCAATCACATCCGGCGAGACGGCAAGCGTCCACACCATGTAAAGGGACCATATCACAATGAGGCTCCACGCCTTGCCCCCCACGGTGAGGTTGATTACACCGCAAATTAGCGCCGCCAGCAGAAAGGGCCCCGCCATCCATCCGATAAGCCGGGCGCGCTGCAGCTTCCGCTTCGACGGCATGGGGTATGTGGTTTTAACCTTCAAACAAATCGCTCCCTTCCACTTGGGGCTCCGCGCCGTCCCGCATAAGGAGGGCGTACAGCGCCTCCTCGAAGGAGGGGTCCGCCGTGTTTTTCGCGATGGTGAGGGTCGCGGTGTCGCCAACGGTCACCATGGAGCAGCTGACGCGGTTTGTTATCGCCGTGCCGAGGACGAAGTCCATGCTCTCCACCCGCCCGGAAAGCTCCGGCGGCAGCGTGACGACGCCGAGATTGGAAAAGGTGGTGCTGAATATGCCGTCCCCGAGGAAGCCGTAAATCACGCGGGCCACGGGGGCCTTGAGGAACAGCGGGATGAAGCTGAGGACCTTCGTAAGCTGATTGGCCGCCCGCACCATCTCGTCCATGGCCTCCCGGGACGCTTTTTTCTCCAGCTGCCGCGCGATTTCGCCCACGAGGGCGTCGGGGTCTGATATATCCCGCAGCGGCAGGCGGATGCCACAGTACAGTGAGAAGTTGCGCAGCGTGTTCGACGGATAGAACTTACGCATATTGACGGGCACCTGAATGCTAAACTCCCCGTCGATTTTATCCGTCGCCCGCCGTCCGGCCACGAACATGAGCGCCAGCAGATACGCCGTTACCGTGGCGCCGTGCCTTTTGGCGGCGGCTTTGAGCTGTTGTGCGTCCATCTTAAAGTGCAGGATGCGGCAGGGACGGACGCCGGCGAGCCGTCCCCCGAACTGCACGGCGGTTTTGTCCACAAATCCGGATGCCTTCCCCTCTGTTTTGACCTGACGGAACGCGTTGGCCGTCTCCTCCGCGGCGGGCAGCTCGTTAATCGGCAAAACCCCCTCGCCACGGGCCTTTGTGCCCTCAAGCAGGCGGAAATACTCCGCCACAAGGGTTTTGAGGAAGATCGTGCCCCCCGTCCCGTCCGTGAGGATATGGAAGAACTCCACGCTGATGCGCTTATCGTGATACACAACCCGGAAGGACTGGGAGCCGCTGCGTTCGATGTAAATGGGACTGCAGGGGACGCCGCTCTCCGGCTCCGCCACATAGCGCCGCTTCGTCACGTCAAGATAGTGCCAGAAGAAGCCCTTTTTCACCGTGGTGGCGAAGCTCTGGAAGCGCTTGATGGTAAACGTCAGCGCCATTTGGAGGATTTCCGGCACAACGGCCTCCTTCAGATAGACGGACAGGCGAAACACCGCCATGGTGCCATGCTTCATGGACAGGGGATAGATTTTCGCGGCGTTGTCCAGAGCGTACCACGCTCCGGAGGGGCGGCTGTAAAACCCGCCGAGGTTTTGCGCGTCAAGCCGCCGCAGCGCTTCCGTGACGGATACGCCGGAGCGGGCGAGGTACGCAATCGCCATTTCAAAGTCACGAATCAGCGCCGCCTTCTCTTTTTCACGCAAGGTGATTCGGCGGTTAAGGTCCGCGATAAACGCCGCGCAGGCCTCCTTCTCCGCCTCGTCGGCAAAGGGGACATCAAGAAGGGGAGAGGGCGGAGGCATTTTCTCCCGCTTCGGCTTCTTTTGTTTTTCGCCTTTGACCTTTTCGGGCTTTGCCTTTTTCTCCGGTTTCGCTCTTTCCCGCTTCGCCTTCTCGGGCTTCGCCTTTTTCTCCGGTTTCGCTTTCTCGGATATAGCCCTCTTCCCGTTGGCCTTATCGGCCGTTGGTTCCTCCGGCATTGCGTTTGCGCCCTTGGCCTTTTGGGACTTGCCCCTTTTGGCGCCCTTCTCCCCAAAGGCGGCCGCTGCCGGAGTATTCCCGATTATCTCCAACGTCGACGTTTGCGCGGACGCTCCCTCAGCCGGTGTTTGCGCAGACAATCCCTCCTCCGGTATGGCCGGAGCCGATTTCATCGGCCTGAGACGGAGGAGTTTGATTTTGTCAAGTCTCCGCTCGTCAAAGCCTGACTTGTTTGGTTTTGATTTCGTATTCATGGTCTCGCCGAGCTCCTTTTCGGAACATTTCCGGTTTCCCAACTGGCTCTTCAGGCGGGTTACCAAAACATCATGCCTATTATACCGGTATTTTTACTGGAAAAAAAGACAAAGGATATAAACACGGTACTAATTTAAGTAAAACTTAAAATTTAATAACAAGTTTTGATGATATTTAATAATAATTCGATTATTAGTGACAAAATATGACTTTCTAGGTATAATGTAGTCAAATTTCGCAGATTTGGGATGAAAAGTGAAACGAATTGCAGGAAAAGGAGGTCGGAATGGATCAATCGGCAGTGTACGCATTGGTCAGCAACGCAGCTTTACTCGTGCTTTTATCCGTTATCTACGAACTGACCTACTATGTCTTTACCCGCTCCCGAATTAAGAGGGTGGTGAACGGTTTTCTTGTTGCACTTACATGCATTGCGATTATGTCGATGTCTTTCGAGCTCCTTCCCGGCGTCTTATTCGATGCACGCTCCATCATCATCAGCGTGACGGCGCTCCTCTTCGAGCCGGTGACGACGCTGATTGCCGTCGCCGCCGCCATTGCCTACAGGGTGTTTCAGGGGGGCAACGGAGTTATGACGGGTGTCATCGTCATTCTTATCAGTGCTCTCATCGGGATGATATGGCGGCAGTGGAATTCCAAAGAGTATAGACTGCGCTGGTTCAATATCTACATAATGGGCCTGTTTGTCCATCTTGCGATGATTGCGTGCATGACGCTTCTGCCGTATCCGGAAAATATCCGTGTCGTGGAAGGCATTGCCGCGCCCGTCATGCTCATCTTTCCTGTTGCGACGGTACTGCTCTATCTCCTGCTGACGAAGCAGAAGACCTTTTGGAAGATGCGGGGAGAACTGGAGCAGTCGGAGGAGCGGTTTCGCATGCTCTTTCACAAAGCGCCGCTGGCGTACCAGTCCCTCAGCAGCGAGGGGCGGATTGTGGAGGTCAACGACCGCTGGCTGGACACCTTCGGATACGAGCCGGAGGAAGTGCTGGGCCGGTTCTTCTGCGATTTTCTCAGCTCCGCGGACCGAGACAAATACCGAAGGAGCTTCGGGACGTTTAAGCAGCAGGGGACAATCCACAGGGAATTGGAGGTTATCCATAAATCCGGCCGCTTCATCACCGTCTCGTACGACGGGGAAATCGTGCGAGACGAGAGTGGAGAGTTTAAGCAGGCGTACTGCATTTTAAGAGACATCACCGAGCAGAAAAAAGCCGAAATAGAGGTGCGCCAGAGCGAGCAGAAATTCCGCCGGCTTTTTGAGACCATGTCGCAGGGTGTTGTGTGTCAGGCCGCGAACGGGCAAATCCTCTCGGCGAACAGGGAAGCGCAGCGGATTTTAGGCCTGTCCCTTGCCGAGCTCATGGGGAAAACGTCGGAGGATTCTGTTTGGAAGACCGTTCGGGAGGACGGATCGGAGATGCCCGGCTATGAACACCCTTCGATGGTGGCTCTGCGGACGGGAAAGCCCTGCGGCCCTGTGATTCTCGGTGTGTTCAACCCGAATCTGGGCACCCACATCTGGCTCTCCGTGAACGCGACGCCCATTATCGAAGCCGATGGGACCATGTCACAGGTCTACACAATTTTTCAGGATATTACAGCTGAGAAGAAAGCGAGGCAGGACTACGAGCTTCTGTTTAACTCCATGGTGGACGGCTTTGCGCTGCATGAAATTATCTGCGACGAAGAGGGGAAACCCACAGATTACCGGTTCCTCGCCGTCAATCCGGCCTTTGAGCAGATTGTGGGAATGAAGGCGTCGGAGATTGTCGGAAAAAGGGTTCTGGAGATTATGCCGGGCCTTCAGTCCTATTGGATTGAGACGTACGGCAAGGTGGCGCTGACGGGGCAGTCCGTGCGGTTTGAACAGTACGACGCTGCCACGGACAAGCACTTTCGCGTCATGGCGTATCAGCCGGCGCCAATGCAGTTTGCCTGCACCTTTTCCGACGATACCTCCCGCGTCAAAGCGGAGGAAAAGTCCCAGAAGACGCTGGCGCGTTTAAGAGGCCTTCTCGATAACAGCAACAGCTTGATTATCGTGTTTAACAACAAGGGTGTCATCGTGGAGGTGTCTGCGGCGGTGGAGCAGCTCTTTGGCAAAGGGCGCCGTGAAATGGGCGGCGAGAGCATGCACAAGCTGGGGCTTTTCGGCATCCTGGCGAAGGCGCGGCGCCTTTCCGATTACCTCGCCTCCGGACGGGAATTGAGCGATGTGGATGTGTTTGAGTTTGAGGTCGGCGGGGAGAAGCGGTATTTCGAGAGCCGCCTGTTCCCCATCGAGATGCCGGATAAGGACGAGCAGCTCTTCGGCTACCTCGGCATTGACGTCACGGAGCGCATCATGGCCGAGCGGGCCCTCAAGCTCAGCGAGGAGAAGTACAGCAGCTACATCGAAAACGCCCCCTACGCCGTGTTCGTGCTGGACGAAAACGGGAACTTCCTGGAGAGCAACAAGGCCGCTTCCCTCATTACGGGATACGACCGGGATAAAATCCTGCGCATGAATATCTGGGACATCACCGCCGAGGAAGCCATGGACGAGACGGCCTCTCATTTCAAGGCCCTTCTTAAAACGGGGAAAATGAGCGCGGAACTGAAGTACTTCCACAGGGACGGCCACATCCGGTGGTGGACGGTTGACGCCGTAAAAATCTCGGAAAACCGGTTCCTCACCTTCTCCATTGATATAACGGACAGGAAGCAGGCCGAGGCCGACCTGATTAACTTAAACAAGCGGGATTATCTCACCGGCGTTTACAACAGGCGGTTCTTCGAGGCGGAGCTTCAGCGGATGGACGAAGAGAAGCTGTACCCCCTCTCTGTCATCATCGGGGACATTAACGGTGTGAAGTTCATAAACGACGCCTTCGGCCACGCGGAAGGGGAAAGTACATCGCGGAGACGGCCATGATTCTAAAAAGCTGCTGCCGCGACTGCGACGTTCTGGCCCGGACAGGGGGCGACGAGTTTTGCATCCTCCTGCCACAAACGGACAACGAGACGGCGGTCGAAATCATGCGCCAGATTCAAAAGGCGCTGGTGGATTTTGATAAGAGCAACGCCACCGACATTTATCAGCACAGCGTGTCCCTCGGCTGCGCGACGAAATCATCGGAATCCGAGGATACGAAGGATATCCTCAAGCTGGCGGAAGGCTATATGTACCAGCGGAAGCTCCTTGAGCACAGCAGCGCCCACAGCACCATCGTCTCCTCTATTAAAGCCACGATGTTTGAAAAAAGCCATGAGACGGAGGAGCACGCTCAGAGGCTCATCTCCCTGTCAAAGGCGGTGGGCGAGGAGTTGGGGCTGGGTCAGGCGGAGATGGACAAGCTGGAGCTTCTCGCCTCCCTGCACGACATCGGGAAAGTCGGCATCCGGGACGAGATTCTTACGAAGCCCTCGGAGCTGACGGACATGGAGTGGGCGGAGATGAAGCGCCATCCGGAAATCGGGTACCGGATTGCGAGAACATCTCCGGAGCTGGAGCCCATTGCGGAGGGGATTCTCTATCACCACGAATGGTGGGACGGTTCCGGCTATCCCCACGGGCTTGCCGGCGAGGAAATCCCGCTTATATCCCGCATCGTCGCCGTGGTGGACGCCTACGACGCCATGACGAATGACAGGCCCTACCGGAAGGGCTTGGACCACCACGTGGCCATTGAGCGCATCCGCCGCAACGCCGGCACACAGTTTGACCCGGCTATCGCCCGTATTTTCACAGAGTTGTTCTACGACGCGGCGTGGATGGACGAACTGGCGCAGTGAGATACCATTATTATCTTTGATTCCATCCGAGTTTCCCATCTACCGCACTTTAAAAACGCGATTTTTGCAACGCAGACATTATATTGAAGTTTCTCAGGGGGAGAGAGAAACGACCTGCGGTTTGGCGTTTTCATTCAATAACCGCAACGGCACAAGCCGCGCCCGGCAACGGGCGCGGCTTTTGTTTTATGTTTTACCGTTTGGCGTCTGTGCCTTTCACTCGTGGGCCGTGGGGAGGGGGGCGGATTCGTCTTTATCCCGTTTTATCTTGCAGATTCCCTGTGTCATGGTGCCCATGGGGCAGAAGGCGCACCAAGTCCGCGGCTTATACAGGGCCATGACGATAAGCCCGATGAGGGTAGATGTGAGCATCAGGCTGTAAAACCCGAAGCTGAATTTCGCCACCCAGTCCGGCACCATACCGGCTGTATAGGCCCAATCCCATGGCAGTTTGAGCGTCCAGAAAAGCTGTATAGCTTCAGTAAGGGAGTTTGCACCCCGGGCTACAAGCCACGTTTGGAAGAGCATGTTTCCGAACATGGCAAGGAAAAAGGCTAAAAACCCATATCGGAACCATTTTGATGAGAGCCACCCTGGCACTTTTTTGTTTCGGGAGAATTTGAGCGTTCCGCCCAGCACCGAAAAGAGCTGGCCCCTGCCGCAATAGCGGTTGCAGAACATTTTGTTGCCGCCGATGATGGCAAAGAGGAGGGGCACAAGAAAGTCAATCAGGCCCAGCCACGCAAACAGGATGTTAAAAAAGCCAAGGGCGAAAAACAAAATAGACCAAATCCAAAGATAGTCATACCAGCGTTTGCGCATCACTTTGCCGCACCTCCCTCGCCACGATTTCTATGCTCCCTGCCGGACAGACGTTTTCGCACTTGCCGCAGCCGATGCAAAGGTTCTCGTCTATAACGGCATGCCGGCCTTTCCATACGGTCACGGCGCCTATCGGGCACGCTTTCACGCATGCGCCGCAGGCCACGCAGCGGCTTTTATCGACTTTACCCTTCTTTATTATCCGCACCTTCCAAACCTCCTGTGCTTTGTGCCATCAAATCAAAACCTCCGGCTATGATAGGGCAATCCTACCAAAGACCGGAGGAGAAGTCTGTAACAATGTCACATTACAGAAAGATTTTCAGTTTTTCCTTGTCCAGAACATGTATCACACCGCGCCGCAGCTCCACCGCCTGATGCTCCGCCAGGTATTTCAGCACTTTCGACACTACCTCCCGGGCGCTGCCGATGTATCGGGCGATTTCGTCGTGGGTGATGCGGAGGGCGAGGGCGCCGGTTCGGGCCGTCTCGTCCCAGATAAACTGGGCGACGCGCTGGTCCACCTTGCGAAAGAGAATCTGCTGCATCGTCCATACAACGTCGGTAAATTTCTCCGCCGCCGTTTTGTAAAGATAGAGCTCCACGTAGGGGTTGTTTTCCATAATCTCGCTCAGATACGGGGAAGGGAGCATTAAAACATCGGTGTCCTCCGTCGCCTCGATGAGCACGTCGAAAGCCACAGCGTCCAACAGACACGATGCAGACAACACGCACACGTCACCGGCATGGACGCGAAACAGCGTGACTTCCCGGCCCTCATCGGAGAGAATGTATGTTCTCATCTGTCCCGTGAGGATCGCCATCAGTCCTTTGCAGTTTTCTGCGCTGCGGTGCATGAGGGCGCCCTTTTTATGCCGGACGGTTTGGGCCGAGCGATGAAGGGCGTCCTTTTCTTCCAGGCTAAGCTGTGCCCAGAAGGGGAAAAGGCGAGCGTAATCCATGGCGGCCTCCTTTCATGGGGGGGAGCAGGTCACTTTCCAATCGCACGAATTTTTGAAAGGTCTCCACTGCACAGGGCGTCGAGATTTTCGAATATCTTTTTCGCGGGCCAATCCCACCACCGAAGCTCTAATAGATAGGCGATGAGGTCATCATCAAATCGCTTCTTTATCACCCGCGCCGGATTTCCGCCCACGATTGTGTATGGCGGCACATCCTTCGTCACCACGGAGCTGGCCGCCACGATGGCCCCGTCTCCGATATGCACGCCGGGCATCACCGTGACGTTTTGACCGAACCACACGTCGTTACCCACCACGGTGTCCCCTTTAAAGGGGAGCTCCTCAAGGGAGGGCGTCGCCTTTTCCCATCCGTGGCCGAAGATGTTAAAGGGGTAGGTGGTGACGCTTCCCATCCTGTGGTTGGCGCCGTTCATGATAAACTCCACGCCCTCGCCGATGGCGCAGAACCTGCCGATGATGAGCTTATCACCGAGAAAGTCGTAATGGTGCGTCACCCGCTCCTCAAACCGCTCCGGGCCCTTTGGGTCGGAGTAATAGGTGTAATCCCCCACGATGATGTTCGGACGTGTGACGGTGTTTTTAATAAAGCAGACGCTTTTTATGTTCTCGTTGGGGTACAGGGCGTTGGGGTCCGGCCCATACTGCATGAAAGCCACTCCTTTTCTCTCACAGGTCGCAGTTTTCGTTACGGCACCGTGAGAATATACTCCTTGCTGTCCAGCACGCGAAGGCCGTCAAGGGACTTGCACGTCCCGTCGCAGTGATAGACGAACCCGACTTTTTCCATGACCCGTCCCGAAGCGGGATTTTCCACGGCGTGACGGGCGAAGAGCGCTTTCGTCCCCAGCGTGCCGACGGCGAAATCCGCCATGACTTTGGCCGCTTCCGTTGCTAGGCCCTGACGCCAATACTTCTTCATTAAAACATAGCCGAGTTCATACATACCGCGCTCTTCGTTCATTGCGAAGCCGCCGGAGCCAAAAATCTCGCCCGTCTCCTTATGGACAAAAACCCACTGGTAGCTTTTATCGCTCTCTACGCGTATTTCTTCCAACATCAGCCATTTTCTCGTATCCTCCACGGACTGATGCGTGCTCCAGGTGACGTATCGTGTCACGTCATCGTCCGACGTCCAGTTTTTGAAGATGGCCTCCGCGTCAGAAACTGTCGGCGGGCGCAGGATGATTCTCTGGGTTTCAAGTGTCGGCGTTTTCATAATGGACGCTCCTTTTAAATTAGGCGCCGTTTGCCTCTTTTACCAGCACGCGCATACAGGCGAGATATCCGTCTTTCGTCGGCTTGCCGCGCCCTAAATCAAAGACGATGGTACGAATAATGTCTCCACAGGGCTGGAGGGACTGGCGTCTTATGTCACTTAGCAGTTTCTTGACGAAGGGGAGGGACTGATTCGTGGAACTCTGGTAATACATAACACCGTAAACGCCCTTGGGTATGGTCGTAATATGTTCTTCGGCGATGGAATAAGTATCGCTTGTAAACACCTCTTCCGTTATGAAAATCCCTCTCGTCACAAGCCCGCCAAGCTCATCTGTCAGCGCATCCGGCTTAAAATACTGCCCCACGCTCTCAATGCCGGCCTTGAGGTGGTATTCCGAAATGAGGCTGGCAATCGTCAGCTGCATGTCCTTAAAAGTGGCGCGGCTGCCTATGACGCAATCGTGCTTTAGAACCTTCAGACTGGGGAATAGCAGGAAGAGTGTTTTATTTTTCGGCAAATAGCGCGCCAGCTCCAGATTCTCGATTTTTCGGTCAATATACTTTTTAAGCTGGATATCCTCCCGAATTCTACGCTCCAAGGTCTGGCTGTATTCCTCCAAAAGGGATTTGTATACGGCGCTGTGCTCCACATCAAGCTGATGCTTTATATCTTTAAGGGACAGGCCGAAATCCCTTAAAAACAGGATGTTCCGCAGCCGCTCAAACTGCTCCCAGCTGTAGTAACGATAGCCCGTGGACTTCTCAATCGTCGCGGGGACAAAAAGGCCAATCTTTTCGTAAAACCGCAGAGTCTGTACGGAGACGTTAAAAAGAGTGGCCACTTCTCCAATTTTATACAAATCGTCTTTCATTTGTATCCATCCTCTCTCAGACAGCTTATCCATTTACTTCAATGGCAGCGTTTTCCACCATGAGGGCTAAAAATCTATAGTTAATATAGAATTGCCTCGTTGCCCTTCATATACCCTTATCCTTCCATGTCTGGAATACGCCTCTTTAAATTACAGTGAAATCGTGTGAATCCCGCTAAAATCGAAGGAATATGTTAAATAATAATCGTCGATATGTCTAAATTATGAAACATATTTTTATGACGCCGCAAGCTGGACTCTATTCTCGCTACATATTATACACTAGGAGCAGATAAAAGTGAAGAGAGCAAAAATGCATACAAAGAGGACTTTTTCAGCAGAGGGAGGATGGGAGGTATTATGATGAAAAACGTTCGGCCTTCATGGGGCTCATGGGCCACTCCGCCGCCGCCGATTGCACCGGAAGAGGTGCGGGAAGTTCTGGAAACCGACGTCGTCGTACTCGGCGCCGGCATAGCAGGCGTCACCTGCGCTTTGCGCGCCGCCCAGTGTGGATCAGAGGTTCTCGTTCTGGAAAAGGGCGCGAGCTGGTCCGGGCGCGGGGGCAATATCGGTGTCGCCGGTTCTTCCTATATGAAAGCCAACGGCATTGAGAACAACTCTGAGGAGCTTGTTCGGGAGTGGATTAAACGATGCGGAAACCGATGCGATGAGAGGCTCGTTTGGCTCTTCTTTAATGAGAGCGGCAACGCGATGGACTGGCTCATCGATATCGTAACGCAGTACGGAGCCCGTCCGGTGCTGCAGGGCAGCGCCTATCTTGGGGATACATACCGCGAGTATTACGGCTCCCATCGGTTTTTCGACGGGCCCATGGCGAAAAAGGGGATGCGCGCCGGCGCGGCTGACGCCGTCCATGCCATGTTCAGCGAGTCCCTCAAGCTCGGCGTGGAGTACCTCTTTAAGACCCCCGCCGTTCAGCTTCTCAAAGAAGACGGGAAAGTCACCGGCGTGTACGGGGAGAGGGCAGAAGGCGGCTATGTGCTCGTTCGGGCGCGCCGCGGCGTCGTCCTCGCCACGGGGGATATCGGCGGAAATGCGGAGATGTGCGAGGATCTCGCGCCGCTGGCCAACCGCTGTCCCGTTAAATACACCACGGGGAGCGGAGACGGACACCGCCTTGGCCTCTGGGCGGGCGGCTCCTTTGAAGACCCGCCGTTTCCCATGATTATGCACCCGCAGGCGTACCACTTCAGCAACTTCTGTTTCCTGTTCGTTAAGCCCGACGGCACCCGTTTTATGAACGAGGACAACTACGTTCAGGGCAAATGCCTCGCCATTCTGCGGGAGCGGGAGAAGTACGCCTGGTCCATTGTCGACTCGGCGTGGGCGGAAAAGGTTCCCGAAACCCTCAAGTACGGCGGCGGCATCGCGTGGGGTCAGGATTTTGAACTGGGCGAGCCGGCATTTGACGTGGAAACGGAGCAAAAGATGTTCGAGCGTGGCTTTTCCCGCGGGCACATCGTGTCTGCGGACACGCCGGAGGAGCTGGCGGAAAAGATGGGCGTTCCGGTGGAAACGTTTGTGCAGACCTTTACCCGCTACAACGAGATGTGCGCCCGGGGGCGCGACGAAGACTTCGGCAAACGCAGAGAGCTTCTCATCCCGATAGACAAGCCGCCCTACTACGGCCTGAAATTCGGGCCGGCGGTCCTCGCCGTGGTGGGCGGGCTGCGGGTGGACACAAACATGCGCGTGCTGAGTGAGGACGGGGCGGTCGTGGAAGGCCTCTACGCCATCGGTAACGCGGCGGGCGGGCGCTACGGCGTGGACTACCCGCTCATTATCTGCGGCAACAGCCACGGTATGGCGCTCACTTACGGCTATCTGCTCGGTAAGCAGCTCGGCCCGGAGCGGTAGCCTGCGCAGACAGAGAAAAAACAGGCGGAGGGATGCCCTATGGAGCTTATTACAGAGCGGCTTATTCTGCGGGATCTGAATCAAGAGGATTTTGAAGCCGTCCACGCTTACACGTCAGATCCCGAGAACGTGCGGTACATGACGTGGGGCCCATACGACGAGGCGGGTACACGTGCCTTTCTTGACAAAATCATTGCGCGGCAGGGGGACACGCCCCGCACGAGCTACGTCTTTGCCATTACGCTCAAAGAGAGCGGCCGGCTCATTGGTCACTGCGGGATTTACCTCACGGACGAAGGGCATCAGGCCGTCTTAGGCTGGATTTTGCACCGCGACTATTGGAATCGAGGCTATATGACGGAGAGCGTGAAAGCGCTGCTGAAATTTGGCTTCGAGGGCCTGCGCCTTCACAGGATTTGCGCCTACTGCAACACGGAAAACGGCGCCACGAGCCGCGTCATGGAAAAGTGCGGCATGCGCAGAGAGGGCGCGTTTCTGAAAAGCAAGCGTGGCAGGCCCGGAATGGATAAAGAGTGGAATGACGAATACTTGTACGCAATTTTGGCCGAAGAATGGCGTGGGGATTCGTCATCCAACAAAGCTGTTAAGTAGAGAACTATGGAGTAATGGAGAGTGTGTATGAAGTATCCCAGACCAGAATTTAAAAGTGCGTCCGTTGCGACGCAGCGCGTTTCGTCGCCGTTTTTAGGCGGAGAGTGCGACGCACCGAAGTTTGACACGCCCATCACGCCGCGGGAGAATTTCCGCCGCGCCGTGGAAAGAAACAACCCGATTTGGATGCCCTGCTCCACAACGGACTTCCAGTCCCTACTGACCCATGACGTGGCAGGCAACTGCCCCCGGGGCATGCAAATTCACTCGGACATGAAGAGAAAGGCCACGGAGGACTACGAGTTTAAAGACTGGTTCAACACCGACTGGACGTGGGTCTGCTCCGCAGGCGGCGCCATGCTTACGCCGGGCACGCAGCTTTTAGACGATATCACAGAGTGGGAAAAGAAAATCGTCTGGCCGGATTTCTCCGAGTGGGGCTTTGAAGAAAAGGCTGCGCAGTATATGCGCGATACATACAATCCCGATAAGGTCATGCAATACGACTTAGGCCGCGGCTGCACCGAGCGCCTCGTCTCCATCATGGGCGGGTATACGGACAGCATGTACGCCCTCGCTGTGGAGCCGGAAGCGGTGGCGGAGTTTTTCGATGCATACGCCGATTTCATGATTGCATTTTTCGATAAAATAAACTCCCTCTACCCCCTCGACATGGTCACGCTCCATGACGACTGGGGAACGGAGCGGGACACCTTCTTCTCCGAAAAGATGCTGATGGAGCTTGTGTATGAGCCCACGAAGAAACTCATCGACCACGTCAAGAGCAAGGGCGTTGCATTTGAGCTGCACACCTGCGGCAACGTGACACGGTTTATCCCGTACACGATTGACCTCGGCGTCGATATCCTGCAGCTTCAGCGCCGCGCAGTGGACCTTCCGGCGCTGAAGGAGAAATACGGCGACAAAATCGGCTTCTGCGCCCCGCTGGAGGGTATGACACCGGGTGTCGACTACTCAAGCGACGAGGTTGTCTCCATGGTGCGCAAAACCGTCGACCTTTACGCCCCGGGCGGGGGCTGCTATACGTCTGCCTTCTTCCGGGAGCCGGAAAAAACGTGGCTGGGGATTTCGGAACTGTACGCGTACAGCCGCGAGTTTTACGATAAGGAACAAGGCAGAGAGTAAGAACAGGAGTAGGAATAGGGTAGAGCGTAAAAGGAGGGCTAAAAATGATCCAGTATGATGTGGACGTTCTCGTTATCGGTGGAGGGCCGGGCGGATTTGCCGCAGGCGTTGCGGCGGCGCGCAGAGGGCTGAGAACGCTCCTTGTTGAGAATCTGACAAGCCTCGGCGGGCTTATGACGAACGGTTTCGTAACGGGCCCCGCCGGCATGATTGAGGGTATTTGCAAAGAGCTCCTGGACCGTCTGAACAAACAGGGCTATCTCTACGACACGCCCCACACGCCGGCCGTTGATCCGGAGCGCTGCAAGTTCGAGATGGAAACGATGCTCCTGCAGTCCGGTTGCCGCCTGCTCTACGGCGTGCATGCCGTAGACGTGGTGATGGACGGCAACAACATCGAAAGCGTCGTCTGCTACACCAAAGGCGGCCGCATGGAGATTAAGGCGCGGTACTTTATAGACGCCACGGGCGACGCCGATATCGCCGCCGCGTCGGGTGTGCCTTATGAAGTGGGCAACGCCGAATACATGGGACTCAATCTCGCCCACACCATGGGCGTGCGCATGTCCAACGTCAACATGAAGAAGTATCGGGAGGCCATGGCGGCGTGGCGGGAGGACAACTCCGGCTATCCCGACAACCTCTCGCTGGCCGGCCAGCTGATGGACGAGGCCGTGAAAAACGGCGACCTGCCGTACCCGATTTTCCCCGGCGGCCTGATTTATCAGGTTCCCGGAACGCCCGACGAAGACGCGGACATCACCTTCAACGTGGCCCACAGCTACTATAACCGCAACACCAGCGTTGAAGATCTGTCGCGTCAAATCGTGGAGCAGCACCAGCAGAACCAATGGCTGGAGGCGGCCTACCGCAAGTACGTCCCGGGCTTTGAAAACTGCCGCATTTCGGGGCTGGCTTCCATGCCCGGCATCCGCGACTCGAGAAGAATCGTGGGCGAGTATGTCCTGAAAGACACGGACATCGCCGCTGCCACGAAGTTTGAAGACAGCATCGCCAAATTCCCCGAGCTTTACGATACCCACCATCCCACCAGCGGGTACTGGGGCTTCAGGCACCACATCCACTCCAAGGAGCCGATTCCCGGTGCCATCAACATCACCGAGCCCTGTGACAAGGCCATGCACCCCTTCTGCCCGCCGGAAGAGGGAAGCTACAGCGTCTATCAGAACCCCGCCAACTATTGCGAGGTACCCTACCGCGTCATCGTGCCGCTGAAGGTCGACAACCTCTTCGTCGTGGGCCGCTGCGTCTCGGCGCAGTTCCACGCCATGGCCGCTGTGCGCATCATCACAATCTGCATGTCCACGGGTCAGGCGGCGGGCATCGCGGCAGACCTGTGCATCCAAAAAGGCATCACGCCCCGTGAGCTGGACGGCCGTCTCGTCCGTGCAGAGATGATTAAGGACGGCGTGCCCCTTGACAAGGCGCCGGACGGATACTGGGCGCACCTTGCGGAAGCGGCGAAGGACGATTTAGACAAGCACGAGTTCGTCCGCCTGCGCGGCGACTTCGTTGGCGTCCGTCTGCCCAACGGCAAAATCACACTCCGCTTTGGCGACATCAAGAAGTCTGAAGATGAGAAGAAGGAGTAAAGCGGGGGAAAGGCGGTAGAATCTTGGGAAGCGACTACAAACACGTTTTTTCGCCCATCACCATTCGCGGGGTGGAGTTTAAAAATCGTATAGAAATGGCGCCCACGTCCCCGAAGCTCACTTCGGAAAAGGGCTATATGACGATGGAGCACATCGACTATTTCCGTCCCATCGCCCGGGGCGGGGCCGCCATCGTCACACTGGGCAACTGCTCCATTGACATCGCCAATGCGCAGGACGAACCGCGGCAGGTGGGTGTGGATAACGACGATTACCTCATTGGCCTGTCCCGCTTTAACGATATGTGCGAGCGGTACGGCGCCCTCGGCTCGCTGGAGATTAACCACTCCGGTATCGACGCCGTGTGGGAGTTTAACCGCGTGGTGCCCCTCGGCCCGTCGGCGGTGATTTCACCCCGGGAGATGATGCGGGCCACGGCAAACGGGCGCAAGCCCGTGCGCCCCGTGGAAATGACTATTGACCAGATTCAGGAACTGGAGCAAATGTACATCGATGCGGCGCACCGCTGCAAAAGGGCGGGCATGAAAATCTGCCTCGTCCACGGCGGGCACGGCAACCTCATCGGGCAGTTTTCAAGCCCTCTGTATAACCTCAGGCGGGACGAATACGGCGGTAGCCTCGAAAACCGCGCCCGGTTTGCCATGAATATCTTAGACGGCATCCGCAAAAAGTGCGGCGAGGACTTCGTCATTGAGTTTCGCGTCTCGGCAGACGAAATGCACCCGGACGGGATGCGTTTTGAGGAGACAAAGGAGTACTTAAAGCTCCTGGATGACAAAATCGACATCGTAAACGTCTCCAGCGGGCTCCATACAGACGTGAAATACTTCCGCTACTGGTTCCCGAATATGTACATGCCGCGGATGAACAACGTCCATTATGCGGCGGAGCTGAAGAAAATCCTCAAATGTAAAGTCACGGCTGTTGCGGGGATTACACACCTTGACAACGCCGAGAAAATCATCGCCGAAGGCATGGCGGACTTCTGCGCCATGGCGCGCCCGCTCATGGCAGACCCGGAAATGCCCCGCAAGTATGCCATGAACAAGCCGGAAGAGCGGGTTCCCTGTTCCCGCTGCGGATATTGCAACCGGCGCGTCGGCGCGATAAAGACACTGATGTGCGGTGTCAACCCCAAGCTGGGACGGGAGCATGAGCTGGAAGACGGCATGGTGCGCCGGGCCCGCGTGCAGAAAACAGTGGCCGTCGTTGGAGCCGGCCCTGCGGGTATGCAGGCGACGCTCACCCTCCTTGAGCGGGGGCACAAAGTCGTGCTGTTTGAACAGGAGCAGGCTGTGGGCGGAAACCTCACCGCCGCTGCGGCCATGGAACTGAAGCTGGATATGAAGGACTACCATGAATATCTCTGCCGCACTGTGATGAACAGCGGCGCGGATATCCGCCTCGGCGTGAAGGTTACTCCGGAGACGATACAGAAGCTCAATCCTGATGCCCTCGTCATTGCCGTGGGAGCAAAAGCCTTCATGCCGGACGTGCCGGGCATCGACTCGCCCCACGTCCACTGGGCGGTGGATGCGGATATGGATAAAGTCTCCGTAGGCGAGGAGATTGCCATCATCGGCGGCGGCTCGTTAGGCCTTGAGAGCGCCTACACGCAGTCTCAGCGCGGGAAAAAGGTGCGTCTGTTTGAAATCAGGTCGGAGCTTGGCGCCGATATGGGAGCGGGCGAGCTGATGCCCACGCTGGAGAAAAACGGCGTGGAAATATTCACGGGACGACGGCTTCTCTCCATCCATCCGGACAAAATCTGCTGCGTGGCCCTTGGGACGGGGGAGATGGAGGAGTACCCGTGTGACACGGTGCTCATCTCCGCAGGTCTGATACCGAGAAAGCAGGACATCGAAGCCCTGCGGCACCTTCTCCCAGAGACGGAAGTCTACATCGTTGGCGACGCAAAAGAGCCGCGCTCCCTGGGAGACGCCGTTCACGATGGCTTTAACGCCGCGCTGAATATTTGAAAGTGAGGTGCATCACAGTGCCGACTAAAGAAATCAAAATTCCGACCATGCCGCCGGTGTGGCCGACGGTGAAGAGGGAGACGCCGGTGACCCCGCGGGAGAACCTGATGCTGGCTCTGAATCACGAAAAACCGTACTGGATGGCAGATTTCTATGCATCGTCTCAGGTGTTCGTCTCGTCCATCGCGCAGGACGCGCCCATCGAGCGCACGAAGGACACCACGGACTGGTTCGGAGTGGAATACAAGTTCTCCGAGGCGCAGGGTTCCAACACACCCATGGGGAATGTCTTAAATGACATCACCGAATGGGAAGAGAAAATCAAATGGCCGGACCTTTCGCAGTTTGACTGGGCCTCGGACGGGGCGCAGCTGGAGCGGGACGAATCGCTGGCGCTCTACATGCGCATGAGCAACGGCCCCTTTGAGCGCCTCCACGCCCTTGAAGGGTTTGAGCAGGCCCTCATCGACCTCATCACCGAGCCGGAAGCGGTCAGGGACTTCCTCGAGCGCCTTGTGGACTTCAAAATCGAGCTGTTTAACTGCATCCGGGATCATATTCCGCTGGACTACATCATGGCGGCGGACGACTGGGGAACGGCCCGGGCGCCCTTCTTCTCC
>DUPW01000123.1 GCA_012838125.1 Papillibacter sp.
AGATGGCCGCAGAACCCAGCGGATTCAAATTTTCTATAACTGCATTGGCGCTATCAACTTACCAAACTAAACGAAAAAACGGCATAGCCGAATATCAACGACTATGCCGAATTTTTCAAGAATTATAAATCCCTATCTGACCGCTCCTAAAAGCCGCCCCTTTTGCTGTGCTATGAAATAGAAGGAAAAAGGAGAAACAGAATACTTTAGACGGTGCAAGGCGGCTTTTTAGCCTGAACCTCGGAGAGTGTTGTTTTCCTCAGTGAGAGGGTTCCGTCTTCAGTATGTCTTTTGCTGCTTTAAGGATAACTTTCGTTTAGTATACCAGCCATTCAATAAAAGGTGAATTGACAATATAGAGAAAAACCAAGTCATACTTTGTTAATAGTTTAACATTATAGGCCGGAAAACAACAATAGGGAAATGCGAAAAGTCCGAGGCGAGGGCCTCGGACTTTTACGCTGGCATCGGGGAAATTCAGGGCGATCTTTTAGCCGGTCCGGCAACGACGGGAGGGATGACTGCATGAGAGAGGAGGGGGGAAGAACTATGGTAAGGTAAAGGAGGCACTTTAAAGCCGGACTTTGGCATCCGCCATGAGAGAAGTATCAAAATGAAAGGGCAAGCAGCACAATAAATGCTCTTGATAATTGGAGATAAGGCTGAACCTATAAGACATAACGCCGAATTAGAACTTATATCTTTGTCTATATTATACGATAACCAAAGGCCTGTGGCTATAGCAAGAATGCATGATTCTTAGTGCAGAAAACGATAACAAATAACATTATTTGCACAAAATGGAAATACGCAAGCAAGGCCGTCATACATGTCTTTCAAACGCGACGGAGCCCGCTACGTCGGGCTCCGTCGCACTACACGCCTTTATATTTCATCCGTGTGGCCAGGCCGCCGCGTATATGTCTTTCGGCCTTGTTTTGTTCAAGAACCTTCTTAACCTGTAAGTAAAGAGGTCTGTTAATGGATTCCAGACGTTCCGAAAGATCTTTATGTACCGTGCTTTTGCTTATGCCGAACTTCTTTGCCGCCGACCGTACCGTCGCCTTGGTTTCTATGATGTATATCGCCAAATCACAGGCGCGCTCCTCGATGTTGGTCTTCAAAAACATCACTCCCGGCAATAGTCATGCTAGACTATATGCGGAAAAGAGGTATGTTATGAGAACCGGTCAGGCCTAAAAAATGATTTTTAAGCACTTTTCCAATACCGAATTGCCCTTTCAGCCTGTCTCTTATTGCGAGACGGGCTGTGTGAAACGCCTTGCCCCTCTGCTACGCGCCGATGATTGCCAGAGACGCCCCGACCGGTGCGCCGGCTCATTTTGCGGTTGTCCCCGAAGCACAGAGGTGGATGGCCGAGCAAAAGGCTGGGACGGATGAGGGAAACTATACGCCGTTTACCGTCACCACACCAAAGCGTCGCGTGGAAAAGCGATGGTGATTTGTCGTGAGCGAATGCGATGTGCGGTGCGCTACGAAAAAGTTATTGAAGCAAAAATACTGATAGGATGGAATACATACTTAGGGGAAGCGCCTCAAGCGGTCGATAGGCGAAACGCCCCCACAGACGCCCTGCAGTCACTGATAGGAATTTTGGGAGGCCTATGAATGTGTGACTTAATGAGCCTTGCTCAAAATAATGTCGGAGGGCGAACGGGACGGATAGACTATCTGATTTTATGCGCGCCGGACTCTGGCACCTTTCTGAAATCTTTTCTTGGAAGGCGTTAACCAATTTGCGCAATTTGCCCGAATGGGATGGGATATACACACAATGCACAACGCCGCGACCGGTAAACTGGCGAATACCATGAAACCTCGAGGGTTCGTTGACGCAATGCGGGGCAGCGTATTATAATGACTTGTCTATGCCGCCGTCCTAAAACGGCGACAGGGGGGCCGCCTTTAGGGCGGCGTCCGGAATAAACAACGGGGGGATTAAAGCATGACAGGCAGTTTAGCCGTGCAGCAGGATGTTCTCATTAAGAAAAGGCCAAAGGTGCTCACTGTTGAGTTCTGGCGGTTTCTGTTTACGGCCCTCGTCTGTATCTACCACGGCGAGTTTTATTTTGGTGAACCGAAGCTGCTTCCTTCCGGCGAGAGCGCCGTTGAGTTCTTCTTTGTCCTCTCGGGTGTTCTGCTGATGATTTCCGTCAGCCGCGACCTTGCCCGCCGCACCGAACCCGTCACGCCGGAAGAGGCGCGGCAGAAGGCCGTTGAGTATGTGAAAAAGAAGATTCTCCCCATTTACCCTGTGCTTCTCATCGCGCTGATTCTGCACTTCTTCGTCTATCCCTTCACCGTACAGCGGTATACTTTCGGCGGCTGGGGCTTTAAACCCACTTTCCTAGGGCAGCTGAAAGCCTTTATGAATTCTGAATGGGAATTTCTTTTCCTTGTGGGAACCCCCTTCGGTTACAACGAAAACACAACGCCCATTGTCCCAATGTGGTTTTTGACAGGACTGCTCATCGTCGGCTACATTTATACATACGCCGCCTACAGGCATTACAGTTTCATGAAATTCCTCGCGCCCCTGCTGGGGGTTCTGGGTCTGACGTATTTCACCCTTAACTCCACCTTCATCCTTGATTTCTACCTCAAGATGGGGCCTTTCCCCGCAGGTATCGTGCGGGCTTTCACCAGTATGGCCTTCGGCATGACCATTTTTTTCATCTACGACCGCCTGAAAGACGTCAAATTCTCGACTGTGGGACGCATCCTCCTCTCGTTGCTGGAGCTTTATGCCATCTACCGCTTCTTTGCCCTGACGGTCCGGCAGGATATAGGCATTGACAACTTCCGCAGGACGGTTTACATCATGATAATCGTCCTCATGGCGTTTTTGAACATGACGCTCTTTTCGCGACTCTTAAACCGCCGTATCTGGCACCATCTCGGCAAGATTACCCTCACCATGTACCTTGTGCACTTCGGGCTTGTGCCTGTGTACCTGCGCCTGATTGATATCTGGAAGGCGAAGCTGGGGGCGAAGGCGTATTTTTCGCCGCCTGCCAAGAAAATGCTTGAGTTTTTAAGCGACACGGGCAATATCGACAGGCAGTTTAGACTACAGCCCATGTCAGTGAAGGACATCATTTTCTACCTCATACTCGTTATGGCGGCGGCGGTCCTCATTCAGCTTCTTATCTTCGCCGTGAAGCGCTTTGCCGTCCGCCCGCTGAGACAGTATGCCGAAAGGCGCCGCTTGGCGAAAGAAGCGGAAACGGAAGCGTCCGTCTAATTTGCAGTAAAACAGAAAACCCCTGCGCCGGCTTAACCGGTGCAGGGGTTGTTTTGCGTGAGGGAGACAGTTAGTCCCGCGTGAGCAGAAGGAGCTTGCCCGGCGGCAGTTGGACGTACTGTGGAAGTTTTTTAAGAGCCTGATACTGCTCGCGGGATATTTCCACGCGAAGAGGCGCGGCGTGAGGGGAGAGGCGGAGCATGAAAATATAGCTGAAGGTGTCCCGCATTTCCTCCACCAGCTCAAAGGGGAAGGTGTTGGGCAGGGCGAGGGAGTCTGTGAAGACGACGTCGTGGGCACGGATGCCCACGTACCGCACGGGCGCCGCCGCTTTCGCCTCTGTCCGGAGCGTGACGCCCCAATCGGCCGCAGAAACGGTGAAATCCCCCGCCTGATGAGCCGGCGTGATGTTCTTGCACCCCGTGAGCAGACAGGCGGCGTAAGACTGCGGGTCATTGAAGATGGCCCACTTATCCCCCGCCGCGGCAATCTCTCCGCTGGAGAGAACGGCGAGTGTGTCACACAGGCGGTAGGCCTCGTCCCGATTGTGGGAGACGAAAAGGCTTGTGCCCCCGAAGTCCCTGAGCACAGAAGACAGCTCCTGTTCAAGCTGCCAGCGCAGATATGAGTCCAAGGCGGAGAAGGGTTCGTCCAGCATGATAATGTCCGGCTGTGTGACGAGAATACGCGCCAGCGCCGCCCGCTGTCTCTGTCCGCCCGACAGCTCCGACGGGTACCGGAGTTCCAGCCCCGAAAGCCCAAGGCGGGAGAGGACGTCCTGCGTGATGCGCCGTTTTTCCTCCCGCGTTTTGTCTTTGAGCACGCACTGGATATTCTGCTCCACCGTCATATTGGGAAACAGCGCCGCGCTCTGAAAGAGAAATCCCGTGCGCCGGCGGCGGGGCGGGAGGTTGATTTTCCGGTCGGAATCGAACAGGGCTCTGCCGTTTAGGAGGATGACGCCCTCGTCCGGCGTTTCGATGCCGGCGATGCACTTGAGCGTCATGCTCTTGCCGCTGCCTGATGCGCCCAGAAGGCCCACGATTTCATCCTCCGCCTTGAGCCGGACACGCAGAGTGAAACCGGGAAGGCGCTTTACAATATCGATGTCTAAAGCCACGGCGCCCTCCTTTAGTGGGACAATCCCGATTTACGGCGTCTTAAGCCGCCACCGGCGAAGTTCATCACAAGCATTGCGGCAAAGGAAATGGCAAGGTCAATGAGAACCCACCTGTTGGCAAGGGCTGTATCCCCCGCCGCCATGGCGGAGTAGACGGCGATGGAAATCGTGGTGGTTTTTCCGGGGATGTTGCCGGCCAGCATGATGGTTGCGCCGAACTCCCCGAGAGCCCGGGCGAAGGCGAGGACCGTCCCCGCCACAAGGCTGGGGCGGCAGTTCGGCAATATCACGCGCCAGAACATGAACGCGTTGGAGAGCCCCAGCGTCTGACCGGAGTGGATGAGGGTTTTGTCAAACTCCTCGAAGGCCCCCCGCATCGTCCGGTAAAACAGTGGGAAGGCCACGACGGTGGATGCGATAATGGGGGCGTACCACGAAAAGACGATACGCTCGTTAAACCACGCCTGCGCCAGCCGCCCGGCCGGGCCATTCACGCCGAAAAACAGCAGAAGAAAGTAGCCGCACACCGTCGGCGGCAGGATGATGGGGAGCGTCAGAATCCCGTCCACAAGGCCCTTGAGCACCTTGCCGAGACGGACGGTGTAGTTCGCCGCCGTAAGGCCGAGAGCAACGGAAAAAACCGTGGCCACGCAGGCGGTGCGCAGGGATATTAAGAGGGGTGAGTAATCCAAAACATAGCCTCCCATAAGGAAAGAAGTCTATTTGTTGATGGTAAAACCGTATCGCTCAAAGACCGCAAGGGCCTGGTCGGTCTGGAGAAACGTAAGGAAACTGTCCGCAGCGGCGCGGTTTTCCGCCGTGGTGAGGGCCGCCACAGGATAGAGGATCGGTTTGTGCATCCCCTCCGGCGCGCTGGCCGCGATTTTCACGCCGCTTTCAAGAGCGGCATCCGTCTTATATACCACACCGCAGTCGGCGTTACCGGAAGCCACCCACGAGAGCACCTGCCTCACGTCCGAAGCGTACACAGCTTTCGCCTGAACGGCATCCCACGTACCCAGCGCCGTGAATACTTCCTGAGCGTACTGCCCCGCGGGGACGCTGGCCGTATCGCCGAGGGCGATTGTGGCGACGGCGTCCGTCGCTGCGTCTTCAAAGGAGGCGATAGATACATCGGAGCCGGCAGGAAGGATGAGGACGATTTCGTTTTTAAGCAGGTCGCTGCGCGTCGCTGCGTCCACAAAGCCGCTTTCTGTCAAGGCATCGACGTACTTTGTGGCGGCGGAAAAGAAGATGTCAGCGGGGGAGCCGTTTTGAATCTGCGTCTGCAGCGTGCCGCTGCCGCCGAAGTTGGTGACGATGTTCACGTTCGGGCCAACTTTCTCGTTGTAGAGGGCCGCGAGTTCATTCATTGGCTGTGTCAGGCTGGCCGCCGCAGAGATGTACAGGTCCGAGGTTTCCGTAAACAGGTCGCTTTCCTCATCAGGCGAGGGGGATGCGGCAGGTTCAGACGGTGAAGGGCTTGGATTCGGTGCATTCGTCTTTCCGCAGGCGGCCATCCCCAGTACGAAAGTCAGCACGAAAAGCAGGACGAGGGCTTTTTTCATGGTCATTCACCTCATTTAGAGAGAATCCGCGCGAAATGCAGGGAAAGAGGACAAATATTTCCACACGCTATGCACGAATTATCACAATACAAAACATAACTAAACGTTACAATAATAATATAATCGTGAAGAAAAGAAGTCAATAGGTCAACATTCAATGAAAAATGAGGAGAAACTCATACAAAACAGATAAAAGCCAACAAACCGCCCTTCCGCCTGTGCCCTCTGGGTGGTATAATGTGGCTATAATACTGATGATACGCAGGGACGGAAACGGAGGGGTATTCTTGGAAAACGATTTGATGAGCGTGCAGGAGGTGGCCGCCCTTCTCAAAATCGCGCGCAACACGGTGTACGAGCTCATTAAGCGCGGCGAGCTGAAATCCGTGAAGGTCGGAAAACAGCTGCGGGTTTCCCGGGTGGAGATAAACCGCTACCTCTCGCAGCCGCACCCTGCTGAAAAACCGCAGGTACCTGCGCCGCCGGCACCAGCGGAGGAGGAGAGCCATGGGGCGAAGGTGCTTCGGGATGAGACGGTTTTGCGCGGGAGCGAGCTTGTTATCTGCGGGAAGGACATGGTTTTAGATATTCTCGTGGCGCACATAAGCGCGAAAAACGACGTCATCCCCGTCTTCCGCTCGCCTTTGGGCAGTTACAACGGCCTTTACGCCCTGTATCAGGGGCGGGTGAACGTGGCCACCGCCCATATTTGGGACGGTGAGACGAACACATACAACATCCCATACGTGAAAAAGATGATGCCGGGGGTGCCCTGCGTTGTTTTGCGCATTGGACAGCGCATGGAAGGGATGTACGTTAAGGCGGGAAACCCCAAGAGCATTACCGGCTGGGAGGATTTTCGCCGGAAAGACATCACCATGGCCAACCGGGAAAAGGGCAGCGGCGTGCGCATTCTCATCGACGAAAAGCTGCGCCTGATGGGGTATCCGGGCGAGGCAATAGCCGGCTACGATACGGAGCTGAACACGCACCTTGCCGTGGCGGCCCGCGTGGCCGCCGGAGCGGCGGACGTGGGCGTGGGCGCGGAGCTGAAGATGCCCAGTTTGGAGGGGGTGGACTTCATTCCGCTGCAGCTGGAGTGCTACGACCTTGTCATCCGCCGGGCTGATGCCGATAAAGCGCCCTTCCGCGCCCTTATGGACGTGGTCACCTCCCAGCGGTTTCGGCACGAGGTGGAGACGCTGGCTGGTTTTATGACGGCGGAAACGGGCCGGATATTCTACGTTTAGAAATCAAAATAACCTCAAAACCCGCCCTTGAGGCGGGTTTTTTCCTTTGGACTGGCATAATGCGCGCCCTCTTTCTCATATTTTTCGCAGAGAACGAATAGGAGGGGAGCGTTATGGGATTTGCTATCGCCCTGTCAGGCGGAGGGGCGCGGGGGGCGGCGCACGTGGGCGTCCTCTGCGCGCTGGAGGAGGCGGGGCTGTACCCCGCGGCTGTGGCGGGAACGAGCGCAGGGAGCATCGTAGGCGGGATGTACGCCCTCGGGATGAAGCCCACTCAGATGCGCAAATACGTGGAGGAGCTGGCGGAGCACACAAAGCTCATTGTGGACGCCGACTACCTCGGCATCATTATTTCCGCAGCGGAGCTTTTTATGGGAAAACCCATTACTTTTACGGGATTTTTAAAAGGCGACCGACTCGAGCGCTACATGGATAAGCTCACAGAGGGGAAAAGCATCACCGAGACAAAAATGCGCCTGATTATCACGGCGGTGGACCTTGTCTCCCGAAAGACGATTGCCTATACGAACACCCTTGAGGGCGTTTCCCCGCAGAAAAACACCGTCTGGAAAACGGATGTGCCCATCAGCCTGGCCATGCGGGCCTCCAGCGCCATACCCGCCGTGTTCCGCCCCGTCTATGAGGAGGGGATGGTCCTTGTGGACGGGGGCGTGACGGACGTTGTCCCCGTTGAGCTTCTTCTTGGGACGGGGGAGGAGAAGGTTCTGAGCGTGGACCTTTCGGGAAATTATCCGCTCAAACCACGCGCCAACATTATTGACATCAGCGACTCGTCCATCTCCCTCATGCTCAGCACACTCACAGAGTACATGACCATCGGCGAGAAATATCGCATCACGCCGAACCTGCCGGAGACGGTGAGCGCACTGAGTTTTGACAAGATGGTAGAGTGCATGGAAATCGGGTACGAGGCTGCGGTGCAGTGCATATCCTCCATTAAAGCGGCTCTGATGTAGCGCTTTTTACCTAGGGCCCGATTTTGCGACAAAAGTGTACCTGTTTTCTGCATACATAAAGCCCGGGCCGGTTTGGCTCGGGCTATGTGTGTTATTTAGGTTGGTAAAGTGTGTTTGAGCTGTGTCGTGCCGCTTGGTGGGTTATTTAGGCTGGTAAAGTGCACTTAGGCGGCACGGCAACGTTCCATGGCGCCATATTATCCGCTCTGAGGCGGAACGCAGTGCGCGCAAAAATGCATGCTCTTGAAGAAGCTAAATCGACGACTGGGCCGCCCGAAGCGCGGCGGCGTGTACCTCAGAGAATGGGACACCTTCACGCAGAGCCGCGGCGGCGACATCGTCGTATTCCGGTTTGATTTTGCGCCCCTCTTCGCTCCGTGAGATTTTGATGCGGATGGCGCCATAGGGCGTCTCCACCGCCAAGGTGGTGCGCTCTAAAACGTCGCGGCGGAGCGTTGCGTACCGCACGCCGATGGTGGAGGTGTGGCGGAAAATCAGGCGGGAGAAGACTTCCCTTTGCTCCGGCCGGCAAAGGCATGTGAGCATAACGGCGGGGCGGTTTTTCTTCATGGAGATGGGCGTTGTAAACACGTCCAGGGCGCCGGCGGCC
>DUPW01000012.1 GCA_012838125.1 Papillibacter sp.
GATGTGCATAAAGGGCAGGGGTTCCGGCGTGAGAGGGTCGCAGAGGGTGTCACCGATGGTGATGTCCGAGATGCCGGACAGGGCGACGATGTCCCCGGCGGTGGCGGAGGTCACGGGCTTTCGCCCAAGGCCCTCAAACTCGTAAAGTGCCGTCACTTTCGTGCGGCGGACAGCCGTGCCGTTTTGCCCGCCGCAGACCACGATTTCCATGTTCTGCTGCACGCTGCCCCGCTCGATGCGCCCGATGGCGATGCGCCCCACGTAGTCGTTGTAGTCCACGGAAGAGACGAGCATCTGAAAGGGCGCGTCCGTCACGCGGCTAGGGGCGGGGATGTGCGTGAGGATGGTGTCAAACAGCGGGGCGAGGCTTTCCCCCGCCTGATTGGGGGAGAGGGAGGCCGTTCCGTTTCGGCCAGAGCAGTAGAGGATGGGGGAGTCGAGCTGCTCGTCCGTGGCGTCTAATTCGATGAGCAGCTCTAAGACTTCGTCCACCACTTCGGCGATGCGGGCGTCAGGCCGGTCGACCTTGTTGACGACGATGATGACCCGGTGCCCCAGTTCCAGCGCCCGCTGAAGGACGAAGCGGGTCTGGGGCATGGGACCTTCCGCGGCGTCCACCAGGAGGATGACACCGTTGACCATCTTGAGGATGCGCTCCACCTCGCCGCCGAAATCGGCGTGCCCCGGTGTGTCCACGATGTTTATTTTCGTGCCGCCTACCATGACGGCGGTGTTCTTGGCGAGAATGGTGATGCCGCGCTCCCGCTCCAAATCGTTTGAGTCCATAACGCGCTCTGCGACGGCCTGATTGTCTCTGAAGATGCCCGCCTGTTTGAGCATTTGGTCGACAAGGGTGGTCTTGCCGTGGTCAACGTGGGCGATGATGGCGACATTTCGGATATCTTTCACAAATACACTTCCTGAATTTTAGAGTTTTTAACAATTATCTATTATACACGCCTTGTCCCCGCGGGGCAATTTATTTTTATTGGTCGAATTTTAGCAGGAAAATTCGACTACCATTTGTCCCGGGTTTGGGATATAATCAACAGTGGCGCCGGCTTTAGCCGGATAGATAATGATTCCAGCCTTTACAGGGTAAAATAGAGAACGTGAGGAAACAAATGGAATTCTTCGAGAAACAGATTTCGTCCAGCAGGATGTTTTCGGGGCGTGTCATCAATGTCCGGTGCGACACCGTGGAGCTTGTTAACGGGAAGCACGTTTCCCGGGAGGTTGTGGAGCACCCCGGTGGGGTGGCGATTGTGCCCCTCTTAGAAAACGGAGACGTCCTGATGGTGCGGCAGTACCGCTACTGCGTGACGGACGAGCTTCTGGAGATTCCCGCCGGGAAACTGGAGAGAGAAGAGGACCCCTTAGAGTGCGCCGTTCGGGAGCTTTCTGAGGAGACGGGGTGTAAAGCCGGTCGTATCGTGCCTCTGGGGGCGATGTACCCTTCCCCGGGGTTTAGCCAGGAGACGCTTTACATATATCTCGCCACCGATTTGGAGGTGGGGCAGAGCCACCCGGACGAGGACGAATTTCTCTCCGTTGTCCGGCTGCCCTTTGATGATATCGTAGAGAAGATACTATCCGGCGAGATAAAGGACGGAAAAACAATCGTCGGCATTTTAAAGGCGAAGGTTTTCCTTGGAAAATAAGACAGGCGGAGGTTTGTCATGACGAAGACTATCCTAGTGGTGGACGACGAAAAAGCGATTGTGGACGTTTTAATGTTCAACCTGAAAAAGGAAGGATACGACGTCATCACCGCATTCGACGGGGAGTCGGCCCTTCAGGCCGCCGAGGAAAAGCCGGATCTCATCCTACTTGACGTCATGCTTCCGAAGCTCTCCGGATTTGACGTCTGCCGGGAAATCCGGAAAACTGACATTTTCACGCCGATTATCATGCTCACGGCCCGGGCGGAGGAAACAGATAAAGTCCTCGGCCTTGAAATCGGGGCCGATGACTACATCACAAAGCCTTTTGCCATCCGGGAAGTGCTCGCCCGCGTGAAGGCGAACATCCGCCGCACGAACCTGACGGTGCCGGCGGAGAGCGCGCCGGCGCAGTCGGGCATCGTGGTGGACCCCGACCGGTACGACGTGTGGGTCAACGGCAAGAGGGCCGATGTGACGCAGCGGGAATTTGACCTGCTCAGGTTCTTCACCGCCCACCCGGGCAAGGTGTTCTCCCGGGAGGAGCTGCTTCGTGAAGTATGGCAGTACGATTACCTCGGCGACCTGCGGGCGGTGGATGTGGCCGTTCGCCGGCTGCGGGAAAAAGTGGAGGAGGATCCGGCCAAACCGGCGCACATCCTCACAAAGCGCGGCGTGGGATATTACTTCGAGCCGTAATCGCAAGACTACGGACGCCTGAGATGCGCCGGGAAAGGGCGAAACGCTATGAAAAACAAGCTGCAGTGGAAGTTCGTTCTCATCATGCTGCTGCTGATTCTCATACTCATGACCGTGGTCTCCGTCTTCCTCATTCAGGGGGTGCAGCGGTTTTATTCCAACGCGTTTTTCAGCCAGATGGAGACGGTTTTTACCGACAAGTTGCTCTACGGGGAGCTCACCGCCGCCCTCTACGAGGAGGACCCCGTGGCCAAAATTCAAGAGGTGCTGGACGCCTATCAGGGCCGCCTCGGCATTAACACAGACACCCGCAACTACTACATTCTCGACGGCACCGCCGGCTCCGTGCTGGTGACCTCCGCCGTGGGGGAGGCGGGGCAGCTTGCTATCACGCCGAATATCCTGCAGGCCCTCACCGGCTCCTTCGCCTTCGGCGGCAACGCCACCGCCGACTACATGGATATTGCCGTCCCCGTCACCGGCGAAGGGGACAGCATCGAATACGTGGTGTACATCCGGGACAACCGCCAGACGGTGCGGGACCTGACCCTCTCCCTCGTATCGCTGATTATGGAGGCGGTTGGGGTGGGCTTTGTCATCGCCGTGGCGCTGGCCCTCATTCTCGCAAAGACGCTTCTGCAGCCCATTCTCGGCATGACGAAGGCGGCGGAGGCCATCGCCGGCGGCGACTTTTCAAAAAAACTGAGCGTGGAGTCGGACGACGAAATCGGCATCCTCGCCCATACTTTTAACAATATGGCCAGTCAGCTTCAGGCAACGCTGGAGGAGATTCGCCGCTCGGAGACCCTGCGGCGGGAGTTCGTGGCCAACGTGTCCCACGAGCTGCGCACGCCCCTCACCAGCATCCGCAGCTATGCGGAGACCCTGACGGAAAACCCCGACATGGAGAAGGAAACGGAAGTGAGTTTCCTCCATGTCATTTTAAATGAGAGCGACCGCATGACGAAAATCGTGCAGGACCTTCTGGAGCTGTCCCGCTTTGACGCGGGGAACGTCCAGTTCAATTTCGAGCGGTTCTCCATCTCCAAATCCATCGAGGACGTGCGCGATGCCGTCAGGCTCGAGGCCGCTTCCCGTGGCCATACCATCAGCGTCACCATCCCCGAGGGGCTGCCCCATATCGTGGGGGACAGGGCCCGCATCGAGCAGGTACTTATCAACATCGTCTCCAACGCCATCAAATACACGCCGGACGGCGGGTATATCGATATCACAAGCGGCAGTGGGGACGGTCACGTCTGGGTGGCCATACAGGACACGGGTATCGGCATCCCGGAGGAGGACATTCCGCGCCTGTTTGACCGCTTCTACCGGGTGGACAAGGCCCGCTCCAGAGAGTCCGGCGGAACGGGTCTGGGGCTGTCTATCGCCCTTGAGATTATCCAGCGGCACGGCGGCGATGTCGACGTGACCAGCGTGGTGGGCGAGGGGACCACGGTGACCGTCCGCCTGCCCATCGAGCCGAAGGCCGCTGATGGGGAAAAGAGCGCGGGCGGGCGCCATCACGCACTTGAGGAATAGATAACGTGAAGACGAAACGCGCATCGGAACGCATGAAAAACGCGGTGATTGTCCTGCTTCTTATCAGCGCCGTCCTGCACGGATGGGCCTCGCGCCTGTTCGGAAACGGGCCGGCGCGCCCTGTTGCGGCCCTTGTGGCCCTGTATGACAGGCTCACTGCGTCCTCCGGCGGCAGCGCCGCCGCCGAGCGGTTTACCGAGGCGGCGAAACCCTGGACGGTACTCATCACAAACGAGAATGGCGGGCGCTATGCCGTGCGCTACGATACCCGGGAGCGGGACACCCTCTACGGGCGCACCAGCGGGCTTTTTGGCGAGGCCATCGGTTCGGCGGGCGCACCGGTGAAAATAGCGAAGGAGCGCTGGCGCACGGCCCTTGAGGACGCAGGCATCTACTACGAATACGCCCTGCCTATAAAGCTCTTTGTCCTGAGCGGCTGGTTCGGCGCCCGGGTGGAGGGCGACTGGGGGAGCTTGCCCGTCCGGCGTATCGCCGTCGTCAGCCGGGGCGACGCAGGGGCGGTTTTATTTCAGGACGCCGTCACGGGGGACTTATACGAAGCGAAAACGGCCATGATTTCAGGCCTTGAATCTGTCATCAGCCTCTACGATGACAACGGCGCCGCCTTCGCCTTCCAGCGGGGCCTGCGGGCGCAGGATGAGACGAGCCTCATCCTTGAGGGGGCCTATCAGCACCCGCTGGTGGAGGCGTCCTCACCCCTTGAAAATGAGGACAATCTCGTGAGCGTGCTCAACACCCTCGGGGTGAGCGAGCACCTTAAATTCAGCTACATCGACCGGGACGGCGCCCGGGTCTACGTGGAGCAGAGCGCCACAATCAGTGTCTCTCCCGGCGGGCTTGTCCGTTACCGTGTGGACGAGCGCACCGTCCCCATCGACACGCAGCCGGACGAGGCGACGGCCATTGAGATGGCCCGGGATATGGCCGCAAAGACGGTGGGGCTTTACAGCGGCGAAGCGGAGGTCACCTTCTCCGGCGCCCGGGCGGTGTCCTACGGCGTCTGGGAAGTGGAGTTTGTCTACGCCATCGCCGGCGGGCGGATTGATTCGTCCCTCGGCTATCCCGCCGCCCGCATCACCGTGACGGGCGCGGAAATGACGGAAATGGAGCTGTACTTTAGAACGTATCATACCGGCGGCGGGAGCGTGGAATTGCTCCCCGAGGCTCAGGCCGTGGCCGCGGCGGGCGGGATGTGCCGCCTCGTCTATGTAGACAACGGCGGCGCGATGCTGGAGCCTGCGTGGATGGTCTGGTCGGAGGGTGCGGCATGAGTACGAAAACGACAGATATCAAGAAAATCCTCATCGCTGCCCTGGCCGCCATAAACCTCCTATTCATCTCCTTCGTGGTGCTCAACAGCGTCAGCGAAAGGCGGGAGCGGGCGCAGATTGCCCGGGATTTAACGGCTATCCTCGCTCGAAGCGGCGTCACGTTAACGGAGGGAGCCGTCAAAGACTTCGTGGCTCCGGAACAGGCTGTGGCCGAGCGAAACCGCTCCGAAGAAAAGGAGTTTACCGATATGCTCTGCGGCGAAACGACGGTGACGCAGGGCGGCGGCAACATCCTGCGCTACACCGGCGAGCGGGGGCGGGCCGTCTTTCAAAGCGGCGGCAGCTTCAGCATGGTGCTCAAACCCGTGGAGGGGGCGGCGCCCAGCGGCAAAGCGGAGGAGACCACACAGCTGTACTTACGGAAGCTGCGGGCGCCGGCGGAAGTGTTTCGCATCGTCCTCAGCGGAAACAGGCAGTCCGTTTTGGCCCGTTACCAGTGGAAGGGAAGCCCCATATTTAACTGCGTGGTGGCCTTCGTCTACGAGGACGGCGCCTTAACGGAACTTTCGGGAAAGCGTATTTCCTCCGTCCGTGCCGGAGACGAAGGCGGGCAGGAGCACCTTGTCTCCACAGCGACGCTGGACTTTATCCGGGCGGTGCGGGAGGGGCGTGTGGCGTGTACCACAATCTCCTCCGTTGAGGCGGGGTACGTCTACGTCACCGTCTCCGCCTTCGGGGAGGGGGCGCTCCATCCGGCATGGGCCTTTTCAACGGATACGGGCGTGTACTATTACGACGCCGTTACCGGCATGATTGAGGCGGGAATGTAACCAATTGGAGATATTGGAACAAATCACTGGAAAAATGCGAAAATCGTGGTACTGTTGCAAAAAAAAATCATGTAGTGTATAATGAGGCGTAAATTTCTGTAACATTCGGGTAATACTTTATGTGTCATACATGATACAAAATGATCAAAGTATTAGCCAAAAGAGGGTGAGCCCATGACGAAGTATGTCATAAACGGCGGAAAACCGCTGACCGGCACAGTCACAATCAGCGGTGCAAAAAACGCCGCCGTTGCAATAATCCCCGCGGCGCTGATGGTGGACGGCGTTTGCCGTATTGAAAATATTCCGGAAATCTCAGACGTGACGATGCTCTTGAACATCCTTGAACAGATGGGAGCGGAAATCAAGACCGTAAACCGGCACACGCTGGACATCGACTGTTCCCGCATTCAGACGGCGGATGCCACTTTTAACCTCATGCGCCGGATTCGCGCGTCCTATTACCTCATCGGCGCGCTTCTGGGTCGGTTCGGTCGTGCTAACGTGGCCATGCCCGGCGGCTGCAACTTCGGCGGCGTCCGCCCTATTGACCAGCACATCAAGGGCTTTACGGCCATGGGCGCATCCGTGGACGTGCAAAACGGTATCGTCATGGCCCGCACGCCAAACGGCCGCGTGCAGGGCTCCACGGTGTACCTCGATGTCGTCTCCGTGGGCGCAACGGTGAACATTATGCTCGCCGCCACCCTCGCGGAAGGGCGCACGGTGATTGAAAACGCGGCTCGGGAGCCGCATATCGTGGACCTTGCCAACTTCTTAAACTCCATGGGCGCAGACATCCGCGGCGCCGGCACCAACGTGATTAAAATCCGCGGCGTGAAGAAGCTGCGGGGCGGGTTCTACTCCATCATCCCCGATCAGATTGAGGCCGGCACCTACATGGCCGCCGTGGCAGCCACGGGCGGAGAGGTGCTCATCCGCAACGTGATTCCTAAGCACCTCGACTGCATCTCCAGCAAGCTGCGGGAGATGGGCGTTGAGGTTGAAGACTACGCCGACTCCGTCCTCGTGCGGCGGACAGGCCCGCTTATGCGGACGAACGTGAAAACAATGCCCTATCCCGGATTCCCCACAGATATGCAGCCACAGATTTCAACGGTGCTGTGTCTGGCGGAGGGGACGAGCGTCGTCACAGAAGGCGTCTGGGATAACCGCTACAAATACGTGGACGAGCTCATGCGCATGGGCGGCAATATCCGCGTCTCGGGGCAGACGGCGGTCATTCAGGGGGTTGAGCGCCTGACGGGCACCTGCGTGAAGGCAACGGACCTGCGGGCCGGCGCCGCCCTCGTCATCGCGGGGCTATGCGCCGTAGGAAGGACGGAAGTGGAAGCCATCCACTATATCGAACGGGGCTACGAAAACTTCGTCGGAAAGCTCAAAGCCCTCGGCGCCGATATCGAAAACGTCCCCGTCCCGGACGATGATATGGCCGAGCGGGAAGCTGTTTAACTATTCTTACCCTGCGCAACATAAACGCGCAGGGTAAAATTGCGTTTAGCGCCCTTTTATGGGATTATGTACCGAGAAAGGCAGACTCTATGAAAATCTGTACCCTAGCCAGTTCGTCTTCCGGAAACTGCACCCTCATAAGCCACGGGAAGACGCATATCTTAATCGATGCGGGCATCTCTCTCCGCCGTATTACGAAAAGCCTCAAGGCCCTGGACATCTCTCCCGGGGAACTGACAGCCGTTCTCGTCACCCACGAGCACACGGACCATACAAACGGCATTAAGATGCTCACGAAATACCACGCCGTGCCCATCTTCGCACCGGAGAGCGTGGCGGCAGGCATTTTACATTGTGCGCCGGAGGCGGAGCCCTGTCTCCGCCGCATCCACCCCGGCGTGGGCTTTACCCTCGGGGAAATGGACGTGACGAGTTTCCGCACGCCCCACGACACGCCGGAGAGCGTGGGATACCGGTTTCACGCCGAGGGGAAGATCCTCGCCTTCGCCACCGACTGCGGCTGCCTTACGCAGGAGCTTTTAGACGGAACCCGCGGCGCGGACCTCGCCGTCATTGAAGCCAACCACGACGTTGAAATGCTCAAAAACGGGAAATACCCCGAATTTCTCAAGCGTCGGGTCCTCTCGCGGCGGGGGCACCTCTCCAACGACGAATGCGGGGAGCTGGCCGTCCTGCTGGGCAAGGCGGGAACGCGGCAGATTGTGCTGGCGCACCTGAGCCGGGAGAACAACACCCCGCGGGTGGCGTACGACACCGTCTCAGCGGCGCTGAGGGGAGCCGGCGCGGAGGCGGGGGACGTGGAAATCGGGCTCGCCCCGCCGGATGATTTAGGCTGCGTTTACATACTGTAAAGGAAGAAAACCATGCTGCACATCAGGCTTGTGTGCGTCGGAAAGCTCAAGGAGCGCTACTTTGCCGACGCCGCGAAGGAGTATATAAAGCGCCTTTCCGGTTCCTGCAAAATAGAAGTTGACGAGGTGGCGGAAGGGAAGCTGCCGCTAAACCCCTCAGCGGCGGAGATTGAATCGGCGCTTCTTTCGGAAGCTGCGGCTATCGAAAGCCGCCTTTTAAAGGGCGGGTCGGTGGTTGCGCTGTGCATCGAGGGGGAGCAGGTTGACAGCCGCGCCGTTGCCCGTCTCCTTGAGGAGGCCATGGCCTCCGGCCGGCCGAAGATGACCTTTGTCATCGGCAGCTCCCACGGGCTGCACGAGTCTATAAAAAAACGGGCGGGTATGCGCCTGTCCATGTCCCGCATGACCTTTCCCCATCAGCTGGCGCGGATTATGCTGCTGGAGCAGATATACCGCGGTTTTAACATGATGGAAGGCGGGAAATATCATAAATAAACCCGATGTTTTGGAGGTCTTACTATGGGGCTGTTTGGATTTCACCGGAGAAAAAAGAAAAAACTGAAGGATGTATGGCCGAAAAGGGAGGACGGGACGGAAGTTCCCCCCGCCTTTCTGACCCATACGGGCGGTACACCGATGGATGAGCAGATTTTGCTGACCATGCTGGAGGCGTACGGCATCCCCGCCGTGACCCAGTACCCCAACGACGGGTCTTTCGGAAAAGTGATTCTCGGCGTGGCAGGCGGGGGAGTGGACGTCTTCGTTCCGGAGACGATGCTGGAGGATGCCCGGGCTCTCCTGACAGCTGAAGCCGATGAATCCCCCCACGAGGAGGCGGACGGCGGTGCGGTATAGGGAGTTTTACGACCGTTGGCTAAACAGCCCCGTCCTCACGGAGGAGGAGCGGCAGGAGCTTAAGGCTCTGAAGGCGCAGGAAGCGGAGCTTGAAAGCCGGTTTTTAGGCCCTCTGGAGTTCGGCACCGCCGGACTGCGAGGCGTTATGGGCCTTGGCCTGTTTCGCATGAACAAATACGTGGTGCGCCACGCGACGCAGGCCTTCGCGGAGGTCATTCTGCGGGAAAGCGGAGAGAGAGCCTCCGCCGCCGTGTGTTTCGACTGCCGCATCGGAAGCTATGAGTTTGCCCGGGAGACGGCCTGCGTTCTTGCGGCAAACGGCATCCACGTGCGCCTGTTTGAGGCCATGCGCCCCACGCCGGAGCTGTCCTTTGCCATCCGGCACTATGGGCTGACTGCGGGGGTGAACATCACCGCCAGCCACAACCCGAAGGAGTACAACGGTTACAAGGTCTACTGGTCAGACGGGGCGCAGCTGCCACCGGATAAGGCCGCGGCCATCGCCGCCGTCATGGCGGAAAATGATGTGTTCGACTCTGTGAAGACCATGGAGTATGACGAGGCGGTGGAAAAGGGCCTTATCACCCTCATGGGGGAGGAGACGGACGCGGCGTTTCTGCACCACGTCATGGCCGAGTCGGTGGACTCTGAAGCGGTGAGTCAAGTGGCCGACACGTTTAAGATGGTTTACACCCCCTTCCACGGAACGGGCTACCGCCTTGTGCCCCACGTTTTGCGAAAGCTGGGGGTAAGGCATCTTCACTGCGTAGAGGAACAGATGGTGCCGGACGGCGCTTTTCCCACGGTGGACTCGCCCAACCCCGAAAACCCTGAGAGTTTCGCCCTCGCCATCGAGTACGCTGAAAAATACGGGGCCGACTTTATTCTCGGCACCGACCCGGACGCAGACCGGGTGGGCGTCCTCGTGAGGGACAGCACGGGTGCCTTCCGCCCCATAACGGGCAACCAGACGGGGGTGCTGCTCCTAGAGTACCTCATCACGGCGAAAAAGCGGGCCGGAACCCTGCCGGAGCGCCCCGTGGCGCTGAAAACAATCGTCACCACGGAGATGGCGCGGAAAATCGCCGAGGAAAACGGCGTGTGGTGCATCGACACCTTCACAGGCTTTAAGTTCATGGCGGAAAAGAAAAACGCCCTTGAAGCTCAGGGGGAGGGGAAGGTCTTTTTCGCCTACGAGGAGTCCTACGGCTACATGCTGGGGGACTTCGTGCGGGATAAAGACGCCGTCACCGCCTCGCTCCTTCTCACGGAAATGGCGGCGTGGTACGCCGGGCGGGGCATGACGCTTCTCGACGCACTGGAATCCCTCTACGAAAAATACGGCCGCTACGGGGAAAGGACGCTCAATCTCATGATGCCGGGCATCAGGGGCATGGCCCAGATGAAGGCGCTGATGGAGGATTTGCGCGAAAAGCCTCCGCAGGAGATTGAGGGCGTGGCAATTCGGTCCGTCACGGACTATCTAAGCGGGGAGAGGGCGGAAGGCGGGCGCCGGGAGATAATTGAGCTTTCCGGTTCCAACGTCCTGCGGTTTGAGCTTCTTGACGGCACCGCCGTCCTCGTCCGCCCCTCGGGAACGGAGCCGAAGGTGAAGGTTTATATCTTAACCCGGGGCGAGACGGCGGCGGCGTGCGAGGAGAAAATCGCCCGCTATACCCTTTGGGCCGAACAGCTTGCCGCCCGCTATGCCGGTTAAACCCAACCCGCTTTGCGGGCGAAAATCCGCCGCGCCGCGGTAAAACCCGGCACCGCGTGCATGTGGAAATTGATAAAAACCGCACCACTGGAATTTAAAAACAAAAACACCCGCCCGATTCGTTGGGCGGGTGAAATGTTTTGAAATTGGAGCGGAAGGTTTGGAATTTTCTTTCAAACTTTCAGCGGCGGAGGGAGACAAAAACGCGGCGATGCCACAAAATCCGGCGTGTTTACGCGGGAAAACAAAAAATCAGCAAAAAAAGACAGGCTTTTCCGCTGATTTGTGCTTGACATTTTTATGCACATTAGTTAAAATGAATTGCTATATGCAAAAGTAAGCGGTCTTTCCCGGCCGCTTGTTTTTCTCAGTTTACCACAATATCCGAGAAAATCAATGGGGAAACTGACAAATACCAACAACCTATCCGGGTGTATCGTTTTTCTTGAAAAACATTCATCCGCACGGTGAAGACAGGGAACTATACAAACAGAGGAGTGAACTGAATGCCGAAGGACGTGGCGTATGGCAGAACGATTCGGAAGAGCTTTGCCAAGTCGGAAGAAATCATGGAAATGCCGAATCTTCTGGAGATTCAGAAGGATTCGTACAAGTGGTTTCTTGAAACGGGACTGCGGGAAGTTTTTAACGACGTTTCGGCCATCACCGATTACACAGGCAACCTCGAACTGACCTTCATCGACTACAACATCGACGAAAAGCCCAAGTACTCCGTTGAGGAGTGCAAGGCGCGGGATGCGACGTACGCGGCGCCACTGAAGGTGCGTGTCCGCCTGCGCAATAAGGAAACGGAAGAGATTAAGGAGCAGGAAATCTTCATGGGGGATTTTCCGCTGATGACGGAAGCCGGAACCTTTATTATAAATGGTGCCGAGCGCGTCGTCGTCTCGCAAATTGTCCGCTCGCCCAGCGTCTACTTTGACAAAGATTATGACAGGCGAACGGGCGTCGGTATCTACACCGCCACGGTGATTCCCTACAGGGGCGCATGGCTTGAATACGAAACGGACGCCTCGGAGACCTTTTTCGTCCGTGTGGATAAAAACAGAAAACTGCCCATTACGGTGCTCCTGCGGGCCATCGGCCGCCCCGTTGCGGAGGAAATGCATACGTGGATTTCCATTCCGGGTGGCGAACACGGCGCGGAGAGCTCTGAGCAGCTGAAGCTGATTTTCGGAGACGACGAGCGTATCAACGCCACTTTGGACCGGGACACCTGCCGCAACAGGGAAGAGGCCCTTATCGAGCTGTATAAGCGCCTGCGCCCCGGCGACCCGCCCACGGTGGATAGCGCCGAAGCGCTTCTGAACAACCTCTTCTTCGACGCCCGCCGGTACGACATCTCCACCGTCGGCCGCTATAAGTTCAATAAGAAGCTGTCCCTCTGGCCCCGCCTTGCAGGGCGGACCCTCTCCCGCCCGCTGGTAGACCCCATGACGGGCGAAATCCTCGCGGACGCGGGCGAGACCCTCACCCGCGAGCGCGCAGTAGAGATTGAAAACAAGGGCGTCACCGATGCGTGGGTCAACGCAGAGGGCCGGGAAGTGCGCGTGTTCTCTAACGGCATGGTGCCCATAAACGGCTTTGTGGACTTCGACCCGGAGGAGCTGGGTATCCGCGAGCGGGTGCGCTTTGTCGTCCTGCGCCACCTTCTGGAAAACTACTCCGGCGACGAGCTGAAGCAGGCCATCCGCCAGCATATCGACGATCTTATCCCCCGGCACGTCATTGCCGACGATATTTTCGCCTCCGTCAACTACCTGAACAGTATCGCCCACGGCGTCGGCCGGAAGGACGATATCGACCACCTCGGAAACCGCAGAATGCGCAGTGTGGGCGAGCTTTTGCAGAACCAGTTCCGCGTGGGTTTCTCCCGTATGGAACGCGTGATTCGCGAACGAATGACCCTGCAGGATCTGGACATCATCACGCCCCAGTCCCTGATTAACATCCGCCCCGTCACGGCGGCCATAAAAGAGTTCTTCGGCTCCTCGCCGCTGTCTCAGTTTATGGATCAGACGAACCCGCTGGCGGAGCTGACCCACAAGCGCCGCCTCTCGGCTCTGGGCCCCGGCGGTCTGTCTCGTGAGCGCGCCAGCTTCGACGTGCGTGACGTTCACTACAGCCACTACGGCCGTATGTGCCCCATCGAGACGCCGGAAGGCCCCAACATCGGCCTGATTTCCTATCTCGCCTCCTACGCCCGGGTCAACGAATACGGCTTTATCATCACCCCCTACCGCAAGGTGGACAGGGAAACATACCGCGTGACGGAGGAGATTCACTACCTCACGGCGGATATGGAAGACGAATACTTCATCGCCCAGGCCACGGAGCCGGTGGACGAGGAAGGCCGGTTTATTAAAAAGCGCATTACCTGCCGCCACGGCGACGAAATCGTGGAAGTGGACCGCGACAGGGTGAGCTATATCGACATATCGCCCCGCATGATGGTCTCCATCGCAACGGCCATGATTCCCTTCCTTGAAAACGACGACGCCAACCGCGCACTCATGGGCGCGAACATGCAGCGTCAGGCCGTTCCGCTGCTCACCACGGAGGCCCCCATCGTGGCCACCGGCATCGAGCACAAATGCGCCATCGACTCCAACGTGTGTGTCGTGGCGGAGGGGGACGGCGTCGTAAAAAGCGTCTCCTCCACGCGGATTACCGTGAAATACGATTCCGGCGAGACGAAGGACTATTTCCTCACGAAATTCGCCCGTTCCAACCAGGGAACCTGCATCAACCAGCGCCCCATCGTGAACGTGGGCGACCGTGTCGCAGACGGCGACATTCTGGCGGACGGCCCCTCCACCTGCCAGGGCGAAATTTCCCTCGGCAAGAACATCCTCGTGGGCTTTATGACGTGGGAAGGCTACAACTACGAAGACGCCATTCTGATTAACGAGCGTCTGGCCATAGATGACGTATTTACGTCCATCCACATCGAAGAATATGAAATCGACGCCCGGGACACAAAGCTCGGGCCTGAGGAAATCACCCGTGACATCCCCGGCGTGGGCGAGGACGCCCTGCGCTATCTCGACGAGCGGGGCATTATCTGCATCGGCGCCGAAGTGCACGCCGGCGACATTCTCGTAGGTAAGGTTACGCCCAAGGGCGAGACGGACCTCACCGCCGAGGAGCGCCTCCTGCGGGCCATCTTTGGTGAAAAGGCGCGGGAAGTGCGTGACACATCCCTGAAGGTGCCCCACGGCGAGAGCGGCATCGTCGTTGACGTGAAAGTCTTCACTCGTGAAAACGGCGATGAGCTGGCCCCCGGCGTGAACATGGTTGTGCGCTGCTACATCGCCCAGAAGAGAAAAATCAGCGTCGGCGACAAGATGGCCGGCCGCCACGGTAACAAGGGTGTCGTCTCCCGCATTCTGCCGCAGGAGGATATGCCCTACCTGCCGGATGGCACACCCCTTGACATCGTCTTAAACCCCCTCGGCGTTCCCTCCCGAATGAACATCGGTCAGGTACTGGAGGTTCACTTAGGCTACGCCGCGAAGGTGCTCGGCTGGCAGGTGGCCACCCCCATCTTCAACGGCGCCACCGAGGAGGATATCCGCAACGCCCTCCAACTGGCGAATTTGCGGGAGGACGGCAAGAGCATCCTCTACGACGGGCGGACGGGCGAGGCCTTTGACAACCCCGTCACCGTCGGTTACGTCTACTTCTTAAAACTGCACCACCTGGTTGACGATAAAATCCACGCCCGCTCCACAGGCCCCTACAGCCTCGTGACCCAGCAGCCCCTGGGCGGCAAGGCTCAGTTCGGCGGCCAGCGCTTCGGCGAAATGGAAGTCTGGGCGCTGGAGGCCTACGGTGCGGCGTACACGCTGCAGGAAATTCTCACGGTGAAGTCCGACGACGTCACCGGCCGCGTCAAGACATACGAGGCCATCGTCAAGGGTCACAATATCCCCAAACCCGGCGTACCCGAGTCCTTCAAGGTGCTCGTCAAGGAGCTGCAGTCCCTGTGCCTTGACGTGCGCGTGCTCGACGAGTTTGGCAACAAAATCGACCTGCAGATGGACGAGGAGGACGACGACTTCCGCGACCATATCCGCGAGAGCGTCTATCAGACGGATGACACGGAGCTGGCGGAGAGCGGCTATTCCATTGAGGAAACCGAGGAGCCGGCAGAGGAGAGTCCCGCCGAGGAAGAGGAAGAAGAGCTTGACATTGTGCTGGATGACGACGTGCTGGAAGAGGCTGTTGAAGACAAAACGCTCTTCACTTTATCGGATGAAGAGGAGGATGACTAATGAGCTGTGCACCCTTTGACGCCATTCAAATCGGCCTTGCGTCACCCGAGATGATCCGAAGCTGGTCGTACGGTGAAGTCAAGAAACCGGAGACGATTAACTATAGAACCCTCAAGCCGGAAAAGGACGGACTCTTTTGCGAGCGCATTTTCGGCCCCACCAAGGATTGGGAATGTCACTGCGGCAAATACAAAAAGCTCCGCTACAAGGGCAAAATCTGTGACCGCTGCGGCGTGGAGGTGACGAAAGCCACCGTCCGCCGTGAGCGCATGGGCCACATCGAGCTGGCGGCGCCCGTCTCCCATATCTGGTATTTCAAGGGCATTCCGTCCCGCATGGGCCTGCTTCTGGACCTGACACCGCGTATCCTTGAAAAGGTCTTGTATTTCGCCGCGTATATCGTCATCGATCCCGGCGATACGCCCCTTCATAAATATCAAATCCTCTCGGAAAAAGAATACCGCGAGATGCGGGAGAAGTACGAGGACGACTTTAAAGCCGGCATGGGCGCCGAGGCCATCCGCCAGCTTCTGGCGGATATCGACATCGAGCAGTTCTCCGAGCAGCTTCGGAACGAGGCGAAGGAGGCCACAGGCCAGAAAAAGGCGAAACTCGTTAAGAGATTGGAAGTGGTGGAGGCCTTTCGCCAGTCGGGCAACGACCCCACGTGGATGATTATTGAGGTTCTGCCCGTCATCCCGCCGGAGATTCGCCCCATGGTCCAGCTGGACGGCGGCCGTTTCGCCACCAGCGACTTAAACGACCTCTACCGCCGCGTCATTAACCGCAACAACCGCTTAAAACGTCTTATACAGCTTAACGCCCCGGACATCATCGTGCGCAACGAAAAGCGCATGCTTCAGGAAGCCGTGGACGCCCTCATCGACAACGGCCGCCGCGGCCGCCCTGTGACAGGGGCAAATTCCAGAGCCCTCAAGTCCCTGTCCGATATGCTCAAGGGTAAGCAGGGCCGCTTCCGCCAGAACCTTCTGGGTAAGCGCGTCGACTACTCCGGCCGCTCCGTTATCGTCGTGGGCCCCGAGCTGAAGCTCTACCAGTGCGGCGTGCCGAAGGAGATGGCCATTGAGCTGTTCCGCCCCTTCGTTATGAAGAAGCTGGTGGAAGACGGCGTTTCAAACAACATCAAATCCGCCAAGAAGATGGTGGATAAGGGCCAGACGGAGGTCTGGGACGCCCTTGAAGTGGTCATCAAGGAACATCCCGTCCTTTTAAACCGCGCGCCCACACTCCACCGCCTCGGCATTCAGGCCTTCGAGCCGATTCTCGTTGAAGGCCGCGCCCTTAAGCTCCATCCCCTCGTCTGTACGGCGTACAACGCCGACTTTGACGGCGACCAGATGGCTATCCACGTGCCCCTTTCCGCGGAGGCGCAGGCAGAGGCCCGGGTGCTCATGCTCTCGGCTAACAACCTGCTCCACCCGAAGGACGGCCAGCCCGTTACCGTCCCCACGCAGGACATGATTTTAGGCTCCTACTATCTCACCATTCTGCGGGAGAACGAGCCGGGCGCCGGCAAGGCCTTCGCCTCGCCCAACGAGGCCCTCATGGCCTATCAGAGCGGCGACGTGGGCATCCACGCGCCCATTCGTGTGCGCGTCGGCCGCGTGGTGGACGGCGTGATGAAGCACAAAATCGTTGAGACCACGGTGGGCCGCATCATCTTCAACGAGCCCATCCCGCAGGATCTGGGATTCGTGGACCGCACGAACCCAGAGACGATGTTCGACTACGAAATCAACTTCCAGGCCGGCAAAAAGCAGCTGGAGGAGATTATCCGCCGGGCCATCGCCAAACACGGCTTCACCCGCTCTGCGGAGCTTCTCGACAACATCAAGGCGCTGGGCTTCCAGTACTCCACGAAGGGCGCCATCACCATCTCAATTTCTGACATGACCGTTCCGGAGGAAAAGCCGAAGCTCATCCACGAAACGGAGCAGAAGGTTCTCACCATCGAGCGCCAGTACAAGCGCGGCTTTATCACCAACGAAGAGCGTTACCGCCTTGTCGTTAAAGCGTGGGAGGAGACAACGCAGGACGTGACAAATGCCCTCCGCACGGCCCTCGACCCCAACAACCCCATCTTCATGATGGCCGACTCCGGCGCCCGCGGCAGCATGAACCAGATTCGTCAGCTGGGCGGTATGCGCGGCCTCATGGCCAACACCTCCGGTAAGACGATTGAAATTCCCATTAAGGCCAACTTCCGGGAAGGCCTGACCGTTCTTGAATACTTCACATCTTCCCGCGGTGCCCGTAAAGGCCTCGCCGACACGGCGCTGCGTACCGCCGACTCCGGTTACCTCACCCGCCGCCTTGTAGACGTCTCCCAGGACGTCATCATCCGCGAGCTGGACTGCGGCACCCGCGACGGCTTCCTCATCCGCGACCGGCAGGACGACGACCACCCCTTCAGCGAGGCCATCCACGGACGTTTCCCGGCGGAGGACATTATCGACCCGCAGACGGGCGAAGTCCTCTTTGACTGCCACCACATGCTCATCGCGTCCGATGCGGACGTTCTGAAGGCCCGCGGCATCACAAGCGTCAAGATTCGCACCGTCTTAGAGTGCGAGGCCCCCAGCGGCGTCTGCGCCCGGTGCTACGGCATCAACCTCGCCACGGGCGGCCCCGTTTCCATCGGTGAAGCCGTCGGCGTCATTGCGGCTCAATCTATTGGCGAGCCCGGCACGCAGCTGACGATGCGGACCTTCCACACCGGTGGCGTCGCCGGTGACGACATCACCCAGGGTCTGCCCCGCGTCGAAGAACTTTTCGAGGCACGCAAGCCGAAGAAGATGGCCATATTGTCGGAGGTTTCCGGTACCGTTGCGCTGGAGGAGGCCCGCAAGAATGCCCTCCTCTCCATCACCGTCACCAACCCCGACGACGGAGAAGTGAAGGTCTATCAGGCGCCGGTGGCGGCTGTCCGCGTCGAGCCGGGCAACGTGGTGGAAAAGGGCGATATGCTCACGGAAGGCGCCCTCAACCCCCACGACGTCCTTCGCATCCTCGGCAAGGAGGAGGCGCAGAACTATATCATTCGCGAAGTCCAGAAAGTGTACCGCCAGCAAGGCGTTGAGATTAACGACAAGCACATCGAAGTCATCGTTCGCCAGATGATGCGCAAGGTCCGTGTGGAAGACGCCGGCAGCACCGATCTGCTCACCGGTACCACGGTGGACATCCTCGATTTCAAGCGCGCCAACGCAGAAGTCCAGAAGCGCATCGAGGCCGGGGAAGAAGACCTGCGTAAAGCTACGGCTCAGCAGCTGCTCATGGGTATCACGAAGGCGTCCCTCGCTACGGAGTCCTTCCTCTCCGCCGCCTCCTTCCAGGAAACCACAAAGGTCCTCACGGAAGCGGCCATTAAGGGCAAGGTTGACCGGCTTGTGGGTCTGAAGGAAAACGTCATCATCGGCAAGCTCATACCCGCCGGCAGCGGCCTTTCGCTCTACCGCCAGTTTGAGGAGAGCGACGGGTTCCAGCTCGACCAGCCGGAGGAAGAGGAAGTAGACCTCTCCGTGCTGAAAAACGCGAGCAACGCCTTGTAAACATCAGGATTTATCCGGAAAAAGCACCGCTGCCGACCGGCAGCGGTGCCCGGAAAGAAAGGCATGGGCGCACTGGGAAAAAATACACGAAAGTTCCTGGCCGTTTAAAAGATTGTTATACAGTTAAAATATTGACGGCAGAGCTTAATTGTGTTATCGTAATACCCTGTGCGAACTTGTATAATTTGTTCTTACGTTTTTTGCGAGAAGCCTATGGCTCATCGTGAAAATAGAAACCATTAAGAGAGGAGGAAAAGAATGCCCACCTTTAACCAGCTCGTCCGTAAAGGCAGAGAGAAAGTGACGTACAAATCCGGCTCTCCGGCTTTGCAGAAGAGTCTCAACACCCTGAAAAATAGGGAGACGGACCTCAATTCCCCACAGAAGAGAGGCGTCTGCACCGCGGTGAAGACGACGACGCCGAAAAAGCCGAACTCGGCGCTCCGTAAGATCGCCCGTGTCCGGCTGACAAACGGCTACGAGGTCACGGCCTACATTCCCGGCATCGGCCACAACCTTCAGGAGCACTCCGTCGTTATGATTCGCGGCGGCCGTGTGAAGGACCTTCCCGGTGTTCGCTATCACATCATCCGCGGCTCGCTGGATACGCAGGGCGTTGCCAAGCGTATGCAGGCCCGCTCGAAGTACGGCGCGAAGAAGCCGAAGGGCGCTGCGAAGAAGTAGCGAATACCCGCCAAAATGCTGTTATCGCTTTGCGGTTGACGCCGCGAAGGTATATATACATTATTTATAATGTATGTTGCCTCTCAGCGATGAAAGCACCACCGGAAGCATTCGTCTTCCGGAGTACCTGTGAAATCATTTTATATGAAGGAGGGAAGTATAGTGCCCAGAAGAGGTAACGTACCCAAGAGAGAAGTACTGCCGGATCCTCTATATAACTCCGTGCTTGTAACGCGCCTCATCAACAACATCATGCTCGACGGCAAAAAGGGCGTCGCGCAGAAGCTCGTGTACGGTGCGTTTGACATCATCGGGGAAAAGACCGGCAAAGCGCCGCTGGATGTATTCATGGCGGCTATCGAGAACATCATGCCGACTCTTGAAGTCAAGGCGAGACGCGTCGGTGGTGCCACGTATCAGGTGCCCATCGAAGTCCGCCCGGACAGACGACAGACTCTCGGATTGCGCTGGCTCGTTAACTACGCAAGAGCCCGCAACGAGAAAACGATGAAAGAAAGACTCGCAGGCGAGATTATGGATGCGGCCAACAATTCGGGTAGCGCTGTGAAGAAACGCGAAGATACCCACAGAATGGCTGAATCCAACAGAGCTTTTGCACATTATCGTTGGTAAGAACTTTGGTCTTTTTCGCCAGGGGACCACTGAATTTTAAGGAGTGAGTAATATGCCGAGGCAAAACCCCCTAGAGAGAATTCGCAACATTGGCATAATGGCTCATATTGACGCGGGAAAGACCACCACAACGGAACGCATCCTGTTCTATACAGGCCGCACCTACAAGCTAGGTGAAACCCATGAAGGCTCCGCCACCATGGACTGGATGGTCCAGGAGCAGGAGAGAGGTATCACAATCACCTCAGCTGCGACCACATGTTTCTGGAAGGATCACCGCATCAATATTATCGACACCCCAGGGCACGTCGACTTTACTGTTGAGGTTGAACGGTCGCTTCGCGTTCTGGACGGGTCGGTCACCGTTATGTGCGCCAAGGGCGGTGTAGAGCCCCAGTCGGAAACTGTCTGGAGACAGGCCGACAAATACCACGTTCCGCGTATGATTTACGTCAATAAGATGGACATCATGGGCGCGAACTTCTTTAACGTCCTTGACATGGTCAAAGACAGACTCAAGTGCAACGCCATTCCCATTCAGCTTCCCATCGGTTCGGAAGCCGACTTCAAGGGCATCATTGACCTTGTGGAAATGGAAGCCGACATCTACTATGATGATCTCGGCAAGGATATGCGCGTTGAGCCGATTCCGGAAAACATGGTCGAGCTTGCTCAGGAGTATCGGACGAAACTGATTGAATTTGTGGCCGATTTTGATGATGAGATCATGGAGCTTTATCTCAACGGAGAAGAAGTTCCGAAGGAACTCATCAGAAACGCGATTCGCAAGGCCACGGTCGCAGTTGAAATGATCCCTGTCGTATGTGGAACATCTTACAGAAACAAGGGTGTGCAGAAGCTGCTGGACGCAATCGTAGACTATATGCCCTCGCCGCTGGACATTCCCGCCATTACCGGCGTCGTTCCGGGTACGGGCGAACCCGATTCCCGTCCCGCCAGCGACGATGCGCCGTTTTCCGCGCTTGCGTTTAAGATCATGACGGACCCGTATGTGGGACGTCTCTCATTCTTCCGCGTGTACTCCGGTTCCGCGGAAGCCGGATCCACAATCCTCAACTCAACGAAGGGCCAGAGGGAGCGCTTAGGGCGCATTCTGCAGATGCACGCAAACCACCGGGAGGACATTTCCACAGTCTACGCCGGTGACATCGCCGCCGCCGTGGGCCTGAAGAACACCACCACGGGCGACACGCTCTGCAGCGAGAAGGCCCCGATTATTCTTGAATCGATGGAGTTTCCGGAACCCGTTATCCGCGTCGCCATTGAGCCGAAGACAAAGGCCGGCCAGGAGAAAATGTCGGTTGCCCTTGCAAAGCTTGCCGAAGAAGACCCCACCTTCAAGGCGTACACCGATGAAGAGACGGGGCAGACCATTATCGCCGGAATGGGCGAGCTGCACCTGGAAGTTATCGTTGACCGCCTTCTGCGGGAGTTCAAGGTAGAGGCCAACGTGGGCAGACCGCAGGTTTCCTACAAGGAGACCATCCGCGGCACCGCCAACGTGGACCACAAGTATGCCCGCCAGTCCGGCGGTAAGGGCCAGTACGGCCACGTTAAAATCACTGTGGAGCCCAACGAGCCCGGTAAAGGATACGAGTTTGTCAACAAAATCGTCGGCGGAGCGATTCCGAAGGAATACATTCCCGCTGTCGACGCCGGTATCCAGGGCGCCCTTCAGGCCGGTATCCTCGCAGGCTACGAAGTCGTGGACATCAAAGTCACCCTCTACGACGGTTCGTACCACGAGGTGGACTCGTCCGAAATGGCCTTTAAGATTGCCGGCAGCATGGCTGTTAAGGAAGCGATGCGCAAGGCCGATCCCGTTCTGCTTGAGCCGATCATGAAGGTGGACGTCACCGTCCCCGAGGATTATATGGGCGACGTCATTGGTGACCTCAACGCCCGGCGTGGTCAGGTTAACGGCATGGAGACACGCAGCGGCGCGTCCGTTGTCAATGCCTTCGTCCCGCTTTCCACCATGTTCGGTTACGCAACTGACCTGCGTTCGAAGACGCAGGGCCGCGGCACGTACTCGATGGAGCCGAGCCATTTCGTCGAGCTGCCGAAGAACCTGCAGACGGAACTTATCGCAAGCCGACAGAAATAATGTCGTTGCGAAAAGCCCGCAGATGCTGTAAAATATTGCAACAGAAGCTGTTTTTACAATTCATACTAAGGAGGATTATATTAAGCCATGGCTAAAGCTAAGTTTGAAAGAACAAAGCCGCACGTTAATATCGGCACCATCGGTCACGTTGACCATGGTAAGACAACGCTGACCGCGGCCATCACGAAGTTCCTCTCCCTTCAGGGCGGTGCGAGCTTCACGGCCTACGACAACATCGACAAGGCCCCCGAAGAGCGCGAGCGCGGTATCACCATCAACACATCCCACGTCGAGTACCAGACGGAAAACCGCCACTATGCGCACGTTGACTGCCCCGGCCACGCCGACTATATTAAGAACATGATCACCGGCGCTGCTCAGATGGACGGTGCGATCCTCGTTATCGCTGCCACGGACGGCCCCATGGCCCAGACCCGTGAGCACATCCTGCTGGCCCGTCAGGTTGGCGTTCCGGCTATCGTTGTTTTCCTCAACAAGTGCGACATGGTTGACGACGAAGAGCTCCTCGAGCTTGTTGAGATGGAAGTCCGCGAGCTTCTCTCCAACTACGAATTCCCCGGCGACGATATCCCGGTTATCAAGGGCAGCGCCCTTGTGGCCCTCGAGAGCCCGTCCAACGACCCGAACGACGCCGCCTATGCTCCCATCAAAGAGCTCATGGAGAACGTGGACAGCTATATCCCCACGCCGGAGCGCAAGTCCGACCTGCCGTTCCTCATGCCGGTTGAAGACGTCTTCACCATCACCGGCCGTGGTACGGTTGCAACGGGCCGCGTTGAGCGTGGTCAGCTGAACCTCAACGACAAGGTTCAGATTGTTGGTCTCGCTGACGAGGCGAAGGATACGACCGTTACGGGTATCGAAATGTTCCGCAAGCTCCTCGACTACGCCGAGGCCGGCGACAACATCGGTGCTCTGCTCCGCGGTATCGCCAAGACGGACATCGAGCGCGGCCAGGTTCTTGCTAAGCCCGGTTCCATTAAGCCCCACACGAAGTTCACCGGCCAGGTCTATGTCCTCACCAAGGAAGAAGGCGGCCGTCACACTCCGTTCTTTAACAACTACAGACCCCAGTTCTACTTCCGTACAACGGACGTGACTGGCGTCATCCAGCTGCCTGACGGCGTTGAAATGTGCATGCCCGGCGACCATGTCACCATGGAAGTTGAGCTCATCACTCCCATCGCCATTGAGCAGGGTCTCCGCTTCGCTATCCGTGAAGGCGGCCGCACCGTCGGTTCGGGCGTCGTTACGGCTATTGCCGAGTAACTTTATCTCGTGACGAAAGCAGGGTTATGCCTGAGGCATCGTGTGTCAGGCATGGCCCTGCTTTGCAGTTTTATTTTGTTTTTACAGGCACCCGGATTGCCTTTAATCCGGGGCGTTTTCCGCTTTGTTAGGAGCGTTATCCGCCTTGTTGGGCGCGTTATCAACATTATCCGGCATGTTCGCGTTGTCCGGCGCGTTTTCTACGTTATCCGGTGCATTTTCAACGTTATCCGGTGCGTTTTCTCCCAGCCTGTTCTCCAAAGGCTCACTTGGGGCGAGAGACTCGCTGTCGCTTGAGTCTTCCGCATTCTCCGTCTCTTCGGTATTGTCTTCCAGCTTCTTGCCGGAGGGATACTTCAGGCCCACCATGAAGCCGTCTAAGGCGTTGGACTGAATGTCACCGGCGATGACCCGGTTGCGGTAGACGATGATGTCCGCCACCACCATTCCCTTGGCGTCCGGGAAGTTGAGGACCTTGTAGGTATAGCGCGTCGCCTCTAGACCGCCGTATTTAGAGAGGTCAAAGCCCTGCATCTTCTGAAGGTCGTTGTACCGCTCGTAGATGTCGTTAAACTCCCGCGGGATGATAACCTTCTGCTCCTCAATAGGCTCCTCTTCCACTTCCCAGCCCAGTGAATTGAGGTATTTCACCCGCTGTTCGTTGTTTTTCACCACGGCGGAAAGAGCGGCCGTTTCGCTGACGTTACTTCTCTGCCCGGCCTTTCCGGCAATGAGGATGATGGCAATCAGGATGACTGCCAGTATCAGTACGGCGACTACGGCTTTTCTCTTGCTGAATTTCGCAGTTAATATGAACATACCATTCACCCCGTCCTTTTGATAATTAAGCTTATTCGCCGTTGTCCGTAAGTATGACGTTCTCCTGCGTCAAATTACGTTCAGACGACGGAAGACGGAGGGGATTATGTTAATCCGACTTGATAAATTTCTCACCGACATGGGGCTGACGACGCGCCGGCAGGCGCCGCGTTTTATAAAGTCAGCCGGCGTCACCATAAACGGCCGGCCGGCGCCGTCGCCAAGCGAAAAAGTGGACCCGGAAACCGACGTTATCGAGGTTTCGGGGTCTAAAGTCGTCTATAAAAGCAAACGCTATTACATGATGAACAAGCCTGCGGGCTTCGTCTCTGCAACGGAGGACCGGTATGAAAAGACGGTCCTGAACCTTCTGGACGAGCAGACACGGCGCTTCGGTCTTTTCCCCGCCGGACGCCTCGATAAGGACAGTGAGGGCCTTCTGCTGCTCACAAACGACGGAGACTGGGCCCACCGTGTCATCTCCCCCTCGAAGGGCGTTGTGAAAACGTACTACATCGAAGTGGAGGGGCTTTTGACCGAGGAGGATGTCAGCGCCTTTTCAGAGGGGATAACCTTAAAGGATGGCCTTGTCTGCCGCCCGGCAAAGCTTAAAGTGCTCACGGCGGGAGTGCGCAGTACGGCGCTGGTGTACCTGAGGGAGGGAAAGTACCATCAGGTCAAGCGCATGATTGCCGCCTGCGGCAAGCACGTTGAGTATCTTAAGCGAACGGCTGTGGGCGCTTTGCAGCTTGACGATGCTCTTCCCGGCGGTGCGTATCGCCCGCTGACGGAGGATGAGGTAAAATCTGTATTTGAAAACCCACCGGAAATATGATACAAAAGATACAAAAATATCTTTTGAAAAATCCGAAAATTGGGCTAATAAAGGCTCAAAAACAGAGACACATAGCCGTTTTGAAGGTAAAAAGCGAAAATATTAACAAAAAGAAACAAGATTTCTATTGAAAAATGTTGGATTTGAGTATAAGATTAAGCTGTTGCTCTTATAGTCAAAATAACGAAGGTCATCCGAATGGAAATATGATATACAGTGGGGAGGACGTTAAGAATGTCCAGCAGAATCTTTCAGAGCGTTATCGTCCAAATGAAAGAGGCGACTAAGCGGCTGATTGGAGTCATTGATTCGGACGGGACTGTTGTGGCCAGCAGCGAACTGGCGCTTGTGGGATCCAACATTGGGCCATTTCCGTCGATTTCGGAAGATGCGGGCGATAAGGTCATAAAGACACTCGGAAAGACCTTCAAGACGCTCGAAGGCGCCGGTACGCATTTTGATTACGCTGTGTTCGTCGAAGGTGAGGACGAGCTGGCCAAAACAGTGTGCGTCCTGGCGCATATCGCTTTGTCGGAAGCGAAGCTCTACTATGAGGAAAATCACGACAAAACCGCGTTCGCAAAGAACATCATATCGGACAATATTCTGCCCGGTGATATTTACGTGCGCGCGAAGGAGCTGCATTTCGTAACGGACGTTCCGCGCGTCGTCCTCGTTGTGCGTCAGGTGGGCAGAGCGGAAGTGGCGGCCATCGAGCTGCTTCAGAACATGTTCCCGGACAGGCAGCATGACTTTATCATCTCCGTCAGCGAGACAGACATCGTCGTGATTAAGGAAGCCGGCCCGAACGTGGATTCCAAATACGTTCTCAAGCTGGCGGCGACAATCGAGAGTAAGCTGAGCGAGGAGCTGGGGATTAAGTGCATTATCGGTATCGGCACGCCCGCCAAGCACCTGCGGGAGCTGGCTGACCGCTACAAGGAAGCGCAGGTGGCCATCGATGTGGGCAAGGTGTTTGATACCGAAAAGACTGTCATCAACTACGAAAACCTCGGCCTCGGCCGCCTGATTTATCAGCTGCCCACGACGCTGTGCGAGATGTTCCTGTCTGAAATCTTCAAAAAGAACCCGATTGAATCCCTCGACCAGGAAACGCTGTACACCATCAACAAGTTCTTTGAAAACAACTTAAATGTCTCCGAGACGTCCCGCAAGCTGTTCGTCCACCGCAACACACTTGTGTACCGTCTCGAGAAGATTAAGAAGCTCACAGGTCTTGACCTGCGGGAGTTTGACCATGCCATCGTCTTCAAGGTGGCCCTGATGGTTAAGAAATATCTCAACTCGCAGGAAGTGAAATATTAACGCGAAACGCGCAAACAAAGGTAACGCCGCCCGCTTAAAGACGGGCGGCAGAGGTAAGAAAAAATGGTTCAACTCATCGATGTCTTCAAGGTATATGAAAACGGAACAAAGGCGCTCAAAGGTGTGAACTTCAAGCTCGAAGCAGGCGAATTTGCCTTCCTTGTGGGTCCCTCCGGTTCCGGAAAATCCACCATCATCAAACTCATCACCGGCGAAGTGGCGCCGACGGACGGTACCGTCCTCGTCAACGGCTTTAACGTGGGCACCATGAAAATGAGCAAAATGCCCTATCTGCGCCGCTCGCTGGGTGTTATATTTCAGGATTTCAGGCTCATCAAAAAGAAAAACGTCTACGAAAACGTGGCCTTCGCCATGTACGCCATTGGCGCATCCAGCAGAGAGGTTCGCAAGCGTGTTCCTTACGTCCTGCAGCTTGTGGGCCTGGAGGATAAAGCGAAAATGTGTCCGGACGAGCTTTCCGGCGGCGAACAGCAGCGTGTTGCCATCGCCCGTGCCCTTGTGAATAACCCCAGTCTCATCATTGCCGACGAACCCACCGGCAACCTTGACCCGGCTCGCAGTCTTGAGATTATCATGCTCCTGAACAAAATCAATGAGCTGGGCACCACCGTGCTCGTGGTGACGCACGAGAAAGCGCTCGTGGATGCGTTTTCCCGCCGCGTCATCGCCATTGATAAGGGCAAGATCATCAGCGACGGATTGGATAGGTACAAAATATGAGACGATGGAATACGGGTTACTACATAAAGGAAGGCGTTGCCGGGATTTTCTCCCACGGACTCATGTCCTTTGCCTCCGTCTGCATTATCATAGCCTGCCTGATTATCATGGGCAGCTTCATGCTGCTGGCGGTGAACGTGGACGCCATCATTGACAAATTTGAAAAAGACAACGTGGTGCTCGCCTTCATCGGGGACGCCCTCTCCGAGCAGGAGGCGAGGGCCTTGGAAAGCCGCATCGAGAGCCTGCCGAACGTCGAATACGCCACCTTCATCAGCCGCGACGAGGCGATGCAGAGCTTTATGGAGGGGTTTCAGGACAAGTCGATTTTTGAAAACCTCGATTCCTCCATTCTGCGCCACCGCTACGCCGTCTACATGCGGGACATTTCCCAGACGGAGCAGACCCAGCGGGATCTTCTGGCTATTAACGGCATCGTGAAGGTCAACGCAAACCTCACCATTGCCCGGGGCTTCGTCACCGTCCGGAATATCGTGAGCGTTGTGACGATTATCCTCGTGGCCATTTTGCTCGTCGTGTCACTGTTTATCATGTCCAACACGATTAAACTCGCCACGTACGACCGCCGCGACGAAATTGCCATCATGAAGATGGTGGGCGCTACGAACGGGTTTATTAGGTGGCCCTTCGTGTTCCAAGGCTTCATTCTCGGCCTTGTGGGCGCCTTTTCCGCGTATATCGCCCAGTGGGTCATCTACACACTCGTGTCCAACTTCATTCTGCGTAACTACACCATCGGAATCATTTCCCTCATTTCGTTCTCTCAAGTTGCCCTCCCGCTGTTCTTTATCTTCTCGGCAGTCGGCTTCGGGGTTGGTGTCTGCGGGAGTGCTCTTGCCATCAAGAACTACCTGCGTGTGTAACCTGGAGGAGGAAAATGAAAAAAAGAAGAATCCTGGCCCGTGTTATCTGCCTCATTCTGGCGGCTTTAATGCTGGCGTCCGTTATGTACGTCATCGTGGGACAAGACTCCGCCGGCGCCGTGTCCCAGAGCGAGATTGACAACTTAAAAAATAAGAAGGAGCAAATCGACCGCAAACGGACGGAAATCCGCGCCCAGATTAACTCCTACGAATACGAGCAGAAGTCGCTCCTTGCGAAAAAACAAGTGCTCGATACACAAATGGACCTGACAGAAGAGGAAATCGACAATATCACAGAGCAGATTCAGTTGTATACCGAGCTGATTGCTGTTAAAGAAGTCGAAGTGGAAGAAGCCCAGAAGAGGGAAGACGAGCAGCTGCGCCTCTTCAAAGAACGGCTGCGCATCATGGAGGAGGGCGGCTCCATCTCGTACCTTGCTGTTGTGTTCCAGGCCAGCAGTTTCTCAGACCTATTAGCCCGGCTCGACTTTATCGAGCAGATTTCCAAGTACGATGAGTACCTCTACGAGCAGCTCAAAGCCGCAAAGCAGGCGACGATTGAGGCCAAAGAAGCTCTCGAGGTGGCCAAAGCCCAGCAGGAAGAACAGAAAGTTCAGCTGGAAGCAAAACGCGTAGAGCTTGAGCAGCAGGTGGAGGAGGCCAGCCGGCTCATCAAAGCCGTGGACCAGAACATCGCCGAAGCGAAGGCCCTCTACGAACAGGAGAGCAAAGCGGCGCAGGACATTCAGTCGGACATCAACAAAAAAGTCGCCGAACTGAAGCGCCAGCAGGAGCAAAGCGGCAAAGCCGTCGTTGGAACAGGCAAACTGGTTTGGCCCACACCGTCGTGTTACATAGTCACATCCCAGTTCGGGCGCCGCTTCCATCCGATTTATAAAGAGTACCGCATGCATTACGGCATCGATATCGGTGCAAAATACGGAGCAGCGATAGTTGCCTCCGATGACGGGACGGTCATCACATCGACTTACAGCTCCTCCTATGGGCATTATATCGTTATCAGCCACGGTAACGGCATGACGACGCTATACGCTCACCTCTCCAGCCGCCTCGTCAAAGCCGGAGACAAGGTGACGCAGGGGAAGACCATCGGCAAATGCGGCTCCACGGGCGCCTCCACAGGCCCCCACCTTCACTATGAAGTGTCGGTCAACGGTTCCCGCGTGAACCCCCTGCAGTACTTCAGCGGATATACTATAAAATAGTAAGGATTGGGGCGCTTTTGTGAAAAAGCAGTTTCAAACAAAAACAGTTCTAGCGCTGGTGCTTGCTGCATCAGCGCTAGCGTCTATCGTGACGGCAATGTGCTTTTACGGGTACTTAGGCGGCGGGACGCCGCTGTTTACGGAAATCAAAACCTACATCGCTCTGCGGCGAAAAATCGGCTCCGAGTACGTCGGGCAGGTGGACGGCGCAAAAGTGTCGCAAGCGGCGCTGGCCGCCGCCGTGGACGCGCTGGAGGACAAGTGGTCCCTTTACCTCACGCCGGAGCAGCTTGAGGCGTATCTTGAGTCCTCCAGCAACGCCTACGCCGGCATCGGCATCAGCGTTGTGGCGGACGAAGGGACGGGGGGCCTTGCCATCCAATACGTCTACCCCGGCTCCGGCGCCGAACGGGCGGGAGTTGAAGTGGGGGACGTGGTCATCGCCGTAGACGGAGAGGACATCACGCACCTTGAGTTTGATGAGGCCGTGGGCAAGGTCCGGCGGGAGATTGGCGAGAGCGTTCTTCTGCGCCTTAGCGGGGCGGGGGGAGCCCAGCGGGACGTGGAGGTGGAGTACGCCGTCATCCTCGTCAGCCCCGTCCATTTTGAAATGTTAGAGGGCGGCGTGGGCTACATCGCCATTTACAATTTTGAGGCCCACTCTGCAGACGATTTCATCGCCGCGGTGGATGCGCTGGTGGTGGAAGGGGCGAAGGCCTTTCTCTTTGACGTGCGCAATAACGGCGGCGGACGGGCGGCGGAACTTGTGCGCATGCTTGATTACCTTTTGCCGGAGGGAGAAATCTTCGTGGGTGTGACGGCCCGGGGGCAGGAGGAGATTATCTACTCCGATGAGCACGCCGTAACGCGCCCGGCGGCGGTACTCGTTAACGAACACAGTTATTCCGCCGCCGAGTATTTTGCCGCCGTCTTGCGAGAATATAATTATGCCGAAGTGGTGGGGACCCAGACTACCGGCAAAAACCGCTCGCAGGTGACATATCTTCTGCCGGACGGCGGCGCACTGCACATTTCAACGGGCGAATACCTAACGCCCAGCCGCGTGAGCCTCACCGAAACGGGCGGCCTGACACCGGACGTGGTGGAGGAGATGTCCGAGGAGGACATCGAAGCGCTCTATTACGGCAAGCTGCCCTTTGAGGAGGACGTGCAGCTCATGGCTGCGCTTGCGCGCCTGAATCAGGCAACTTAAAAGGATACAAAAGTGTTCTTTTCGGCAGAGCGTTCATATATTCCTTATAACTGCGGGGCGACGGCCCGTAAAGGATGTGTGATGGATGCTCTGCCTTCTCAAAAAGCGAGAAAACTTTGAAAAAGGGGAGTTCGTGCGCGTTCAGGGCGCCCGAATCCTCGGCGTGCGTGCGGCGGTGATTTCCGTCTGCGTGCCGGAGAACAGGCGGCACAGGGAGAGAGCCTTTGAAGCGGCTTTAGGCTGCCTTTCTGAGATGCGCCCGCGGCGCGTTGTGTACGGAAAGAGCTTTCCCTTTGCGCGCCGGTGCGTGGAGGCCGGCTTTACCCCCGCAGGGGCAGACTTTCACAGCGCTCTTGCCGCAAAAGTGGCCATCACAGCCTGCCCGCAGGGGGATGCCGTCTACGTCTGCGCCGCCCGGGCGGACAGGGCAGTGCTGGAGCACATACGGGAGCTGTCCCGCCGCTTTCGCCATGTTTTCGCCGATGTCGCCGGCGGGGCGGGCATAATAGACGATTTCATGCGCCGGTGCGGCGTGTCCATCGTCCTGCGCCCCGCGCCGGAGCGGATTTTATCGGCGCACGCCGCCGTTTTTTTCCACGAGCCGGAGAAAGAGGTTTTGCTTTCGGGCGACTGTGTCACCGTCCTGCCGAAGCGGGCGTGGCTTGAGAAAATCCGGTGCGGCACTGTGGTGACGGGCATCACCGTCGCCCTGAGTCGAGGGGCAGGGGAGCCTCTGCCGGAGGAATTTCCGCCGGAGCCTTTCATTTCCGCGGCCCTTGAGGCGGGGACACTGCAGGCCGGCGACCTCGTCATAACAGACATCGCCCAAACTGAGATCGCGTCCCTGACGACACAGCATGTATTGACAAATGCAGGGAGCAACTCTATAATATGAGTTCATAATGACGTCATTGTGACATCATAGTGCCGTCATAGTGATAGCATACGAACAACAGATTATGCATTTATTGAGTTAAATCCTCATGCACCTGCGCCGTTTTTGGCTGCGGGGCGCCGCGCTGCAATGCGGCGGAGCGCCTTGCATCCGAAAGGCGCTCCCTCTGCTGCTGTGAACAATCGGGCTTACCCTCCAGAGAAGACACAAGCAGTGTTATTCGGCCTGCTGTCGCGCTTTATCCGGCGCGCAATCGCATTGAATTGCCGCGCTACGCTAAAAGCGCGGTAATCAGGGCACCGGCAGCACCTTTTGCAGCGCAAGAGGACCGGGAGTGCCCCCTAATCGAAAGGATGGTGTCTATGAGCAAGGGAATACGTTTTAAAATGAGCAGCGAACGCCTTGAAGAACTCAAAAGAGAGCTGCACTATCTTGAAACGGTAAGAGAAAAAGAAGTTGCTGAACAAATCAAGCTGGCCCGCTCCTTCGGAGACCTCTCCGAAAACAGCGAGTACGACGAAGCGAAAACGGAGCAGGGCAAGCTTTATTCTAAAATCGCCGAGATAAAAAGGCTCATCGAAAACGCCGAAATCATCACGAAAAACGACCGGACGGACGAAGTGGGCATCGGCAACGCCGTCACCGTCAGGGATTTGGAATTCGGTGACGAGGAGACGTACATCATTGTCGGGTCCCAGGAAGCGGACCCGGCCACCGGGAAAATATCCGACGATTCACCGCTGGGGCAGGGCCTCATGGGCCGCCGTCTCGGCGATGTTGTTGAAATCGAAGCGCCTGCTGGCCGCCTTCGATTCGAGATTCTGAAAATCGATATATAAACCTAGGAGGCGCTTATATTGCCGGAAGAGAATGAAATCCTCGAACAAAGAGAGTTGCCAGAACTGCTGGCCATACGCCTTGAAAAACTGAAGAAGCTGCAGGACGAAGGGCGCGACCCCTTCGCCGAAACGAAATTCCAGCGGACCGCCTACTCGGCGGATATCGTTCGGGATTTTGAGGCGATGGAAAACACCGACGTGGCGGTGGCGGGGCGCATCATGGCCAAGCGCGGCATGGGCAAAGCCATATTTCTCGACCTGAAGGACGATAAAGGCAGAATACAGCTGTATATCCGCAAAGGGGACATCGACGACGTCACCTTTGACGATATAAAGAAGTTCGATATCGGAGATATCATTGGCGCAAAGGGCTTTGTCTTCCGCACCCGCATGGGCGAAATATCGGTCCACTGCAAGGAAGTCAGGCTCCTTGCCAAATCCCTGCGCCCGCTTCCAGAGAAGTTTCATGGGCTGAGAGATATCGAGCTGAAATACCGCCAGCGTTACGTGGACCTCATCATGAACGAGGAGACGCGGCGCACCTTTGAAATCCGTAGCCAGTTTATCCGCTACCTGCGGTCCTTCCTCGATGCCAGAGGGTATCTGGAAGTGGAGACGCCGGTTCTCAACACCATCTCCGGCGGCGCTACAGCCCGTCCCTTCATCACGCATCACAATACGCTGGATCTCGATATGTACCTTCGCATCGCCACGGAGCTGCACCTTAAGCGGCTCATCGTCGGCGGCATCGAGCGGGTGTACGAAATCGGCCGCATCTTCCGCAACGAGGGTATGGACACGAAGCACAACCCTGAGTTTACGTCAGTGGAGCTGTACGAGGCCTACGCCGATTATCACGACATGATGGACCTGTTCGAGGACTTCCTCTCCTCCGCTGCCCGGGATATTCTCGGCACCCAAGAGCTCCAGTGGCAAGGGGAGACCATTGACCTGTCCCCCGGCTGGCCCCGCATCACCATGGCGGAAGCCGTGAAAATGCACACGGGCGTGGACTTCATGTCCTTTACCACGACGGAGGAGGCCGTGAAAGCTGCCGCTTCCATCGGTGTGAAAATGCCGGAGAACAAGGAGCCGAGCTGGGGCGACCTGCTCTACGAGTGCTTCGACCAGCGGGTGGAGGACAAGCTCATTCAGCCCACCTTTATCATCGACCATCCCGTTGAAGTTTCGCCGCTGGCCAAGCGCAAGGCGGATGACCCGCGCCTTACGGAGCGCTTCGAGCTGTTTATCTGCCGCAACGAGATGGGCAACGCCTTCTCAGAGCTCAACGACCCCATTGACCAGAAACAGCGCTTTATGCGTCAGGTGGAACTGCGGGCTCAGGGCGACGAGGAGGCCGGCATGATGGACGAGGACTTCATCATGGCTCTGGAATACGGCATGCCCCCCACGGGCGGGCTGGGCATCGGCATCGACCGGTGCGTTATGATGTTCACGAACAACTCCTCGATTCGGGATGTTCTGCTCTTCCCGACGATGAAGCCTATAGAGGACTGATTTCGCAAGCTGCGGCAGTGGGGAACGCCTTCGCCGCAGCTTTGCTGTATTTTAAGGTGACAGAATGAACGAGATAACAAGCCGCAAGAATCCGCTGATTCAGCACCTCAAACGCCTTGGGACGGACGGGGCCTACCGCCGGGAAACAGGCCAGTTTCTCTGTGACGGGGAAAAACTCCTCAAAGACGCCATCCTATCCGGCGCTGAAATCACAACCGTCCTCACGGAGCGGGATACGCTGCCCCTTCATATCCCCAATGCAGCGGTGTATCGGGTAACGCGTCCGGTAATGGAAGCTGCCTCGCCCCTGAAAACGCCGCAGGACATTCTCTTTGCCTGCAAAATCCCTCGGCACGAGGACAGTGCCCCCTCCGGCTTTTCCATCCTCCTTGACGGGATTCAGGACCCGGGTAATATGGGGACAATCCTCCGCACCGCCGCCGCATTCGGCGTCCGTCAGGTGCTCCTCATAGGCGACTGCGCCGACCCCTACAGCCCCAAAAGCGTCCGCGCCACCATGGGGGCCATCTTCCGGGAGCCCATGCGAAAGGTCACCCTCCAGGAGGTTTCCGCCATGAAATCCACGGGCGTTTCGATTTACGGCGCAGCGCTGCGGGAGGACAGCGCGGACATTCGCACCATTCCGATTTACAGCGGCATTGTGGCGGTGGGGAGCGAGGGGCGGGGACTGTCTGAGGAGGTGCTGGCCCTGTGCGACAAAACCCTCATTATCCCCATGGAGCCGGGGACAGAGTCCCTCAACGCCGCCACGGCGGCGGCCATCATTATGTGGGAGGCGGCGAAGCATCAACCGCCCCCGGTTTAAGAGAGCCCTGCATCAATTGTTGCACGATAAAGATTTTTCGTTTATTATAATAAAGTAAGCAAAAAGTGCACAATTTTGGCGAACCTGAAAAATCCTGCCAAGAGCGCCCAACGGGCGGAATCGAGGTGTAGTATGGCGCCACTGACGTATTGGGTCTGGCTCTCAGCGCTTTCGGGGATTGGTACTGCCACGAAATTCCGACTTCTTCGCGCCTTCGGCTCCCCGGAGCAGATATTTTTCGCAGACGAGCGGGCGTATCACGACGCGGATATTGCCTTAACCCACGGGGAAAAGGCCGCGCTGCAGGATAAGAGCCTTTTTGATGCGCGGCGCATACTCGATGTCTGCGGGGAGGGCGGATACCGCATCCTCACCATATCGGACGCGGAATACCCCGCGCGGCTTCGGAACATCGAGGACCCGCCCGTTGTGCTGTACGTGCGGGGCACCCTCCCCGTCATCGATGAGGAGGTGTGCATCGGCGTTGTGGGCACCCGCAGCTGCACCCCGTATGGACTGAAAACGGCGGAGCGGCTGGGGTATGAGGTGACGCGAAACGGCCTTCTTGTGGTGACAGGCCTTGCCCGCGGAATTGATTCGGCGGCGGCTCTCGGCGCCCTGCGCGCCGGCGGGCGCGTCGTGGGCGTTCTCGGGACGGGCGTGGATGTGGTCTATCCGAAGGAAAACGGGGAACTGTTTGAGGATGTGGCGGCGGTGGGGGCACTTGTCAGCGAGTACCCGCCGGGAACGCCGGCCCTCTCGTCCCACTTTCCAAGGCGAAACCGCATCATCAGCGGCCTTGCCTGCGGTGTAGTCATCGTAGAGGCACCCCTGCGCAGCGGTGCGCTCATTACGGCGGCGCTGGCTTTAGAGCAGGGGCGGGATGTGTTCGCCGTGCCCGGGAACGCGGATTCCACCGCAAGCCGCGGGGCGAACCGGCTTATCCGGGAAGGGGCCATCCTCGTCACAAGCGGGGACGACATCGCGGACGAATATGAGGCCCTTTATCCGGAGAAAATCCATATAGAGACCCTTAAAGTACCCCTCGACGGGGACCGTCTGCAGGCTCTTAATGAGCGCGCCATCGTGCAGAATCGACAAAAAACGCAAAAAATAGAGATTGACAATGATAAATCGGTGGAATATATTGACCTAGTACAGCTGGCTGAGCGTCTCGACGAGATGGAGATGCAGATTGTCTCCGTCCTTGCGGGCAAAACCATGCACATCGACGACGTCATCACCCAGACGGGGCTGACGGCGTCCGACGTCCTCGCGTCCCTGACGCTTTTGGAAGTCGAGGGCATTGCCGAGCAGCTGCCGGGGAAGATGTTCCGCATCCCGCCGGTGCGTGGATAAGTTGTCTGCGCGCCGCCGTGGCACGCGTTTTCTGATACATACAGTGAAATGGAGACACATTAGATAATGGCAAAAACAAAAACAAACCTTGTCATCGTCGAGTCGCCCTCCAAGGCCAAGACGATTGGCAAGTATTTAGGCAGTGATTTCAGTGTAAAGGCTTCCATGGGCCATCTGCGGGACTTGCCCAAGAGCAAGCTGGGCGTGGATATTGAAAACGGCTTCGAGCCGATTTACCAGCCTGTGAAAGGCCGGGAAGACACCATCAGCGACCTGAAAAAAGCCGCCCAAAACAGTGAAAAAGTCTACCTCGCCACCGACCCGGACCGCGAGGGTGAAGCCATTTCATGGCATTTAAAGGAACTGCTGAGCCTTTCTGAGGAGCAGGCGCTGCGGGTTACCTTCAACGAGCTGACGAAAAAAGTCGTTCAGGAGAGCATCCAGCAGCCGCGCCCCATTGATCAGGATCTGGTGAACGCCCAGCAGGCGCGGCGGATTTTAGACCGCATCGTGGGCTACAAGCTCAGCCCCTTTCTGTGGAAGAAGATTAAGCGCGGCCTTTCCGCCGGGCGTGTGCAGTCCGTCACCATGCGGATGGTTACCGACCGGGAGGAGGAGATTCGTGCCTTCGTACCGGAGGAGTACTGGCTTTTAAGCGTGGACGTCGCCCGTACCGGCAAGCCGGGCCGCTTTTCGGCGGGGTATCACGGCAAAAACGGCAAAAAATCGGAACTGAAAACGGCGGAAGAGGTGCAGGCGGTTATCGACGCCGTCTCCAAAGAGCCCTTTGTGGTTACCAACGTCAAGAAAACGGAGAAGAAGCGTTCGCCTTCGCCCCCGTTTATCACCTCTACCCTCCAGCAGGAGGCCTCCCGCAAGCTGGGCATGACGCCCCGCCGCGCCATGTCCATTGCGCAGCAGCTCTATGAAGGCGTGGACGTGGAAGGAGAAGGCACCGTCGGCCTTATCACGTATATGCGCACCGACTCGCTGCGCATCTCCGAAGAGGCCCTCGCCGACGCAAAGGAACTCATCGCGCGGCAATACGGGGAGAATTTCTACCCCGGCCAGCCCACCCGCTATAAGACGAAGGCCGGCGCGCAGGACGCCCACGAAGCCATTCGTCCGGCAAACGTGTTTATCACGCCGGAGAAGATTCGCGGCAGCGTCACAAACGACCAGTACCGGCTGTATCGCCTTATCTGGAGCCGCTTTATCGCCAGCCAGATGAAAAACGCCCTGTACGATAGCGTCACCGTTGACGTGGAATCGGCGGGCTACACCTTCAGAGCCACAAACTCCGTCATCAAATTCGCCGGCTTTACAGCCGTCTACGAAGAAGGGCGGGACGACGAGAAGGAAGAGGACACCTCGCCCCTTCCCGACCTTGAGGTGGGCGAAAACCTCGCCCTCGAGGACGTCAAAAAGGAACAGAAATTTACCCAGCCGCCGCCGCGCTACACGGAGGCGACGCTGATTAAAGCCATGGAAGAGACGGGCGTTGGCCGCCCGAGTACCTACGCGCCCACCATCTCCACCATTTTGGACCGGGAATACGTGGTGAAGGAGGGCAGGACCCTCCGGCCCACGGCCTTAGGCGAAGTGGTCACTCAGCTCATGAAGGAGCGTTTTGCCGACATTGTGGACCTCAGCTTTACTGCCCGCATGGAGGAGTCCCTCGACTTTGTGGAAAAAGGGGAGCGGGACTGGAAAAGCGTCCTGCAGGACTTCTACGCCGGCTTTGAGATGTCCCTGGAGGCGGCGGAAAAGGCGCTGGAAGGGGAGCGCATCAAGATTCCAGATGAAGTGTCCGACGAAGTGTGCGACGTCTGCGGCCGGCAGATGGTGGTTAAAGCCGGTCGGTTCGGCCGGTTCCTCGCCTGCCCGGGATACCCTGAGTGCAGCTTCACGAAGCCCCTCGTCGTTGAAATGCCGGGCAAGTGCCCGCGGTGCGGAAACCGCATCTTAAAGCGCACCTCGAAAAACGGATACACCTATTACGCCTGCGAAAAGCTCAAAGACTGCGGGTTTATGACATGGGACGTCCCCGTTAAAGACAACTGCCCCGAGTGCGAACAGACCATGTTCAAAAAATCGGGGAGAGGGTACCGCAAGCCCTTCTGCATCAACGAAAACTGCCCCAACTTCCTGCCGGAAGACAAGCGCGGCTATAAGAAAAAGACGGCCGCCGCGGAAGGGGCTGACGCCACCGATAAGGCAAGCGCGGAAGGCGCAAAGGCGGTGAGCGCCGAGGCGGAAAAGGGCAAAAAGAAGCGGGCCACAAAAACAACGGAGAAGAAAACCGTTAAAACAGCGGAAAAGAAGACCACAGCAAAGAAGAAAACCGCAAAAACGCCCCGGAAAAAGAAATCGGAGACGACGGAGGAAGAACAGCCGGAGTCTTCTGAGCGGGAAACGGCGGCGGTGAAATAGAATGAGAGTGACGGTTGTCGGAGCGGGGCTGGCCGGATGCGAGGCGGCGTGGCAGATTGCCCAAAGGGGAATTGACGTCCACCTGATTGAAATGCGTCCGGAAAAGAGCACGCCCGCCCACCAGACGGGGGACTTTGCCGAGCTTGTCTGCTCCAACTCCCTCCGAAGCGATGAGCTGACCAACGCCGTGGGGCTCCTCAAAGAGGAGATGCGCCGGCTGGGCAGCCTCATCATGCAGTGCGCCGACGAAACACGTCTGCCCGCAGGCGGCGCCCTCGCCGTTGACCGGGGAGAATTCTCCCGACGGGTGACGGAGCGCATCAAGGCGCATCCGCACATTACAGTTGTTCATAAAGAGATGACGGACATCCCTGACGGCGACGTGATTTTCGCCACAGGGCCCCTGACGTCTGACGCAATGACGGGGGAGTTTGCGAAGCTCATTGGAGATAAGCAGTTTTTAAGCTTCTACGATGCCGCGGCCCCTATCGTCACCTTTGAGAGCGTGGACATGGAAAGCGCTTTCTTTGCTTCCCGCTACGGCAAGGGGACGGCGGACTATATTAACTGCCCCATGACCCGTGAGGAGTACATCGCCTTTCGGGAAGCTCTCGTCACGGCGGAGGAGGCACCCGTCCACGGGTTTGAAGACGCCATCGTGTTTGAAGGCTGCATGCCCGTTGAAGTGATGGCCCGGCGCGGGGAGGACACCCTCCGGTACGGCCCCTTAAAGCCCGTGGGGCTTATTGACCCGAAAACAGGCCGGGAGCCTTATGCCGTGGTGCAGCTGCGGAAGGACAACTTGTCCGGCACGCTGTATAACATCGTGGGCTTCCAGACGCACCTGAAGTTCGGGGAGCAGAAGCGGGTGTTTTCCATGATTCCCGCGCTGAAAAACGCCGAGTTTGTGCGTTACGGCGTCATGCACCGCAACACTTATATCGACTCCCCACAGCTTCTTGACCGATACTACCGGCTTAAAAGCTGCCCGCGTATCCGCTTTGCCGGACAGATTACGGGCGTGGAGGGCTATGTGGAGTCTGCCGCGTCGGGGCTTTTAGCGGGGCTAGAGACGGCCCGCAGCGTGCTGGGGCTAAAGCCGGCTGATTTCCCGCCGGAGACAGCCATCGGCGCCTTGGCGGCGTATATTTCGGGCGGGAGCGTGGGGGCGTTCCAGCCGATGAATATCAATTTTGGTCTGATACCGCCGCTAAATCGGCGTGTGAAGGGAAAGCGCAGCAAGAACCTTGCAATCTCGGAGCGGTCTCTCGAGATTGTAAGCCGAATCCTGCCGGAGGTACAAGCATGAAGATTATTGTAGACGCCATGGGCGGGGACAACGCGCCGGACGCCATCGTTCAAGGCGCTGTGATGGCCAGCGAGGAGCTGGACGTTGACATCATTCTCACAGGACGGGTGGAGGACGTTCTGCGCAGCCTTGATAAGATGGGGTACAAGGAACTGCCCCCGCGGATTGAAATCGCCAACGCACAGTCCGTGATTGAGATGGAGGAGGACCCCGTGGCCGCCATTCGGGACAAGAAGGACTCCTCGATGGTGGTGGGGCTTACCATGCTGCGGGACGGAAAGGCAGACGCCATGGTTTCCGCCGGCAGCACGGGGGCGTTGCTTACCGGGGCGACCCTTATCGTCCGCCGGGTGCGGGGGATTCGCCGCGCCGCGCTGGCGCCCGTGGTCCCCATCAGTGAAAAGGGACTCCTCATGCTCGACGTGGGCGCCAACGCCGAGTGTACGCCGGAATACCTGCTGCAGTTTGCGTACATGGGCCGGTTTTACGCCGAGCGGGTGCTCAAAATCAAAAACCCGCGTATTGGTCTGCTGAACATCGGCACGGAGAAAACAAAGGGCGGCGATTTGCAGCTTCAGACGTACTCCCTCCTTGAAAAAGCCGCCGCGGAGGATTCGTCCTTCAACTTCGTCGGGAACGTGGAGCCGAAGGGCGCCATTGCCGGCGCCTGTGACGTCCTCGTGTGCGACGGTTTTTCAGGCAACATCATGCTCAAATCCATGGAAGGATTTGCCACGCTGTTGCTCAAAGAGCTGCGCGGGCTGTTTATGAGCAGCTTCATCTCAAAAATTGCGGCGCTGTGCCTGAAAAAGAACTTTATCGGCCTCAAAGAGCGCTTCAACGCTGACAGAATCGGCGGCACGGCTCTGCTGGGCATTTCCCGCCCCGTGATTAAAGCCCACGGCTCATCCGGGGCAGACGCCATTAAAAATGCTGTCTACCAGGCCGTCATGACTGTTTCCGCAGGAATATCCGATGAGATTCAGAGTAATATAGAGCATATGAAAACAGCGGAGAACAGCCCGTCAAATTGATGCAAAAGCCACAAAGGAAAATGGTTGACAAATAGTGACGGCACATTTAATATTTTCGATAGCTAGCGAAAGTGCAGCATTTTAAGCAGCGAGAGGTGATAAAGATGATTATGGAAAGACTGCGGTCCCTGATTGCAGAACAGTTTTCCGTGAGCGAAGATTCAATCACTATGGACACCTCCTTCACGGACGATCTCGGTGCCGACTCCCTCGACGTCGTCGAGCTTGCCATGGCTCTGGAAGAGGAATTTGATATTCCCGAGACAGATGAGGAAACGCTTTACAAGCTCGTCACGGTGGGGGATGTTTATCGTTACGTCTCCAGCCATATTGATTGAAACCATACAAAAACGGGCGGGAGGTAACCCCGCCCTTTTTCGTTATCGGCTTGAGGGAAAGGACGGTGGTGAAAAGCCATGCAGGAACTACAAAAACAACTCGGTTACGTTTTTCGTGACGAAGGGCTCCTTGTCACCGCGCTGACCCACAGCTCCTACGCCAACGAAAACAAAAAAGAGGGCGTCTCAAGCAACGAGCGCCTTGAATTTCTGGGGGACGCCATCCTCGGCTTTACGGTGGCGGAATACCTCTACATTAACCGGCCCGACATGCCGGAAGGGCAGATGTCCCGTCTGCGGGCGGAGCTTGTCTGCGAGCAGTCCCTCTGCGGTGCTGCGGAAGAGCTGCGCATCGGGCGGCGTCTGCGCCTTGGGCGGGGCGAGGAAGTGGGCGGCGGGCGAAACCGACCGTCCATACTGGCTGACGCCGTGGAGGCCATCATCGCCGCGGTGTACATCGACGGCGGTATCGATGCCGTTCGGACGATGATTCACACCGTGATTTTGCCCATTCTCCTTCGGAGCGCCGGCAGCGGACTGGACTACAAAACAGCTCTGCAGGAACTCATCCAGCGCAAAAGCGGACAGGTGCTCACCTACCACCTTGTGGGCGAGTCCGGCCCGGACCACAGTAAGCAGTTTACCGTGGAAGTGCACCTCAACGGCGTCCCCATGGGAACGGGGACGGGGCGTACGAAAAAGCAGGCGGAGCAGGCGGCGGCCCGCGAGGCCTACGAGGACCTGACGAAATGACGCCGCGGCGCCGGGTCATTCCCGTTTTCGTCCCCCACCTCGGGTGCCCGAATGCCTGCGTATTTTGCAGCCAGCGGCTCATATCGGGCACGGAGTCGGTGCCCACGCCGGAGACGGTGCGGACGGCGGTGGAAACGGCGCTGAAGTCCGTTCCGGATAACGGCACGTTTCAAATCGCCTTTTACGGCGGGAGCTTCACCGCTGTGCCCCAGCCCCTGCAGGACGCCCTTCTGGGGGCCGCTGTGCCCTTTCTTTCGCGGCGGAAGGGGACGGGCATCCGCATCTCAACCCGGCCCGACTGCATTGACGAGGAGACCGTGGCGCGGCTGAAAGCCGCAGGGGTGCAGACAATTGAGTTGGGGGCCCAGTCCCTGAGCGACGACGTCCTCGCCCTCTCCGGGCGGGGCCACAGCCGGGAGGACACAATCCGCGCAGCGGGCATCATCCGAAAGGCGGGCATGGAGCTCATCTTGCAGATGATGACGGGTCTGCCCGGGGACACGCCGGAGCGCGCCATGGAGACGGCGCATGGCCTTATCGCACTAGCGCCCCAGGGCGTGCGCATCTATCCCGCCGTGGTTTTGCGGGGGACGGAGCTGGAGACCATGTGGCGGCGCGGTGCATACAAGGCGCACACGGTGGAAGACGCCGTTTCGATATGCGCTAGGCTGTACGAGATGTTTGAGCAGGCCGGCATTCCCGTTATCCGGCTGGGCCTGCATGCCTCAGAGTCTTTGGGGGCCGATGTGGTGGCGGGGGCATACCATCCGGCGCTGGGGGAGCTTGTCCTCTCCCGGGTGCTTTTCCGTCGCGCCGTGGCGCAGATTCACGCCGTGGCCATCGAAAAACCTCGACGCCTTGTCCTGGGCGTGCACCCATCCCGGGTGTCCGCCATGGCGGGGCAGAAGCGGCAGAATATCCGGGCGCTGGAGGAGATGCTTCATTGCCGTGTCACCGTTTCGGGGACGGAAAAGGCGCAGGCGGGGGACGTTCTGCTGCTTGAAGTGGAGAAATAAGCGGCGCTATAGAGAGGCGCGCATCAGGACGGACGGAGAAAATTTCCGTCCGTTTCGTGCTTTTATCGGGCGGTGCAACTTGTCAGGTCGGCAGAAAAAGGATATAATAGCATGATGTTCTGTGATGAAATCGCTGTAGCTCAGCGTGCTCTATGTAACCGAGATTAGGGGAGGTGGGGGATATGTACTTAAAGTCCTTGGAGATCCAAGGATTTAAGTCCTTCCCGGAAAAAACGCGCCTGACCTTCGATAAGCCCGTCTCTGCCGTGGTGGGACCAAACGGAAGCGGCAAGTCGAACATCGCCGACGCCATTTTGTGGGTGATGGGCGAGCAATCGACGAAGACGCTCCGGGGCGGCAAAATGGAGGACGTCATTTTCGGCGGAACGGCACGCCGGCCCCAACTCGGTTTTGCGGAAGTTTCCCTCGAAATCGACAACAGCGAACGGATTTTTGACTTAGATTACCCTGAAATCGTCCTCACCCGCCGGTACTATCGCTCCGGCGAGAGTGAGTATTTCATAAACCACAAGCTCGTCCGCCTGAGGGACGTGAACGAACTGCTCATGGATACGGGACTCGGGCGGGAAGGTTACAGCGTCATCGGGCAGGGCCGGATTGACGCCATCCTCTCCCAGCGCAGCACCGACCGGCGGGAAATCTTCGAGGAGGCGGCGGGCATCTCCCGTTTCCGCTACCGGAAAGAGGACGCAGAGCGCAAGCTCGCCCAGACGGAGGACAACCTTCTCCGCATCAACGACAAAATATCGGAACTGGCCCTGCAGGTGGAACCCCTTCGGGAGCAGGCGGAGGTGGCCAAACGCTACCTCATTTTGCGGGACGAGCTGCGGGAACTGGAGATTTCCCTCTGGCTGGACACCATCGAAAAGCTGGGTCAGCAGGCGCAGAAAATCCGGGAGGACTCTGCCGCCACCGCCGCCCAGAAGCAAAAGGCGGCAGGGGAGCTGGAAAACTGGTATCGTGAGACGGAGTCCTTCTCCGAGCAGATGCGTGGGCTAGACCGGGCCTTAGAGGAAAACCGCGAGGAAATCCGGCAGTGTGAGACGCGCCGCAGCGAGGCCGAGTCGGCCATCGCCGTTCTCCGGACGCGGTTGGAGAACACCCTCTCCGAAACGGAGCGCGTCAAAAGGGAGCTTTCCGAACAGGAGGGGCGGGACGGCGGCCTGAAAGCTCAGATTGACGAGCGCGAGGCGCGGCTATTAGAAATCGAGCGGGAAAAAGAAATCCTCAACGAGAAAACGAAAGCCCTTTTAGAGTCCCTTGAAGCGCTGGCGGAGTCGGCCGGCGCAGCATCCCAGCGCCTTGCCCGACTCATGGGGGAAGAGACGGCCCTGATGGATCAGTTAGGGCAGGCCCGGGAGCGGCTTTCCGCCCTCGCTTCGTCTCTGCAGGAGATGTACGACCGGGAAAACGCCGTGGAGTCGGAAATCCTCACCGCTACGGAGAGGCATAGCGCGGCGGTGAAGGCCCACGAGGCGTGCCTTGCCGCCCTCAAAGAGGCGCAGGAGCAGCACGCGAGCCTGAAAAACGCCGTAAGCGGCTACATCATGCGCCTTGAAAGCCGCAAAAAGAAAGTTCAGGAAGGCACCGAAAAGAAAAGCAAGGCGGAAATGGCCTTAAACGCTCTGCGGGCGCGCCGCAGGATGCTGGAGGAGATGGAAAAGGAGTATCAGGGATACTCCAAGGCTGTAAAAAGCGTGATGCACGAGGCCGGACGAGGCGTCCTTAAGAATATCCACGGCACCGTGGCCGGACTTGTGAAAACGAAGGACCGCTACACCGTGGCCATCGAAACGGCCCTGGGCGGCGCCATGCAGCACATCATCGTCTCCTCAGAGGAGGACGGCAAGGCTGCCATCGCCTTCCTTAAACGACGGGACGGCGGACGGGCCACGTTCCTGCCTATGTCGAGCATCCGCGGTCGGGTGCTGGAGCGCAGGGGGCTTGAGAATGCGCCGGGCTGTGTGGGTCTGGCCCTCGACCTTGTGGAGTTTGACCCGAAGTACACGGAGATTTACAAAAACCTCTTAGGGCGCACAGCCATCACCGAGACGCTGGATGACGCCATCGCCCTTGCCCGGCGGCACGGCAACACGTTTAAGATTGTCACGCTGGACGGGCAGGTCATCAACGCCGGCGGCTCCATGACGGGCGGCTCCGCCACGAGCCATACGGGTATTCTCTCCCGGGCAAATGAGCTGGAAGGCCTTGCTGAGCAGGAGGAGAAGCTGGCGGGCGAGCTTTCCCGCGCCGAGGCGGCGCTCAATGAAGCCCTTCGGGAGATGAAGGCGGCGGAATACGAAGTGGAGACGGCGATGCAGGAAGTGCGCACCGTGGAGGACCGCCTTATAAAGCTCGAAACAGACCGCGACCACGGCAAGCTCCTTGTGGATGCCGCTCAGGAGGCGATTTCCGCCCTGCGGGCCGAGTTGAGCACGCTCTCCGGCCGTATCGAGGCAAACGATAAGGAGACAGCCGCCCTACGGGTGGAGACGACGCGCCTTGAAGAGGGCCTGACGGCCGTCCGGGCTAAGATACAGAAGGACAGCGAAGGTCAGGACATGCTCAAAGCGGAGCGGGATGCGCTAAACAACACCCTCTCCGAGCGAAGGGCGCAGGTTTCCTCCCTTGATGCGGAGGCGGAAGCGGTTCGGAAAGCCGTTTCGGAGCTTTCCGCCCTGCGTAATGTGCTCACAGGCGGGCGCCGGCAGCAGGAGGAGTATTTAGAAGAGCTAAGCGCGCGCCATACGGGCATAATAAAGGAAATCGCGGAGCAGGAAGCCGCCTGCGCGCGGCTTTTAGAGCAGCAGGAAGCGCTGAGGCAGCGGTCCGAGTCCATTACGGCCGAAAAGCTCAATCTGGAGGCTCAGCGGGAAAAGCGGGCGCGGGAGACGCAGGAAAAGAATCAGGAGCTGCTTCAGCTGGAGCGGGAGTGCTCCCGCCTTGAGCAGAAACTCCTTGCTGCCGAGCTGGAGGAAAAGCAGCTTATCGACAAACTGTGGGACACGTACGAACTCAGCCGCACCGCCGCCAAACAGATTGCGCGGCCGGCCGAAAACCTCACGGAGATGCGCCAGCGCATCGAGGAGCTGAAAAAGGAGATCTCCGCCTTGGGCACCCCCAACATCGGCGCCATTGATGAGTTTGAGCGGGTCAACGAGCGGTACACGTACCTCACCGACCAGCGGGATGACGTGGAGAAGGCGAAAACGGATCTGCTGGCCATCATCCGCGACATCACGCAGGAGATGAAGGCCCTCTTTGCCCGGGAGTTTGAGTCCATCCGCGAGAGTTTCCGGGAGACGTTCCTTGAGTTCTTCGGCGGGGGACAGGCCTCCCTGGAACTGGAAGACCCGGAGGATATTTTAAGCTGCGGCATCGAGATTAAAGTCCAGCCGCCGGGCAAGTCACTGAAAACCATCATGCTCCTCTCCGGTGGTGAGAAGGCGCTTGTGGCGATTGCCCTGTATTTTGCGATATTGAAGGTCCGGCCCACGCCCTTCGTCGTCCTCGACGAAATCGACGCCGCTTTGGACGAGGCCAACGTCCTTCGGTTTGCCGAGAACATGCGGAAAATGGCGGTAAGGACGCAGATGATTGTCATCACCCACCACCGTGGCACCATGGAGGAAGCGGACGTTATCTTCGGCGTGACGATGCAGGAGCAGGGCGTGTCCCGCGTTCTGAGCATTGACTTGGAGGAAGCGGAACGCGCACTGGGACGAAAAGAGGGTACGGCTTAATACATACTGCCTGCAACCTTGGAGGGAATACACTTGGGTTTTTTTGATAAGATAAAAGAAGGTCTGGCAAAGACGAAAAAGAACGTCACCGTTCAGCTCACCGGCCTTTTTACCGCCTTTACAGGCGCCAACGAGGACTTTTACGAGGAACTGGAGGAGACGCTCATCCTCGCCGACCTGGGCGTTGAAACGGCCACGGATGCCGTTGAGAAGCTGCGGGAGCGGGCAAAGAGCGAAGGGCTGCACCGGGCGGAGGAACTGCTGGGGGCGCTGGAGGAGATTCTGGTTGACGTCCTCAGCGTCGGCAGCAGTGACATGAAGCTGGAGACGAAGCCGGCGGTAATCCTCGTCATCGGCGTCAACGGTGTGGGCAAGACCACCACCATCGGCAAGCTGGCCCTGCGTTACAAACAGGAGGGCAAGAAGGTTCTTCTGTGTGCGGGGGACACCTTCCGCGCTGCCGCCGCAGAGCAGCTGACCGTCTGGGCGGAGCGGGCGGGGTGCGATATCGTGCGCCACGGGGAAGGGTCCGACCCGGCCGCCGTGGTGTTTGACGGCATCGCCGCGGCGAAGGCACGTGGTGTGGACGTCATTATCTGCGACACAGCCGGCCGGCTCCACAATAAGTCCAACCTCATGAATGAGCTGAATAAAATCAGCCGCGTCATCGATAGGGAATTGCCGGGGGCCGACAGGGAGACCCTCCTCGTCATCGACGCCACCACAGGGCAGAACGGCCTCATTCAGGCCAAGCAGTTTCAGGAATACGCCGGTATCACCGGCCTTGTGCTCACGAAGCTGGATGGGACGGCAAAGGGCGGCATCGTCTTTGCCATCGCCGATAAGTTACGTGTGCCGGTGAAATTCATCGGCGTGGGCGAAAAGGCGGAGGATTTACTGTCCTTCTCGGCACGGGAATTCGTGGAGGCGCTACTGCGATGAAATTTGTTCTCGCCAGTAACAACAGGGGCAAGCTCAGGGAGATGAAAGTTGTTCTGGAACTGATGGGCCATGAGGTCCTTTCCCAGAACGAGGCGGGCTTTTTCGGGGAAGTGGAGGAGACGGGAACCACCTTTTACGAAAACGCCCTCTTAAAAGCCCGGGCCGTCATGGAAGCGACGGGATTGCCCGCCATTGCAGACGACTCCGGCCTCATGGTGGAGGCCCTCGATGGCAAACCCGGTGTGCACTCCAAACGCTTTGGGGGCGAGGGGTTAGAGGACGAAGACCGCAACGCCCTTATGCTCAAAACCCTGGAGAGGACGGAACATCGGGCGGCACAATTCGTCTCCTCTATTGTGTGTGTGTTTCCAAACGGCGATATCGTTTCGGCGGAGGGCGTGTGCCGTGGCAGCATACTCAAATCCCCCCGCGGAAGCGGCGGCTTCGGCTACGACCCGATTTTCCTCGTGGAAGGGACGGGCAAAAGCATGGCGGAGCTGACGCTGGAGGAGAAAAACGCCCTGTCCCACCGGGGCAACGCCCTGCGGCTGTTTGAAAAGCGGCTGAGGGAATACGAATTTGATAAAAGGAACAGGTGAAATACATGCTCAACAGCAGGCAGAGAGCGCAGCTGCGCGGGATGGCAAACCAGATGGAGACTATCCTGCACATTGGCAAAGGCGGCGTGACGGAAAACGTCATCGCGCAGGCAAACTCCGCTTTGGAGGCGCGGGAGCTGATTAAGGGCCGCGTTCTGGAAAACTCCCTTATGTCAGCCAGAGAAGCCGCCGAGGAGCTGGCGCGTCTGTGCCGGGCGGAGACGGTGTTTACCATCGGCTCCCGGTTCGTCTTATATAGAGAGAGCCGCAGCCTGACAAAAGAGAAGCGGATTAAACTGGTTGATTAAGCAAACGGGGGATTTCATTGAGAATTGGGATTTACGGGGGGACCTTTAATCCGCCCCATGCAGGACACGTGAAAGCGGCACAGGCGGCGGCGGAGCACCTTGCCCTTGATAAGCTGCTGGTCATCCCGTCCGGTATCCCGCCCCATAAAGCGCTGCCGGAAGGCTCGCCCACCTCGCAGGAGCGGCTTGAGCTGACAAGGCTGGCCTTTCAGGAAATACCCTGCGCGGAGGTGAGCCCCATTGAGGTGGAGGAGGGCGGCGTCAGCTACACCGCCGACACCCTCCGCACTCTCAGAGACAAGTACGGCACAGCGCAGTTTTTCCTCATCATGGGCTCGGATATGTTCCTCACATTGGATAGCTGGTACAGCGCCGACAAGGTGCTTTCGCGGGCGACGCCCGCCGTGCTCTCCCGTGGTACTAAGGAGGATGCGGACATCGCCGCCTTCTCCGGAAAAATCAAAGAGCGGTACGGTGCGGAGCCCGTGGTGATAAAAAACGCGGTGACGGAGATTTCATCCACTGAGCTGCGCAGTCAGCTCAAGGCGCGGCGGGGCGTGGAGATGTTTACCGACGCTGTCTACTCCGCCATCATCGCCCACCGCTACTACGGGGCAAAGCCCTCCTTCCAGTGGCTTCGGGAAAAGTCCTACGCCATGGTTTATGAAAGGCGCATCCCTCATATTAAAGGATGCGAGCAGGAGGCGGTATCCCTTGCGGCCCATTGGGGCGCGGATGTGGAGGCGGCGCGGGAGAGCGCCATTTTGCACGATATGACGAAATATCTGCCCCTTCGGGAGCAGTTGCGCGTCATCAATGAGTATGGTATTATTGCAGACGAAATAGAAAAAACGGAAGTCAAACTCCTGCACGCCAAGACGGCCGCCGCATTGGCGCGGGCCCGCTTTGGCGTTTCCAACGATGTTTATAACGCGATAATGTGGCATACAACAGGCCGGCCCGGGATGTCCCTCCTTGAAAAAATCCTCTACATGGCCGATTACATCGAGCCTACCCGGGATTTTGAAGGGGTTGAGGAACTCCGCCGCCTTTGCTATACGGATCTTGATAAAGCCACCGCAGAAGGCCTGCGGATGAGCATTGACGATATGAAATCCCGCGGCATTGTGCCGCACCCGCGAACGGAAGAGGCTCTGGCATGGCTTCTGTGTCCCAGCGGGGCGAAAGGACAAAGAACATGAAACTGATCGGCAGTAAGAGAAACGGACGCCGCGTCGCCGCACGTGGGAAGGCGGCGGGGCCATATAAACAACCGAAAAAGCCGAATGCCGCAAAGCCGACTGTCAGGCAAGCTGGGGAGCAGGACGCGGAACTGGCGCGCCGCCGGAAAAGGCGCGTGCGAATCATCGTCTCGGCCATCTCCTTTGCCGCGCTGGCGGGGTGCCTCGTCCTCTTTAACTATGTGCGGACATCCATTGCGCCGCCGCCCGTGAAAACCTCCCGCCCGACTGCCACAAACTCTCCCGTGGTCACGGCGTCTCCAGGCGGAGAGCAGCAGGAACCGGGAGATGACCTGCCGGAAGGCACAAGCCCGGGGACAGAGTTCGGGCGAAAAGACAACCAGTTCACCTTCGTGGTTTTAGGCCTGAGCGGCGGCAATACGGATACGATTATGCTCGCCAATTTCGACGCCACGAACTATAAGCTGGACGTGGTGAGCGTCCCCCGTGACACTCTCGTGAACGTGTCATGGAACACAAAGAAGGCCAACTCCCTCTATGCCTACCGCGGCATCGACGGCGTGTTGGAGGGCATGGTGGACCTGCTCGGTTTTGAGGTGGACTTCTACGTCATCGTGGACCTTCAGGCCTTCTCCACCTTAGTGGACGCCGTGGGCGGTGTGTGGTTTGACGTCCCCAAAAACATGAATTACGTGGCGGAGGACATCACCATCAACCTGAAAAAAGGGTACCAGCTTCTCGACGGACACAAGGCGCTGCAGCTGGTGCGCTGCCGCAACGTCTACTCCAACGCCGATATCGGCCGCATCGGCACCCAGCAGGAATTCATGAAAGCCGCGGCGCAGCAAATTATCGAGAAGCAAAAAGAGCTCAATCTCGTGGAGCTTGCGAATATCTTCCTCAAGTACGTCAAAACCGATCTGACGTACGGAAATCTGATTTGGTTTGCCAAGGAATTTTACAAGATGGACGGGGAGAACATCCGCTTCGCCACGGTACCGGCCAACTACTACGACCATGTAAACGGCTCCTCGTACGTGACGATTTATCCCAAGGACTGGGTTAAAATGATTAACGAGAAGCTCAACCCCTTCACCGACGACATCGCCCTTAATGAGCTGTCCCTCCTCACACGTGACGCAAACGGGAAACTCTACGTCACAAACGGCGTGTGGAAGGGCAAGCAGTCATGGGGATCGGGCGGTAGTAGCTCAAGCAGCGGCAGTTCGGGCAGCAGTAACTCCAGCGGCAGCAGTTCGAGTGGCAGCAACTCGGGCGGCAACAGTTCAAGCGGCGCTTCGGGGACATCACCCTCTCCGACGCCCACAACCTCGCCCACAAACCCCTCACAGGGCGGTAACAGCGGCTCCGGTGGCAATAGCGGTAACTCCGGCACCGGCGGAAACAGCGGCACCGGCGGAAACAGCGGCACCGGCGGAAACAGCGGTGGCAGTAATACCGGAACCGGTGGAAACACGGGAACCGGCGAAGATGATATTGAACCGCCGGAGCCCACCGGGTCCGATGAGGACATTACGGAGCCTGACTGGGGCGATTTTGAAAACCCCCACCTGTATCCGGACGGGCCCCCGGAAGACTGGGAAATTGATAGTTTTGACTAAACACGTTTCATGACGACCGCCGCGCCCACAGCGCGGCGGCC
>DUPW01000124.1 GCA_012838125.1 Papillibacter sp.
ATCTACGACGGGGAGCTCATCGTGGGTAACCCCACGTCCAAGCGCGTGGCGGCGCCCATCCTGCCGGAGGTGGCGTGGGAATGGTATAAGCTGTTTTTCGCAAAGCCTCAGGAAGACCCGAACGAAGAAGGCGTTCTGACCGAAGCGGAAAAACAGGAGTTTTTCGAGATTCTCGATTACTGGAACGGCCGCTCCCTGCGGGACGTGTGGTACACAAACGTCCCCGAGGAGTACAAGGAGCTTGAGTTCATCGTCTGGGCGCAAAGCAGCGGCAACCCCAACGCCGGATATTACTTCGCCCACTGCTGCCCCGATTTTGAGCGCGTCCTTAAAAAGGGGATCGAGGGCCTGATTGCCGACGTGGACGAACATCTCAGCCGGCTTAACAAGTTTGACCTCGACGATCTGCAGCGCATCATGTTCCTCAAGGCCATGAAGACGAGCCTGAACGCCGTCATCATCTATGCCCGGCGGTTCTCGAGGCTCGCCGCCGATATGGCAAAAGTTGAGAAAGACCCCGAACGCAAAGCAGAGCTTATAAAGATTTCCGAAATCTGCGAAAAGGTGCCCGCCCGGCCCGCGGAGACCTTCTATGAGGCCATGCAGTCGGTGTGGCTGACATACCTTGCCGTGATGATGGAGGGGTGGGGGCCCGGCGTCGGTTTCGGGCGCATGGACCAGTATCTGTACCCCTACTACCGCAGAGACATCGACAGCGGCGAGCTGACGAAGGAAAAGGCGAAAGAACTCATCGCCCTGTTCTACTTAAAGCTCAACGAGCTCGTCAACCCCTTCCCGCTGACGGAGGGCAAGAGCGCCGGCGGCGCAGGGACGCTCTCCGGCGTGACAATCGGCGGAATGACGCGGGACGGCACGCAGGACACGGAGGAGCTCGCGATGCTGTTCCTCGAAGCGGAGGACATGGTGTGTATGATCGAGGACATCGTCGTCCGCCTCCACCACTCCATGTCGGACGCCTTTGTCTACAGGGCGTGCCAGCTTGCCACGTCCGTCCGCGGCAAGGTTAAGTTTCTCTGCGACGAAACTGTTTTCAAGCAGCAGATGAACCTCGGCAGGCCCTACGAAATGGCCCGTGAATACGCCTCGACAGGCTGTTTCATTCACACCATCCCCGGCAAGAGCCATGACCCCGGCACCGACGCGCAGAACCTGCCCATGATGCTCGAGCTCGCCCTCAACAACGGCGTTACGCGCCTTCAGGGCAGGAAAATCGGGCATCCTACGGGGGACCCGAGAGACTTTAGGACGTATGAGGACGTGTGGAATGCCTATAAGAAGCAGGTCGAGGCGATGTTGCCCACGCTGCTCATCGGTTCGAGTTACTATCAGCAGCTTTGGGCAACGCTGCTGCCGTCTCCGCTCATGTCGTCCCTCTTTGACAACTGCATGGAGAGAGGTCGCGACATCGTAGACGGCGGGACGAACCCGCACGCGAGTGTGGGGCTCTGGGTCACGGGCGTTGTGAACGTGGGAGACTCTCTTGCCGCCATTAAGAAGGTTGTCTTCGACGACAAGAAAATCACCATGGCGCAGCTCATTGATGCGCTGGATAAGAACTTTGAGGGCGCAGAGGATATCCTGAAGATGCTGAGGGACGCGCCGAAATTCGGCAACGACGTTGACTATGTGGACAAAATTATGAATGACGTCATCGTCCATTACTCCGACGCACTTGAAAAATTCAAAGGACACGAGGGGCGCCGCTTTACGATGGCTGCGGCCACCATCCAGTACAACCAGCTCTTCGGCGCGATGCTGGGGGCCCTGCCGGACGGCAGAAAAGCCGGCGAAGCCCTGGGCGAGGGCGGTATCTCCCCGTATCAGGGCCGCAACGTCAGCGGCGCGACATCGACCGTCCGTTCCGTCACCAAGCTGAACCTCGTCCGAAGCGCCGGCGGTAACGTGCTCAACATGAAGTTTGACCCCAGCAGTGTAAACAGCCGTGCAAAGATGATGAACTTCATGAACTTCCTGCGCACCTTCAGCGAAACAGGGGGCGACATCATTCAGTTCAACATCGTCAGCAATGAGATGCTCCGGGAGGCGCAGAAGCATCCGGAACTCTACAGAGACTTGCTCGTCCGTGTGGCAACCTACAGCGCCTACTTCGTCGAGCTGTCTCCCATGGGGCAGCAGGAAATCATCGACAGAACGTCATTCATGGGGGTTTAGCCCGTAAAGCGAAACCGGCCTTTGTCCCGCAAGGCAAAGGCCGGTTTTTTCACTTGTGCGACTATCCGAAAAAACGATTGCAAAATGAACAACAGCCCCTCCCAAATCGGGTGAGGCGCTTTTCGTTATGCAAACCTAGGCAGTTAAGCAGGTGCAATTTGAGACATTTTAGGCACTCAAGCGTCTAAAACGCTCGAAAACGCCAGTATGGAAATCAGCAAACGAAAAACCCCCGAAACCCTTGAAAATCCTTGGGTTTCGGGGGCTATTTCTATGGAGCAGGATACGGGAATCGAACCCGCGTATTCAGCTTGGGAAGCTGACATTCTACCATTGAACTAATCCTGCACGCCGCTTTGTGCCTTTATATTTTAGCATACCTGACGCAAATTTCAAGAGGAAACTTGTACGGATGAATTTTAACCAAACTTTAATATTATGTAATCTTGTGTTAATTGACTCAAATTAAAGCCCGTGCTAAAATATTATTTGTCATTTAGACGAATAAATGCGCAAAAAACAGGATGGAGACACGGTCGTTTGGCGTGTTCGGGACTCATGTGGGTATAGTTGGGGCGGGCGAGCCGACTTGATCGCTCCGCTCCTATTCATTTGGACTTTATAGTAAAGGGACCGCCTTTTGCCCGCCGTCGTATCGCAGGAAACCGAGAAGGAGGGCTGCCAATGTCAAATGACGATGAGAAAACGATGCAGTTGCGTCGCATTTATATGAAGCGTGCGGGGCTTTACGATTTGCTTGAAAAAGGCTCCGTCTTTGCCTTAGAGCATAAACATAAACCGGAAATTAAGCTCCGTCTGCGCCTGTGCCGCCCGGAGGACCTTGAAAATATCCTCGCACTGCAGGAGCAGGTTTACGACGCCATCGAAGACAAAGACACCTTCGTCCTCTCCACCTGGGAGGAAATTGCTGAGTCCCTTGAGAAGGACACCTGCATCGGCGCCTTCGACGGGGAACTCCTCGTTGCCTTTACCCTGATGGTTACATATCCCGAAAGCGAGCGCAATCTCGCTAAACATCTCAATTACAGTGCCGAAAAGAGCGCAAAATGCGTGACTTATGATACGACGTTTGTCCACCCGAACTATAAAGGCTACGGTCTGCAGAGGGTGTTTATTCGTCTGAAGGACCTCATCGCCCTGAACATGGGGGCTGTGGAAGCATTGGCGACGGTTTCGCCGGACAATCCCCACAGCTTAAACAACTTACAGGCCGGCGGCTTTGACGTGGTAAAACGGAAGGAGATGTACAGCGGAGTCGAACGACTCATTCTTCGGAAAAAGCTATCCCGCCGCCTGAGATGGGAAAGGTGGAAATCATGATTGACTCTCCGTACCTTGAAATAAACCTCACGAAAATTGAAGAAAACGCCCGCAACGCCGTTGAACGGTGCCGCCCCTTCGGCGTTGAAGTGGTTGGCGTGACGAAAGGATTTACGGCCCTGCCCCGCATCGTCTCGGCGATGAACGCCGGCGGCATCGAAAAAATGGCCGACTCCCGCATCCAGAATATCGCCGCCCTGCGCCGGCGGCGGTTTAAAAACCACGTGACCCTTCTACGCATCCCGAAGCTCAGCTCCATCGATGCGCTTTTAAAATACGTCGACTGCAGCGTCAACTCCGAATACGCAGTGATTCGCGCCATCTCGGATAAGGCTGCCGCCGCCGGGGTGCGCCACGACATCATCCTCATGGTGGACGTGGGGGACCTGCGGGAGGGCGCCATGCCGGACGAGGCGATTACACTCGCCGAACAGGTGGCCCTTTTGCCGGGGGTGCGCCTTGCCGGCATCGGCACGAACATGGGCTGTTACGGCGGCATTCTGCCCACCATTCGCAACCTGAACCTGCTCCTTGAAGTCAAAAAGGAGATTGAAAACCGCATGGGCTTTGAGCTGGAGACCGTCTCCGGCGGCGGAACAAGTTCCCTGCGCCTTGTGGAGGACGGGACGCTCCCCGACGGCGTCAACCAGCTGCGCATCGGGGAAGGCATCCTCTTAGGGACGGACACCACCCACGGGCGGGAAATCCACTGGCTCCATCAGGACGCCTTTCTGCTCTGCTCAGAGGTCATTGAGCTAAAGACGAAGCCCTCCGTCCCCATTGGCGAGACGGGGCAGGACGCCTTCGGCAACAAGCCCACCTTTGTGGACAAAGGCATGCGGAAACGGGCGATTCTCGCTCTAGGGAAGCAGGACGTGACCTTCGAAGGGCTTATCCCTATCGACCCGAACATGGTCATTCTCGGCGGCAGCAGCGACCACATGATTGTGGACGTGGATGACTGCAAGGAGCAAATCAAAGTGGGCGACATGATTACCTTCCGCCTCAACTATCAGGGGCTGCTCACTTCCTGCAGCTCCAAGTACATACGGAAAAAATACGTTGTTTCATAACGGCGCGCATAAATTCCCCTCCGGCTGTCCGATACTAAGCGTATCCGGCACAAGGGAGGGATAACGATGCCCCGTCGCGCAAAATCCATCGACGAGCTGGTAGCGGACCTTGAAGCGGAAAAACAGCGCCTTCCGAACACGAGTCGGGGCCGACTCCGCAAGCTCGTCCTAGACAATGAAATTCAGGAACTCCGCAATATGTCAGATCGCCGTGGGGAATAAGCAAGACCGTGATGCAAAACTTGCATCACGGTCTTGTCTATTCTATGAAATGTGTGAGAAAAACGTCGTATTTGTGAGAAATAATGAAAATAGTTATTGACAAAGTGAGAATGCATTGTATAAGAATAAGGAAAAAATGGAAATCATGGCGATTCCGGAATGCAAGGATGCAGTGTTTTTTTCGGACTGGGGCTTTAGTCTGATAATGAGCATTTTCGGGAAAAAACGGCAACTTGTTCGTGAATCGGCTAATAGTCCTGCTATAGAATGCAGGGCTTTGTTTATTCTTTTTCACGAGTGCAAAAAAATAGACAAATTTTGACAGACAATATGACGTCAGATTTGATATGGTTACTGAAAAGAAAATTTCTTCAGAACCTTTTCAATCCTATCCCCGCCCGCGCAGGGATGCACGAAGAATGCGGGATATTGGATGAGCTTCAGGAATAAAGCTGGAGGAGACAGTTGAAACAGAAAAAGAAACTCGGCGAAATGCTCGTGGAAAGCGGCGTCATCAGCCAAGAGGAACTCCAGCGCGCGCTGGAGGAGCAGAAAACAAAACTCAAACGGCTTGGCGATGTGCTACTGGAACTCGGCTACGTCACAAACGACGCGATTTTAAGGGCGCTTGCGGAGCAAATCTCCGTAGACTCCATTAACTTAAAGGATACATACATTGACGCGGACGTGGCGCGTCTGATTCCGAAGGAAATGGCGAAACGGCACACAGCCATCCCCGTTTTCCGCAGGGACAACACGCTGTTCGTGGCCATGGCCGACCCGCGCAACATCAGCGCCATTGACGATTTGCGCATCGTCACGCAGATGAACATCCGGCCCATGCTGGCTGCGGAAACGGATATCGAGCAGGCCATCGAGCTTTACTACACGCGCCAGATTTCCGAGCGCGCCATCGAGGACTTAAAGCGAGACTGGCAGAGTGACCCCGTGGACGTGGTGCTCGACGAGTCCGACATCGAAAATGCGCCGGCGGTTCGGTTGGCCAAATCCATCATCTCTCAAGCCGTGGCCATGCGTGCCAGCGACATCCACCTCGAACCCTTTGAAAAACAAGTTACCGTCCGCTATCGCGTTGACGGTTCTCTCGTGGAGGCGATGACGATTCCGGAAAACCTGTATCCCGCCGTTCTGACGCGGTTTAAGGTTATCTCCGGCATCAACATCGCCGAAAAACGCATCCCGCAGGACGGGCGCATCGAAATGGCTGTGGGCGGAAAGGACTACGACTTTCGCGTCTCCACGCTGCCCACGGTGTTCGGAGAGAAAGTCGTGGTGCGGATATTAGACCGCACCTCCTTCCAGTTTACCCGGGAGACCCTCGGGTTTTCGCCCCACAACAGCGCCCTGCTTGACAAAATCATCTCCGGGACGAACGGCATCATCCTCGTTACGGGGCCAACGGGCAGCGGCAAATCCACCACGCTGTACGCCCTGCTGCGGGAGCTGAATACGCCGGAGCTGAACATCGTCACCATTGAAGACCCGGTGGAGTACATGCTCCATGGCATCAATCAGGTTCAGGTGAACGTTAAAGCGGGGCTGACCTTTGCGGCGGGCCTTCGCAGTATTCTGCGTCAGGACCCGGACATCGTCATGATTGGCGAGATTCGCGACGAGGAGACGGCGCAAATCGCCGTCCGCGCCTCCATTACGGGCCACCTCGTTCTCTCCACGCTCCATACAAACGACGCCCCCAGCTCCGTCGCGCGCCTGATAGACATGGGCATCGAGCCCTTCCTCGTGGCGGAGGCCCTATCGGGCATTATGGCTCAGCGCCTTGTGCGCCGCCTGTGCCCCGACTGCAAGGAGAAGTACGGCGCCACCGCCGCAGAGGCCCGCCTCCTCTCCGTGGAGGAGGGGACGCCCCTTTACCGCAACGTGGGCTGCCCGAAATGCAACGGAACGGGGTATGCCGGCCGCGTGGCGATTCACGAAGTGATGCACATCAACCGCCCCCTTCGGGATGCCATTCAGGAGGAGGCCAGCACGGAAGTATTGCGGGATATCGCCATACAAAACGGCATGATGCGGCTGTTTGACAGCTGCCGGGAAACGGTGCTGGAAGGCTTTACAACAGTCAGTGAGATGGTGAAAACGGTTTATGCCAGAGATTAACATCGATGCGCTGCTTGAGCAGACATGCAATGCCGGTGCAACGGACTTACATATTTCCGTCGGTTCGTCCCCCGTTATCAGGCTCCATTCGCGCCTGAAGGTGATAGAGGGCATTGAGCCGGTGAAACCCGAGGAAACACGTGTCCTCGTGGATAAAATTGCGCAGGAACACCATATTGAAGTGCTAAAAGAAACGGGAGAGGTGGATTTTTCCTTCTCCCGCGCTGGTCTTGGGCGGTTTCGCGTGAACATTTACCGCCAGCGGGGCAGCTACTCTTTTGCCATTCGCGTCCTGCCCTTTACCATTCCGGCCTTTGACCAGCTGGGACTGCCGGAGCAACTCCGTGCCGTCACCAAAAAGAAGAGCGGCCTCGTATTGGCGACAGGCGCCACAGGCAGCGGCAAATCCACCACGCTGGCCTGCCTGATTGACATCATCAACTCCGAGCGCCGCTGTCACATTATCACAATCGAAGACCCCATCGAGTATCTCCACCGCCACAAAACGGGTCTCGTCAACCAGCGGGAAGTGGGATGGGATACCCGCTCCTTTGCAACGGCTCTGCGGGCCGCTCTGCGGGAGGACCCGGATGTGATTCTCGTGGGCGAGATGCGGGATCCGGAGACTATCTCCATCGCCCTCACCGCCGCGGAAACGGGGCACCTCGTCCTCTCCACGCTGCACACCATGGGGGCGGCGAAATCCATCAACCGCATTTTCGACGCGTTTCCCCACGACCAGCAGGCGCAGGTGCGGATGCAGCTGGCCACGGTGCTGGAAGCCGTTGTCTGTCAGCAGCTCATTCCCCGGGCGGACGGGAAGGGACTCGTCCTTGCCACGGAGATGATGCACGTCAATTCCGCCATCCGAAACCTCATTCGCGAGGGGAAGGCCCATCAGGTGACGTCCGTCATTCAGATGAGCGACGCCGAAGGCATGCACACCATGGACTCGTGTCTGGCAAACCTTTGCAACACGGGCGTGATTACTTTTGAAGATGCGTTTGCGCGTGCGCAGGACCTTGCCGCGTTTTCGCAGCTCGTTCGGAGGAGGTAGGGAAGGTGGCCGTTTATACGTTTAAGGCACGCAGCCTTGAAGGGAAGGTGTGGAAAGACACCATCGAGGCCGATTCCGTTGAAGCGCTGGAATACACCCTCAATGAAAAGGGGTATTTTATCCTCTCCGCCAAAGAGCGGAAAGAGAACTTAAGCCAGTTTAAGCTCGGCGAGCGCATCACAAAGCGGGATTTAGCCGTCTTCTGCCGGCAGCTTTCCGTCATCATCAACGCAGGCGTCACCATTATCGAAGCTGTGGACATTATCTCGAAGCAGATGAGCAAACGGACCTTTTCAGAGGCCCTCACCGCCGTGTGGGAAGACGTGCAGAAAGGCAAGCTCCTGTCTCAGGCCATGGCGGCGTTTCCGGCCATATTCCCGGAATTCCTGCGCAACATGGTGCGGGTCGGCGAAGCCTCCGGTACGCTGGATACCATCATGATGCAGATGGCCGACTACTACGAAAACGAGGACAAAATCAACCGCAAAGTCAAATCCGCCATGACGTACCCCACCATTCTCGGCGTGCTGACCGTCGGCGTTGTCATCCTGCTCATGGTGGTGGTTCTGCCCATGTTCTCCGGCGTCCTTTCGGAGATGGGCGGGCAGATGCCGGGGATTACTCTCGCCCTCATGGCTATATCAGACTTCATGAGAAACAACATCCTGATGATTCTGCTCATCTTAGTAGTGCTTATTATAGCCCTCACGGCCTACGGCAGAACAGAGACGGGCCGCTTCCGGTATGACACGCTGCGTTTAAGGCTCCCCGTGATAAAAACACTTACGGTGAAAGTCATCACCTCCCGCTTTGCCCGCAGCATGGCCATTCTCCTCCGCTCGGGCCTGAACATCATCAACGCCATGAGCATTATGAGCACCCTCATCGGCAACCGCAACGTGGAGGAGCGGTTTATGCAGAGTCTCGACGAAGTCCGGCAGGGCCGCGGCATCGCCTACGCCCTCGAGAGGGTGGGTGTTTTCCCGCCGCTTCTTATCCACATGGTCACCGTGGGCGAGCGGACAGGTGAGCTGGACGAAATGCTCCTGCGCACCTCCGGCTTCTTTGACGACGAAGTAGAAGCCACCATCACGAAAATGACTACGATGATTGAGCCGCTGATGATTATCATTCTGGCGGTCATCATCGCCGTTATCCTGCTTTCCATCTTCCTGCCCATGTTGGAGATTATGAACGCTGTGTCCTAACTTGGTTTGCCCACCTTATATAAGGTGTGTAAATACATTAATTCTGAATTAAGAGGGGTAATTATGTATCAGTTATTGAGAAAAAGAGTGGCTGGGAAAAAGGGCTTTACGCTCATCGAGCTCATCGTTGTCATCGCCGTCATCGCCATTCTGGCGGTCATCCTCATCCCGAGGTTTACCGGGTTTACGGAAGATGCGCGAAAAAAAGCAGCGTTGACTGACGCTAGGAACGTTTTAATGGCTCTTGAGGCATTGGAAGCAGAGGGGAAATTTAGCGAATCGCTTACTTTGACCGAAATTGGAAACTATCTTGGAAAAACCATAACTGATGGTGCATTATCAGGACTGGATGAG
>DUPW01000125.1 GCA_012838125.1 Papillibacter sp.
GCGGCGGGTGCATACTAAGCGTAACGACACCATGAGGGGGCGAAGATATGAATCGGGAACGGCTCATCCAGCAGGTGAAAAGCGAGTATGCGCGTCTGGCCCAGCTTGGCAGCCAGAGCCACTTTATCGACCAGACAACAGCGCCCGCCACGGCGTATTACGAAAAGGCACTGCAGACGGCGATAAACGACATCACCGCCGGAAAATACGACGACTGCGTCTCGGGCAGGCAGGTTGTGGAGCGCATTGCCAACAGCCCTCACAAACCGCCGGAGCTGTCGTAAGGTGCGAGAGCGAAATTTTGCGTTCCCAAGCGGGAATTTCGCTTCGCACAATAAATGGTAAGCATACTCGTGATGCAAACCTCAATAGATAAACCCCCCGCACCCGAAGGGATTTTCGGGCGCGAGGGGTTATTTTTATGTCACTGAGTTTACACGTTCGCATCGCACTGCGCCATGTATTCCGGCGTAAGCGCCACGCGGATTCCGTCTCCCCGGGCGACATACTCAAATCCGGCTTGCCAGAGTATGTTGCGGCAGGCGGAGACGTCCTGTCCCCGGCCTGTTGAGGTGTCCGCCTCCGTGTCCCGGGGGTTGACGCCCGTTTCGGCGCATATACTGTTGGCGCCGCTTGCAAGGCTGATGGGGTCAGCCTCGTGCACCGGCAGCCACGGGTAGGGGTCTAAGGCGATGACGGCCAGCGCATTCACCGCCACAATCTGGGCCATGCGCAGGTTTGTGATTTCGTCCGTAAAGCAGGTTCCGGGGACGGGTGTGCGTTTCATGACGCCGGCGGTGTCAAACCCGCCCTCGATGGTCTGGAAGATGTGGTCCACCAGCTCCTCCGGCGTATGCTCCGTGCCGATGGGCTCAAGGCAGTCCTGCAGCTTCAGGCCGGCGCGCCTTGCGTTTTCAATGGTTTGGCGGCGCCGCTCGGGGCTGATGGTGGTGTAAACGCCCTCCCCGAGGCGCACCACGTGGTAGGCGCCGTCTGCGCCGGCGTCGCGGATTTTGACGAAGGTCTCGTAATCCGTGTCCCCGATGTTCGTGTAAAGGAGCGTCTGGGGCGGGGCGGTTTCCCGGGCGATGCGCAGGGCACGGAGGTAGTAGTCAAGGTCGAAATCCGCCATGGTCATAAGCCACAGGCAGTAGAGGTCCCCGTCCTTTGTGAAATCGTGGACTTTTTGGCGAATGGTGTCCTCGTCGAGGGTGATTTTGCCGGTGAAACCGGTGTGGGATTTTCCGAAGGAGCAGAACGTGCAGTCCGCCTCACAGGGGAAGAGCTCCAGCCCCACCTGACCGAAGATGAGGCCTGTGTTGCCCGTCTTGCGCCGGGCGATGTCGTTGGCAACGCCGCGCATGAACGTGGCTTCGGGGGAGGCGGAGTCAAAGCCGAGGAGGTAGATGCAGTCTTCCCGTGAGGGGGCGGTGTCCTCTAAGGCGCGGTGTAAAATCTCCGTTACGCGTTTGTCCATGTTCATCATCTCGCTTCTTTAATTTCTGCTGCAGCAGGGGAGAGACGTCGCTGTGGCATGCGGGTCTTTCATCCCGCTGACATAGCCCAAAAAGCGGCGGGCTGAACGCGCCATGCGAAGGGACAGGGGCGCTCTGCCCTTTTTCAGGTGTTCTAACAGGCGCACGGCATAATCGCACCCTTCCGTGTTGATAGAATAGTAGCTCCATTTTCCGGCTTTGCGGGTCTTGACGATGCCGGAGGCTGTGAGGATTTTAATGTGATGCGAAAGGGTGGGCTGGCTGATTTGAAGCTCGTGCAGAAGCTGGCAGGCGCAGTGCTCCCCGCCCAATAGCATCTCAAGGATGCGGACACGGTTCTCGTCCGAAAAGGCGCGGAAAACGCGCAGGTATTCGCTTTTCATAAGTCGGCCTCCTTCATACAGCTAGGAAAAACATACCGCATATATCGAAAAATTTCAATATGATGGGGAGAAAAAGACCCGGAGCGGGAGAGCGCTTGGGGGCCTTGCTTAAAGTGTCGGAAGGAAGGGCAGAGCCACGAAAAGATGCGGCGTCCCTGTCGAGGATGTGTATCGCACAACGAGAAGCCCGCAAAACCAACCCCCCGAGCCCAGAAACGGGCGTGGGGGGTTATGCACTGTACTCAGAACATCACAAATTAAACTCGCTGCGGTAAATCACGTCGTCCTGAATCTCCGGTGAGAGCTGGACGAAGTATGCCGAGAAGCCGCCGATGCGGACGATAAGGTCCCCATACTCCTCGGGATGCTCCTTCGCGTCCTTGAGGGTCTCGGTATCGAGAATGTTGTACTGGATGTGGGAGCCGCCGCTGCCCATGTACGCGTTGGTGTACGCCACGAGCTTTCTCACGCTGTCCTCGCTTCCCAGCATGGAGGAGGAGAACTTCTGGTTGAGAACGGCCACGTAGGCGGCTTGGTCAAAGCCGGTGGAGAGTGCCGAGCGCAAAACGGCGGTGGGCCCGTTTTTGTCCATGCCGCGCATGGGGGAGAGGGAGCCGTCGTTGAGGGGCTCGAGGGCTTTCCTACCGTTTGGCAGGGCGCCGGCGCCGAGGCCGCCGTAGTAGTGCCACGCAAGGCCCTCTCGGGAAATCATGAAATTTCTGAAGGGAGCGTTGTCGTAGGAGCGAATGATGGCCGCGGAATCCTCGCTGACGCGCCGCACCATGGCGTCAGCTTCGGGGATGTCGTTTCCGTACTTGGGAGCCCGCAGACACAGCCGGCGGATTTCCTCGCCGCGCTCGCCGGCGAAGTTTGAGTCGAGGATGTCCAGCATTTCATCCATGGTGAGAACCTTTTCGTCAAACACGAGCTTTTTAATCGCCGTGAAGGAGTCCGCCACGTCGATAATGGCCCGGTCGGAGATGCCGAACATGGCATAGTCGGGGTGGGGCTTCATGAGGTCCTGCCCCAGTTCCATGCTCGCTTCGATGCCGAGGACGGACAGAAGCGGCAGGCGCAGATACTTGTGCCCCATATCCCGCGCCACGCCACCCAGCCAGAAAATGCGGTGGCTGAGGAATCTGTGCTGTTTTAAGAAGGCGTCGTACAGCTCCTCGAAGCTCTGAAACCGGCGCGGGTCGCCCGTCTGCAGGCCCGTCTGCCTGCCGTTGATGTCAAGGCCGTTGTGAAGCGTGAGATGCAAAAGCCCGGCGAGGTTAAAGGCGGCGACGCCCTCGGCGCCGTAGTGCTCGGCGCGGCTCGGAATGGTGGGATACACGCATCCGAGGCCCACCCATTCCACGGCCTCTTCCATGGGGATTCCGTCCCGCACGAAGCTGCTGATAATCACCTCGTCATTTTCAAAGAGGGGGATGCCTCCCTTGGTGGAGAGGTTCGTGCGAATGGCTTTTTCCATCATCCACTCTGGCGTCTTCCTGTTCCAGCGCAGGCCCACCGTGGGAGCGGAGAGCTGCAGCAGAGCCACAAGGTGCAAGAGCAGATAGCTTAATTCGTTGGACTGGTCCTCGCCGTCGAGCCCTAACCCGCCGAGCATGATGTTGTTGATACCGAAGTTAATCTGGTGCGAGAGCTTCTGTGTGCCGGAGGAGACGAAGGTCTGAGTGCCCCAGCGGCCGATGAGGTCGGAGAGCATGGAGGCCATCTCATCAAGGGGCACGCCGCGCTCAAGGTCGTTCTTAAAGTATTCGTAGAGGTACTGGTCGGCGCGGCCCCAGTGGCAGTTGTTTTGAATGGGGTTTTCCAGCATCTTGGCGAGGTTGCAAAACTGCATCGCCTGCAGCGCCTCCCGCAGGGTACGGGCGGGATTTGCCGGAACATGGCGGCACGTCTCGGCGATTTTGAGAAGGTGCGCCTTCTGTTTTTCGTCCTTCTCCTCCGCCGCCATGGCTTCGGCGAGGTCCGCGTAGCGGGTGGCATGGTCGATGACTGCCTGCAGGACGATGATGGAGGACTGCCAAAAGTAGATTTTATCGATATCCGTGCCGCCGGCGGCGACGTAGGCGTCGATATGCTCCTGACATTCACTTATATAGCCCACGAGCCCTATGCGCAGGATTTTCTGCCACGAGAGCAGGGACGTAGACTGCCCCGTGATGGCCGAGTCGAGGGAGGGGTCTTTGAGCTTTGCGTCCTCCGCGTCCTTCGCCCAGCTGCCTACGAGGGACTCCCACGCCCTGTACGTCATGGCCGGCATGGCCTCGCTGCCGAAGACGCGGGCGGCTTCACGGAGGACTTCAAGATCATCCTCAGACAGCTGCACCGACGCGTCCAGCGTGGCGTCGAAACTGCCCGTTTCGTCCCAGATTCCGGGGATGTAGTCGCCGCAGACGTCAAAGGCCGTCTGGCAGCCGATGACCCATGGGGTGGGGCGGCCGACGATTTCGTCAAAGGGGTGGATTTTGATTTCGATATTGTCCAGCACGCACTTTAAGAGCTTCGCTCGGCGCATCTGAAGGTCCTCGCCCTGCGTCTCATGCCACGCCTTCACCGTCCAGCGCTCCCGGTCGGCACTCACCTTCCAGCCGGCGGATTTCATGGCACTGCGCCACGCCTTGTTTCGCTCGGAAAGGTCGAGGGCGTCTATTTTTTCAAGTAAGCTCAAATCAATCGCTTTTGCCATTTCCTTTTCCTCCTTCTCGCGCCACTTTATTTTGAGATGGTGCAATGTATGCCGCAGGTAAGATATTTCTCTCGAACAGCTCCAATCTCAGCTTCCGTCATGGGGCTGAGGGACTCGACATCGTACGGGATGTTCAGCGCATCGTATTTCGATGCGCCAGCACGGTGAAAGGGCATCAACTCAAGGGCAAAATCGCCGCCTAAACTGAGGATAAACTCTGCCGTTTGGCGGATGTTGTCCTCTGAGTCGTTGATGTCTGGAATGACCGGCTGGCGAAACAGGATGTTCGCACCCTTTTCTGCAAGATACCGGGCGTTTTTAAGGATAAGCCCGTTGTCGCAGCCGGTGTGCTTTCTATGGAGCGCGGGGTCTATGATTTTCAGGTCGTATAGGAACAAATCCGTCACGGGCAGGATGCGCTCAAAGGCCGCTTCGGGCGCATAGCCGCATGTTTCCACGCAGGTGGAGATGCCCTCTTTTCTGCAACGGGAAAAAAGCTCGTAGAGGAATTTGGGGCGGGTCATCGGCTCGCCGCCGGAGACGGTGACGCCGCCGCCGGAGGCGTCGTAGAACATTTTGTCCTTCCGCACCTCGTCGAACACCTCGCCGGAGGTGCGCTCGGTGCCGTAGCGGACGAGTGCGTCGTAATAGCAACTGTCCACGCAGTCACCGCAGGTGGTGCATTTTGTCTGGTCGATGCGATGCCCATCCCCGGGGAGGATGGCGCCGTGCCGGCACACCGCCGCGCAGCGCCCGCAGTTTTGGCACAGGTGCCGGATAAACCCGATTTGTATATTCGGCGTGAGGTTTTCGGGATTGGCGCACCAGATACAGCGGAGGGGGCATCCCTTCATAAAAACCACCGTGCGAATCCCCGGCCCGTCGTGGATGGAATAGCCCTGTATGTTGGTGATGATGGCCCTTTCCATAGTCCATCGCCCCCTTTCTGTGGATCTTCTCAATCCATTATGGAATCTCGTTTTCCATAAGTCAACTTATGGTGTATACTTCAGGTATCACACTTTCTGATACCGAAAATGCGCCGGAGGGGGGAAGAAGATGGCGGGCTTTGAAGGCAGTCTCTTTCGCGGCTTTACGCTTCAGCAGATTGAAGTGTTCCTCACCGTGGCAAAGCACCTTAACTACTCAAAGGCGGCGAAGGAGCTGTACATCAGCCAGCCGGCGGTGAGCGGCTGGATAAAAAAGACGGAGGACATGCTGGGCATGCAGCTGTTTCAACGGAAAAACCGCGGTGTGGAGCTGACGCCCGAGGGGCTGGAGCTTTACACGAAGCTGGAGCACGTCTATCAGCGGTTTCGCGTGTCCGTCAACATGGTGATGCGGGACATGATGAGTGCGCCGAAGTTTGACATCGGCTGCCTCAACTTTGCCGACATCGTGGAGCGCACCCGGGCGGCGGCGGAGCAGTTTCACGGGGAAAACCTGCAGGTGGACGTCTGTTACGAGATGTTCAACTACAGCGAGCTGCGGCAAAAGCTGATATGCGGGGAGTTGGACGCCATCGTCACCTTGGATTTCGACGTGCGGGGTGAGATAAACATCCGCTCAAAGGTCATCGGCGCCATGACGCACTACTTCTTCTTCCCGAAAGAGTGGGGGGAGGGGGCCGACGCCGCCGCCCTCTTAGGCGGAAGGACGTTGATTTTAGAGGTGCACAACGGAGAAGAACACGCCCTTGAGGTTTGCCGGCGTTTCGGTTTTGAGCCGGCGCAGGTCCGGCACGCCAACTCCTATCTTGAGGTGACGAAGGCCATTGCGGCGGGGGACTGCTTTACCATCGGCGGGCGGGATTTGGCCAAGGAAAGCCCCTTCCTGCCGAGCCTCGGCTGCCTTCCGAAGGAGGGATTTGAGGAGGCGATTTCTGTGGCGTGGTATGAAAAAAGCTCAAGC
>DUPW01000013.1 GCA_012838125.1 Papillibacter sp.
AACTATTGACATAGAGCCTTTTGTTTTGAAAGGATAAACTCTTACTGGGTGACAAGCTCAACAGCCTTAACGGCGGCCGCGCCGGCGTCGGCGGTGTAAGCGTCAGCACCGATTTCGTCGGCAAAAGCCTGGGTAATCGGAGCGCCACCGACCATGATCTTAACCTGATCTTTGCAGCCAGCGTCGATCATAGTCTTGACGGTATTTCTGAGGGAGTCCATCGTCGTAGTGAGGAGAGCGGAAGCGCCAACGACTTTGCAATCCGGGTTCGCCTTGATGGCTTCAACGAACTTCTCAGCCGGAACGTCAACACCGAGGTCGATGACTTCGAAGCCAGCGCTTTCGATCATCAGAGCAACGAGGTTCTTGCCGATGTCGTGCAGGTCACCGGCGACCGTGCCGATGATGTACTTGCCGTGCTTGCCAACGCTATCGCCAGCGAGGTGGGGCTTAAGGAGTTCGACACCCTTCTTCATCGTCTTAGCGGCGACGAGCATTTCGGGAACAAAGATTTCGTTGTTCTGGAACTTCTGACCAACGATACCCATGGCGGAGATCATACCATCGTTGAGAATGGCGTTCGCATCTTCGCCAGCCTCGAGGGCTTCCTTAACGAGGCCTTCGATGAGCTTAACCTTACCGAGTTCAACGGCTTTTGCGATTTCCTGGATTTTAGACATGTCTTTTTCCTCCCGTAAAAATACTTCTATTGTGATTGTTATTACAACAAGGGGACGACGTTACTTCTTCTGGCCGAAGATACCCTGACGGTAAGCCGTGATGTATTCCATGCACATCTCGTCCAAGCCAAGGAGAGCTTCCGTCGCATAAATCATGCCCATGAGATCCTGGTTCAGGGGATCGAGAACGGCGCTGTCCATACCGGCGTTCATAGCGAGGACACAGAAAGCCTGGTTGACGATTCTGCGGACCGGCAGGTTGAAGGAGATGTTGCTGACGGCGCCGGAGATGTGAACTTCGGGATAGTTCTTCTTGATATAGGTCATAACTTCCACGACCATGGCAATACCGTCCTCAGAGGTGCAGAGCATCTCAACGAGGGGGTCAATGTGGATACGGTTATGAGCGATGCCGTATTCCTTGGCCTTCTGCATGACCTTCTCGAAGACTTCGATGCGCTTAGCGGCCGTCTTCGGAATACCCGTGTCGTCGCAGAGGAGGGCCATAACGTGCCACTCGGTGTCAGCAAGAACCGGGAACGCATCATCAATCTTCGTGCCTTCGCCGGAGACAGAGTTGAACAGGCCCGGTCTCTTACAGAACTTCATGGCCTCAAGGCAGACGTTAACGTCCGGGCTGTCAACAGCGATGGGGGTGTCCGTAACTTCCTGAACGAGGTCGATCATCCATTTGAGGGTTTCCGCTTCGTTTTCCTTAACGGAAGCGCAGACATCGATAAAGTCAGCGCCGGCTTCAGCCTGTCTCTTAGCGAGATCGCGGATGTAGTCGGCATCGCGCTCGGCAATCGCCTTTGCGCAGGAGGGGATAGACCCGTTGAGTTTTTCAGCTATGATAATCATACCACAAAAGCTCCTTTAATTACAATGTTTTTTTGCAGCTTCTACAACGTGAGAAACAAGCACGGAGGTGGTCACGGTGCCAACGCCGCCCGGAACGGGGGTAATGGCGCCGACAATCGGCTCGGCATCGTCGAACTTAACGTCGCCGCAGAGCTTGCCTTCTTCGTTCACGTTAATGCCAACGTCGATAACAACCTGTCCGGGAGCGAGGTACTCTTTCGTGATGGCATTGGCTTTGCCTGCGGCCACGATGAGAATCTCCGCCTGTCTGGCGACGGCCGGCATATCAACGGTCTTCGTGTGGCAGACGGTAACCGTGGCGTTCTTGCCCATGAGCATGATAGCCGCCGGTTTGCCAACCACGAGGCTGCGGCCGATGACGACGGCGCGTTTGCCTTTGCAGTCAATCTTGTAGTGGTCGAGGATTTCCATGCAGGCCTGAGCCGTGCAGGGCGGGAAACCGCTGCCGCTGCCCGTGAAAACACCGGCAAGGGAACCGTCGGTGATACCGTCGACGTCCTTTTCGGGCTTCAGAGCCTGACGGACAGCCTCTTCGTCCAGATGTTTCGGCAGGGGACGGAAAATGAGAACGCCGTGGACGTTATTGTCGTTGTTCAGGGCTTCGACGTTCTTCATGAGTTCTTCCTGAGAGACGTCGGCGGGGAGAATAACGTTCTTCACGGCGACGCCCACTGTGTCACAGCGTTTCGTGGCGCCTCTCTCGTAGGAGATGTCGTCGTCCCTCTCGCCGACGCGGAGAATCGCGAGGGTGGGGGTGACGCCCTTTTCCTTAAGAGCGGCAACTTCAGCCGTGAGTTTTTCGTTCATGGCGGCAACAACAGCCGCACCCTTTAAAAGTTCTGCCATAAATACATACTCCTATCTCAGGCGCTTAATGACGGAGTCATAAATGCTGTCAGCCAGAGCGCAGTATTTCGACAGCATTTCGTCCGCTTCCTTTTCGGTCTGAGCGGCATACTCTCTGTCCACCATTGATTTCGTATTGATAAACACGTTGAGACTCGCTCCCATCAGAGCGGACTTGCAGAAAGCCACGCCCACGCCCACGTCGGAGAGCGCCAGAGCGCTGCCCTTAGCGGCCAGCTCTTCGTGCAGCTCGATGGCGCGGCAGCAGGCGCGCATGATGTCCAGGGGGACGGAGCAGGCGTTGCGGAGCGCCTCTTCCATGATTTTCTCTCTGTTGGGGTCATCTTTGGGGATACCGTACGCCTTGGAAAGGGGCTCGAACACCACAGCGTCTTCATCAACGAGGCGAAGAAGCTCTTTCTGAAGGGCGGCGGCCTTTTCCATGATGGCGTAAACATCGGCCTCTACGTCTGCATATTTTTTCTTACCAACCGTCAGGTTGCCGACCATGGAGCCGAGGGCCATGCCCACAGCGCCGACGAGCGCAGAAGCGCCGCCGCCGCCTGGAACGGGGGCCTTCGAAGCCAGAACATCGACAAACTCGGTACAGGAAGCAGTGACAAATGACATTTTGTCTTCTCCTTTTATCGTACTGCGGCCTAGAGAGCCGTTTGCCGGGCTATGCCGCCGGTTGAAGCGGCGGCATAGCGACAGCAAGTCTTATAAGTCTTGTTTAGAACAGGCCGGAGATTCTGCCAGCGGTGTCCACGTCAATTTTCTCAGCGGCGGGAACCTTCGGCAGGCCGGGCATCGTCATAACTTCGCCGGTGAGGGCAACGATGAAGCCGGCGCCGGCGGAAATCTTGAGGTTCCGAACGGTAATCTTGAAGTTATCGGGAGCACCCAGCTTCGACGCATCATCCGAGAAGCTGTACTGCGTCTTGGCCATGCAGATCGGCACCTTGTCGAAGCCGAGGGCGGTGAGGGTCTTCACCTGATTGACGGCATTGCCAACAAGCTCGACGGAGCTGGCGCGATAGATCTTCGTGGCGATGGCGTTGAGCTTCTCCTCGATGGTCATGTCGAGGTCGTAAGCGAAGGTGAAGTCATTGCTGCCTTCATCGCAGAGGCGGACAACTTCCTGCGCGAGAGCCACGCCGCCTTCGCCGCCCTTGGCCCAGACTTCGGACAGAGCAACGTTGACACCCAGCTCGTTGCAGCGCTTCTCAACGAGGTCGAGCTCAGCCTTCGTATCCTGCGGGAAGGCGTTGATGGCAACGACCGCCGGCAGTTTGAAGACCTTCGTGATGTTCTCAACGTGGCGGAGGAGGTTCGGCAGGCCTTTTTCAAGAGCCTCGAGGTTCTCTTTATTGAGTTCCGTCTTCGGCACGCCACCATGCATCTTGAGGGCGCGGACCGTGGCGACGACCACAACGGCGTCAGGCTTTAAGCCAGCCATGCGGCACTTGATGTCGAGGAACTTCTCGGCGCCCAGGTCAGCACCAAAGCCGGCTTCCGTGACGACGTAGTCGGCCAGCTTGAGGGCCAGCTTCGTGGCGGTGACGCTATTACAGCCGTGGGCGATGTTGGCGAAGGGACCGCCGTGTACGAAGGCAGGGGTGTGCTCAAGCGTCTGAACGAGGTTCGGCTTGATGGCGTCCTTCAGGAGAGCCGCCATGGCACCCTGAGCCTTCAGGTCGGCTGCGGTGATGGGCTTTTCTTCTCTCGTGTAGCCCACAATGATGCGGCCGAGGCGTTCTTTGAGGTCGATGATGTCCGAAGCGAGGCAGAGGATCGCCATGATTTCGGACGCAACGGTGATGTCGTAACCGTCTTCACGCGGGTAGCCGTTGGTGCGGCCGCCAAGGCCGTTGACAACGTTGCGGAGCTGACGGTCGTTCATGTCCACGCAGCGGCGCCATGTGATGCGACGTGTGTCGACGCCGAGCTGGTTCCCCTGGAAGATGTGGTTATCCAGCATGGCAGCCAGCAGGTTGTTGGCTGCGCCGATGGCGTGCATGTCGCCCGTGAAGTGGAGGTTGATATCTTCCATGGGGACGACCTGAGCGTAACCGCCGCCGGCAGCGCCGCCCTTGACGCCGAAGACCGGGCCGAGGGAGGGTTCGCGCAGCGCGATCATGGTGTTTTTGCCAATCTTGCGGAGTCCGTCGCCAAGGCCGACGGTGGTGGTCGTCTTGCCTTCGCCGGCGGGCGTCGGCGTGATGGCTGTCACGAGAATGAGCTTGCCATCGGGCTTGTCCTTCAGCACGTTGAAGATGTTCAGGTCGACTTTCGCTTTGTTGTTGCCATACTGCTCGAGATAGTTCTCGTCGATACCTGCCGCCTTCGCTACTTCACGAATGTGAGCCAGCTCAGTAGCCTGTGCAATTTCAATATCTGTCTTGTATTCCAATGTGTGACCCTCCTAATAACAGGCCGTATCCCAACACGGCCTAAGAATATGAATGTTCAAGCGATTTTTCGGGGTGGGAAACTACATATCTTTGATGCCGGACTCTTTGACAAGGCGAGCCACATCGTCGTACTTATTGAGGGCATAGAGGTGGATACCATGGATGCCGCAGACGCGATACTCGTCGATGAGGCGGATGGTGTACTCGATACCGGCTTCCTTGAAGTCGCGCTTCTTCTGAGCGATGGACTCCTCGGACTCGTTGGGAGCGAAGGGGTTCGGGAAGATCCAGTGCTTGGAGATGATTTCGGCGAGGGGACGCGGAATAACGCAGCCGTTGCGGGAGAGGGCCATGTTGATGGTGGCGGCGGCGTCAAGAACAGGCATGATGCCCACGTCCACAGGCATGGTGATGCCGGCGGCTTGGATGGCGTCCATCCACCAGCGGAACTGATCCATATCCCAGCAAAGCTGAGTCATGATAAAGTCAGCGCCTTCGTCCTGCTTCTGCTTGAGGAAGGCGATGTCCGCCTCGATGCTCCGGCAGCTGATATGGCCTTCGGGTGAACCGGCGACGGCGATGGTGAACTTATCGCCAAACTCGTCACGGATGAACTTCACAAGCTCGGTCGCGTAGTGCAGGTCACCACCCGTGCCTGTCCAGCCGAACGGCAGGTCGCCGCGGAGGGCGAGGATGTGATCGATACCATGATCGAGGTAGGTCTGAAGCTGCTCTTTGATACCTTCGCGCGTGTTGCCAACGCAGGTGAAGTGGGTGACACCAATTGTGCCCTGAGCCTTGATCTGGTCAAGGACCTCAAGGTTTTTACCGACGTTCGTGCCGCCGGCACCATAGGTGCAGGAAATGTAATCAGGCTTTAAGGACATGAGCTTACTGAGAACGCCGTCCTTACCGCACAGCTTTTCCATACCTTTATCGGTTTTCGGGGGGAAAACCTCAAAGCTGAATGCCATGCGCTTGTCAAGAATATCTGTGACTTTCATCTGTTTCTCCTTTCAAAATAAGACCATTTGGCCTTGATTTGATAAAAACTTAATCTACTGGTTCACCTTAAGCCAGTCGAATCCTTCACAATTCTAACATTTACTTTCTCTTTAGTAAATATTGCATTGTGATAAATTTTACTATTTTCATCTAATAGTCCAAAAAGGTGATTGAAAAGTACCAAAACCCCGGGTATGAGAAAGCGTATCCAAACAAAAGCGAACGAAATAAAGTGCGCGAAACATTTGCAATTTGAAGGTTTTAGCGCAATTAGCCCAACATGCCGATAGTATGCCCAGCCGTAAATCAAACTACGAACAGCAGTGGTGCGGTAAATTTTGGCATGAAAAACCCTGCCAGATTCCGGCAGGGTTTTTCGGCTATTCGTCTTCGTCGTCGTCGGAATCTTCTCCCGCTTCCTCCGCTTCGGCATCCACGGCCGTTTCTTCGAAAACGCCGCTCTCGTCCGCTTCCGGTTCCTCCTCAACGTCGGCTTCTTCGGTAAAGATTTCCACGACAAAATCGTAGTCGTCGTCATCCTCCTCATCGTCGGAAGGGCAGAGTTCTTCCTTGAGGCGGTCAATCTCCTCCTGCTTTTCGTCAATGCGGTCGAGGGTTGCCGTCACGTCGCTGCAGAGGGTGGCGAGGGCTTCCTCGGGGTCGTCTTTGTGGAGATTGTAGTACTTCTCACCGATTTCTCGGTACAGGCGGCGAAGGGTCGTCTTTTCAACGGCAATTTCCGTCTGCAGTTTCGTCGTGCGGGCGACCTTCTTCGTTTTCTCTTCGGCGGATTTGTAAAGCTCGGCGGATTTGTCTACGATGATCTCAACGCTGTCTTTCACAAATTGCATCAGTTCGTCAAAATTCACGCGCGATACCTCCTTTTATTGATGGTGGCCGTTTTGCGGCGCCTGCAAAAGACTGTCCTGCGGCGAAGCCGGCTCTTCAAGGTTCTGCTCCGCCCGCATCGTCTCTTCCGTATGCTGCGTGTCTTCCGTGTACTGCGTGTCTTCCGCTTCCGAAGCGGCATTTGCTTCCCGAATGTCATCGGAATCCTGCGCATCCGACGGATCTGCCGGCCCGGCGGCAGTCAGGGCGGGGCTTTCCTTTTTCACAATATGATTGCGCACAAGAAGCGCCACGGCCGCGATACAGGAGACGATGGCAACGAGCTGTGAGGCGCGGATACCGGTGTTTCCGATGAAGAGACTGTCCGTCCGCAACCCCTCGATGAAAAACCGGCCGAGCCCGTACCACGCGATGTACATAAGCGCAATCTGTCCGTTATATTTTCTGCTTTTCTTCGAGAAAAAGTGCAGGAAGACAAAACCGATTGCGTTCCAGAGGGACTCGTAGAGGAAAGTCGGATGCACATAAATCGTCGTGTTGCCGTATGTCAGGCCCATGCGCCAGGGAACCAGCGTCTCCGTGCCGTACGCCTCGCGGTTAATGAAGTTGCCCCACCGGCCGATGCACTGGCCAATGACAAGGCCGAGGGCGCAGACGTCAAACACAACACCGAGGGGGATTTTCTTTTTCCGCGCGTAGATGAAGACGGTGATGGCGGAGAGGATGATGCCGCCGTAAACGGCAAGGCCCCCTTCCCTAAGATGGAAAATGTTGAGCCATTTGCCCGGCCCGAAAAACTCACCCGGATTGAAGATGACGTAGTACAGCCGCGCTCCGATTAAGGCAGAAGGGAGAACGACGATGAACAGGTCGAGGATATTGTCCTGCGTCAGACCGAAATCGGCGCGGCGATAATACACGTACAGCGCAGCAAGGACGAAGCCGAGTGTCACAATGACGGCATACCAGTATATGGCGCGGCCGAAAATAGTGAAGTACGTGGGCGGGTTGAACGCGACGCCATCTCCTAAGAGAGGGAATGTGATTTTAACCCCCATAACATCTCATCCTTTCGTAATACGGGATGCCTATTTGCTAATCGGAGACAGGGAAGACAACCGACAGGGCAAAGCGCTCCCGCAGGAGGTGCTCACGAATAAAGCTATTCACATCCTCCGCCGTAAAGTCCATAAGGATTTCCGGCGCCCGCAGGGAGTCGAAGCCGCGGAAATGGGCCGTGGCGCGGTTGTGGCACAGGCTGTTAAAGGAATTGAGGGAGCGGATGAGCTGGCCGTAAACCGATTTCTTCGTCGTCTCAAACAGCGTCACGTCCACGCCGGAACGTGCGGCTTTTTCGATTTCTTCTAGCACGGCGTCGTGCACCTTTTTCGGGTCTTTGCTTTCGCCCCCATAGAGCATAAACGCGGTGCCTGCCGTCGACTCATAAGCCGCCTCGAAGTTGTTGTTAATGAGCCCCTCGGCATACAGACGGATATACAGGGGAGAGGAGCGGCCCATGAGGATTTGGATGGCAAGGGAGGCCAACAGCTCCTGACGGATATACTCATCGCCGCCTTCCACCGCCGTGATTTTGCACCCGCCAAGGAAAAGGGGCAGGCCCACTTCCATTTTCCGCTCGGAATAGGCGGTGACGGGCTCGAGGGACTCCTCGGGGCCGTAGTCTCGCAGCGGCAGCTCTCCCGGCTCCTTCGGCAGAACGCGGCGCGCTACTTCGACGATTTTTTCCGGGTCCACGTCTCCCGCCACGCACAGCACCATGTTGGAGGGATTGTAGAACACCTTATGGCAGTTGTAGAGGGTTTCCGCTGTAATCTCCGCGATGCTCTCCACCGTTCCCGCCACGGAGTCCCGCAGGGGATGGTGGGCGTACAGGGCCTTCATCAGGCCGTAGTAGACCACAAAGTTCGGGTCGTCCTCCGTCATGCGGATTTCCT
>DUPW01000126.1 GCA_012838125.1 Papillibacter sp.
CCGGCGGTGTGGCTGGCTTCGGGCATAAGCGTCACCGCGGGCATCGTTGCGGCAAAAGTGATGGCCCGTATCCGGAGGGTGCGATGAACATCGCCATGTCCCTCGTGGCTCCCGCCATCCTTGCGCTGGCGGCTGTGTACGGGCTGCACCGACAGGTGGACGTCTTTGACGCGCTGAAAACAGGCGCCTATGAAGGGCTTCTCATCACGACGAAAATCCTGCCGACTCTCGTGGTGCTCCTTACGGGCGTGTATATGCTCCGCGCCTCCGGGGCGCTGGACGCACTCACGGCCCTTCTCGCTCCGGCCCTGCAGTTTCTGGGAATTCCGCCGGAGACGGCCCCCCTCGTTTTCATCCGCCCTGTAAGCGGCAGCGGGGCTCTGGCCGTCGGCTCTGAGCTTATCACGCAAAATGGCGCCGATTCCCTTGTGGGACGAACGGCCGCCGTCATGCTCGGTTCCACGGAGACAACCTTTTACGTCATCGCCGTGTACTTTGGAGCCGCAGGGATTAAGAAAAGCCGCTATACCATCCCCGCGGCGCTCACCGCCGACCTTGCCGGGTACATTGCCGCGTCGTTGGCAGTGCGTTTGCTTTACAAATAAGATTATAAATGGAAATACTCAACAATATCTCACATATATTCGGAGATTACGGAAATTTCTTCATGATTTTGTATATTTCCGTCTAATTTTACCAAAATTTCCTTGCAGAGACTGTCGAAATCTGTTGTGTTTGTATTCTCCACAGAGATTTCGTACGTGACTTTAAGGTGTCTCTCCGGTGGGTCCTGAAAATAGCTGGGGTTTTGAAGCAGCTTCCGGATTCTATCAAACTCACGGCGCACCGCCTGAACTGAGTCAATTTCCGGAATAAGGTAATAGATGTTGCCCTCATAGTCGTAGGAGCAGAAGGCAGAGGGCGGAACGGTCATGTTCACTTTCCCGATGACCGCCAGCTCTATCTTGCTCATAAGCCGCGAACCGAATTCTTCCTGCATCTGCCGGTAGTTCGTCATGGACAAAACCACAAGGGCGCAGGGCTTTGTTTCAATGGCACGGTTGCGCGTCAGAAGGGCGTCCGCGAGCAGGCGCAGGGCATCGAAATCGTAGAAGGCGTTTGATTTGTCGAACCAGAGTGTGACGCCCAACTCCTCGCACAGCTGTCTTTTCGCCGTAATATCCCGCACGCGCATGGAGGAGACAAGCGCTCCGCGGTACCAGTCGGTGAACACGGAGGCCGTCACCAGAAGCCAGTGCGTGCTCCCGTCTTTCCCCAGTACCATATACTCCCCGCGCAAAATGTGCCGCAGCGTGGCGGCGCGCTTAAAGGCCTGCAGGCTGAAGGTCTCCAGCAGCTCTTCCCGCTGCTCCTCCGAAATGCAGCGCCCGGAACGCAGATGAAGGAGGTTCGTGTACGTGGGGCAGGCCGCCTCCTCCTTTGCATACTCCGGGTCTTCCTTGACGATGTGGAACGAATCGCTATTGGGGTGGACAATCGTGGCGGAGACGAGATTGTCTGAAAACTCCCGCAGCTCCTTTTCAATCAGCTCAAGGCGCAGCATGGAATTGTCGCTGATGTCCAGCGCTTCGTTGATGACGACCACTTTGCTGGGCCGGTCCGAAAGGTCGTAGACTGTAAAGAAGGAAAAGCGCTCGAGGGTGTACTGCCCGTCCGGCCGGAGCAGCTGGATGATGGCCGAGCCCTCCGGCGCACCCGTTAAAATTTCGTTCACGAGCCGCTGGCACTCTTCCTTTGATTCGGGATGGATGTAGTTCATCTCCATGGCAAAGGCCAGATCGTCTGTAATTTTCGTTGTGGAGAACTTCGTCGTCTGCAGCTGGTACTTGGCGGCCGCGTCCCTCGAGAGGATAATCGACTGGGCACGCAGGTCGATTTCAAAGGTCACGATGCGGCTGATTTGGATGACCATTTCAAGCTGCCGCTTGTACGCGCGATACGTCAGCTCCGCCTCCTTCAGCCGGGTCACGTCCGTGACGATGGCCAGCATGGTGGGGTACGGCCCCTCGTCGTTTTTCGTGCGGCTGGCGCGCATGTGATACCACAAGGTCCGGTCGAGATGGTCCATGCGGCGGAACACGATTTCCACCGCCTTGTCCATCTGGGTGCCGGCCCGCAGAGTCGCCTCAACCACAGGCAGGTCCGACGGGTGGACGAAAGCGGACAGCTGCCGCCCCGCCGTGCCGAAGGCCACCGAGGTGAGGTTCATTAGGCGGATGAAGCTGTAACTGTGGTAAATGGAGCGAATCTCCTCGCCAATTTCCAGAAGCGTAATGCCGCCGTCGATGTTGTCGATGAGGGTCTGAAGCTGTATGAGGGCCCCGTATTCCCCCGCCAGAGGGGTACTGCGCCCCATGAGTTTATCGGCCTTCCCCTCTCGCTGCTCTTCGTCACCGTAGATGCAGTATCGGCTCTTTCCGGACAGCTTCGCCGTGTAGAGCGCTTCGTCCGCCTCCTGGAAGAACTGCTCGAAGGTCTTCTGCCCGTTTTGGACGAGGGCCACGCCGATACTGGCCGTCACCGTTTTGGGGATACCGTTGCAGACGCAAAGGTATTCCAGCGCATAGACGAGCTCCCGTGCGTGACGGCGCACAAAGTCAATCGTCTCGGTGTATTTCACCAGAACGATAAACTCGTCTCCCCCGAAGCGGCCGATAATATCTGACGGGCGCAGGATTGACTGCATTTTCTTCGCCATGGCCTGCAGCACCCGGTCCCCTTCCAGGTGACCGAATGTGTCGTTTATCTCCTTAAACCCGTCTAAGTCGATAATCATGAGCGCGTGGCGCCACTCGCGCCCCTCGCCGTAAATAAAGTGCGAGATTCTCTCCAGCGCCGCCGCCCTGTTTAAAAGCCCCGTGAGTGCATCGGTCTGCGCTTTGTCCTTTAGTTGTTCCTCGTTCTTGTCGCCCCGCAGGTTCCGAATCACCATATAGACAAAAAGGCCCGACAGGAGCATCGCCAGAATAATGAGCACCACAATGGCCGTTGTCCGTGCAGGACCTCGGCTGATTTCGGGGAGAATCCTCGTCCCCAGCACAAGGAGCAGCAGGGTCGAAACGGCGTAAAGCGCAACGGGAATTCCAAGCTGTTTAGACAGTCTCTTCATATTCATAATGGCTCAAACTCACTTTTTAAGAAAATCGTATAAGCTGGGAATTGCGCTTTTCTCTAGGACTCTTTCTACTAATATTTTATCGATAGAATTGGCCGGGAAACAAGTGATAAGACGGGGATTTTTTGGATAATTGGGAGCTTCAATAAAAGAGCGACACCTTATGCAAGGTGCCGCTCATTATTTGTCTCGTTTCCGACGCTATCTCACACGGACAATGCACCTGGCTTCCACACCGTCCACCGTGACGATGAGATCGGCCCTGCCTTTTCCGATACCCGTAACCGTTCCGTTGGAGAGGACCATAAAGACGTTTTCGTCTGCACTCTTCCATGTAGCGGTTTTATCCGTTGTCTCCGGAGTGGTCTTAAAGCTCATGGGAACCTTTTCGCCCACTTTCAGCGTTATGTCTTCCCGCGGATCGCCGTTGTAGGTAATCGAAACGCTCGTTATCGTCGGTTCCACCGGCGCCGACGGTTCGGGGCTCGGCACCACCGTCTCGTCTTCCGGGTCTTCGATGATGTCCACATCGCCGCTTCCGGGCAGGTCGGGATCCGGCTCGCTTCCCGGTCCGGGAGATAATGTGGGCGAGGGACTGCTTGTAGGAGGCGTCTCCCGCTCCGGCAGGCTGGTGAAAATCAGGACCATGGTGACCACAATCAAAACAGCCAGCAGCAAAACTCCGATAATGAGCTTGACTCGCGTATTGTCCTGCGGCTCGGCGTACTTGCCTCGCTTCGAGCGCCGGGCACCGCAAAACGGGCAACGGGCGCGAAGCCCGGAATACCGTCTGTCACACCGTCCGCACTTTACATCCGAGACGATAGCCATGCTACCCCTCCGTTTCCTCTCATGTAAGTTACCGTTAAAGTCTACAATATCTTTACATTTTCGTCAATCGTTTCGCGGTAATTTTACAGGCTGGGTTTCTTTTTCGCCCCTGAGACGAAGGGGTTTCCGGCGATGATAAACCGCCAGGGCTCGTCCTTCGTGTAGATGGCGTAGTCTATGCCGATGCGCGGCGTGGCCTCAATTTTCTCCGGCGCCGCGCCCGATACAATGTGAAGCGGCCCTTTTTGGGTGACGTCCACCCCGTAGAGGGACTTGTCAATTTGAAGGGCCTGACAGAGCTTGCCCGGCCCGCTGCACAGGTCACGGAGCTTCTCCTTACCCCGGCGGTGCGCCATGAGATCGATGCCCTCCACCGGCTCGAGGGCGCGAATGAGCACGCACTCCGGCTCCCCGGCAGGACCTGAGGAGACGTTCAGGCAGTAGTACATCCCGTAAATGAGGTATATGTACGCTGCGCCCTTTTCACCAAACAGCGCGCGCACACGGTGCGTCCGGCCTTTGTAACTGTGGGCGGCGTCGTCTAACTTTCCGAGATACGCCTCGGTCTCCACGATGACGCCCGCCGTGCGCCCTTCACTCGATTCTCTGACGAGTATCTGGCCCAAAAGGTTCCGCGCCACCTCCCGGGAATCGCCGGAATAAAACGAACGGGGTAAAATCATGCCATTTTCTCCCCTATGGCCGCCGCTAAAGCGGTAAAATCCGCGAGGCTGAGCATCTCGCCCCGGATGCGCTCATCGAACCCGCAGGAGAGGACCGCTTCCCGCAGCCCCTCTTTATCCAGACCGCCGAAGGCGCCGGCGAGGGAATTGACAAGGGTCTTGCGCCGCTGGGCGAATGACGCCCGCACCACGCGGAAAAATAAGGCCGTATCCTCAATCCCCTCCGGCGGGGCTTTGCGCATACTCAGGCGGATGACGCTGGAGGTGACCTTCGGCGGCGGCACGAAGCTCTCCGGCGGCACGTCGAAAAGAATCTCCCCCTCGGCGTAATAGGCGGTGAACACCGTAAAGGCGCCGTAGTCAGGAGAGCCCGCCTTCGCCACCATGCGCTGGGCCACCTCCCGCTGAACCATGACGGTGACGGTGTCAAACAGATGAGACTCGTACAGACGCGTGAGGACAGGGGTGGTGATGTTGTACGGGAGATTGGCGCACACGGCGTAGCGCGCCATTTCGGGCATATTTTCCCTGATAAGGGCGTCTAAATCCAGCATCATAATGTCACCCGGCACAATGATGACGTTTTTGTGGTGGTGTAGCGTCTCGCTGAGGATGGGTAGCAGCCGCCGGTCCAGCTCCACGCTGGTGACCTTTCCTGCCCGCTCCGCCAGTTCCCGTGTGAGGATGCCGATACCCGGCCCGATTTCCAAAACGCCTGTCTCTTCGTCCACCCGGGCGTTTTCCGCGATGGCGCAGGGGATGGCGGGGTCAATGAGGAAATTCTGCCCCATGGATTTGGAAAAGCGAAAGCCGTGTTTTGCGAGGGTGCGCTTCAATTCGTCTTTATAGGACATAGCTATCTCCGTTATCGTTATTTCAGGCCCGCCGTCTCGCTGATGATGTACCGCGGGCGGTGTTTGACTTCCATCAGTGTGCGCCCCACGTACTCGCCTAAGACGCCGGCGGCGGTGAGGACAAGTCCCCCCACAGCCCAGACGGATGCCAGTACCAGCGTCCAGCCTTCCACGGGCTTGTCCAGAAAGACCCGCAGGAGCATCACCATAAAGGCAAGGGCAGAGAGGGCTAAAATCCCTATCCCCACAGCTGAGATAAGGCGTATGGGTTTGAGGCTGAGGGAAAAGACGCCATCGAGGGCCAGCTGAACCATTTTACGCAGGGAGTATTTGCTCTCCCCGGCAAAGCGCGAAAGCCGCTCGTACTCCACGACCCCCGTTTGAAACCCCAGCATGGGGACAAGCCCCCGCAGAAAAAGGGCGCTCTCCCCGAACTGACGGAGAGCATGAAGCGCCCGGGCGTTCATGAGCCGGAAATCGGCGTGGTTGAAGACCACGTCGCAGCCGAGGGCTCCTAAAAGCTTGTAATACCCCTCCGCCGTGGCTCTTTTCATGAAGGAGTCGGTTTTGCGGCTTGAGCGCACGCCGTAGACGATGTCGCACCCATCCCGCCACATGTCAATCATGGCGTCCATGGCGTCTAAGTCGTCCTGAAGGTCAGCGTCGATGGAGATGGTGGCGTCGGCATACTCTAAAGCCGTCATCAGTCCGGCAAAGAGGGCGTTTTGGTGCCCGCGGTTGCGGCTTAATGAAACGCCGGTGAAAACCGAGTTCTCCCTTCCGGCAAGCTCCTTGATAATGGGCCACGTTCCGTCCTTTGAGCCGTCGTTTACGAAAAGGACGCGGCTTTTTCCGCCGATTTTGCCCGCCGCCGTCAGCGCAGAGAGCTTTCTTTCAAGGCGCTGCGCCGTCTCGCGCAGAACCTCCTCCTCGTTATAGCACGGCACCACGATATACAGGATGTTCTCCATCGTCTCCACCTCTTGCCTTTCTTTAGTCTGATCCGTTCGCCGCTATGCCCAGTATAATGGAATCTGCCCGACTCTGTAAACACCGTCTCGGTCATAGAGACGCATAATCGCCCGGTTTTTTGGGTAATGTTTGGATAATGGTGATATAAAATCACTTATCTCTCAAAATTGGCTTGAAATGTCCACCTAGTCGTACTAAAATGTTATGCAGTTTATTCGGGGTTGTCTTTTTTCATTTGTCACGCCCGCCGCAGAGCGGGCTGGAAAAGCGGCCATGAACGACTGTTAACGATGTTCCGGAGGCTTTGTATGAACTTTCAGAAAAAATCCGTTACGGATATTGATGTGCGCGGAAAACGTGTCCTCCTGCGCTGTGACTTTAACATCCCGCTGGACAAAAAAACCGGCGATATTACCGACGAAGGCCGCATCACGGCCTCCCTGCCCACCATTCGCTATCTCCTCGAGCAGGGCGCGGCCGTTATCGCCTGCTCCCACTTAGGGCGCCCCAAGGGCAAGTGGGATAACTCCCTCTCTCTGGCCGTTGTGGGCCGGCGCCTTGGGGAGCTGTTGGGTCAGGAAGTGAAAATGGCGAAAGACATTATCGGGGAAGATGCCCGCCGTCTTGCCGCAGAGCTTCAGCCCGGCGAAGTGATGCTCCTTGAAAATCTACGCTTCCATAAGGAAGAGGAAGAAAACGATCCGGAGTTTGCAAAGGCCCTTGCATCCATGGCCGACGTTTTCGTTGAAGACGCCTTTGGTACCGTTCACCGCGCGCACGCCTCCACGGAAGGCGTTTCACACTTTTTGCCCGCAGTGAGCGGCCTTCTTCTGGATAAAGAGCTTTACCATATTGGCGGCGCGCTGGAAAACGCCGCCCGCCCCTTCGTGGCCGTCCTCGGCGGTGCGAAAGTGTCCGACAAGCTGGATGTAATTATAAACCTTTTGCACAAGGTTGATACACTGCTCATCGGCGGCGGCATGTCCTACACCTTCCTGCGGGCCCGTGGTCATGAAGTGGGCCTTTCTATCTGTGAGGAAGAAAAACTCGAGTACACCCGCAAAGTGATGGACGAAGCTGAGAAGTATAACGTGCGCGTGATGCTGCCCGTGGATATCAGAACCTCCCGGGAGTTTGACAACGAAGAGGCCGTGGTCTATCCCGTAAACGCCATCCCGGCTGACCACATGGGCATGGACATCGGCCCGGAAACGGCCGAAATGTACGCCGACGTGATTCGAAACGCCGCCACCGTTATTTGGAACGGCCCCGTCGGCGTCTTTGAGTTTTCAAACTTCTCCAACGGCACCCGCGCCATTGCCGAGGCGATGGCCGCATGTCAGGGCGTCACCATCGTGGGCGGGGGCGACAGTGCCGCAGCCGTCCGCAGCTTCGGACTGGCGGACAAAGTCTCCCACGTCTCCACGGGAGGCGGGGCGACCCTTGAGTTTATGGAAGGTAAAGACTTACCCGGCATTGCATGCCTGCTGAATAAAGAATAGGATAGGTGCCATGAACAGGAAGTACCGCAACACAATCATCGCCGCAAACCTCAAAATGAATATGCTCCCCTCGGACATCAAGCCCTATGCCGAGGCTCTTAAACCAGCCGCCGCGTCCCATGGGAAACGGTGCGGCATCGTCGTCTGCCCCTCCTTTCTCCTTGTGCCGCAGGCAATTAAGTCCTTTCGGGACAGCCGCATTTCCGTGGGCGCTCAGAACATAAACCAGTATGAAAGCGGCGCCTACACGGGCGAAGTCTCCGCACCGCAGCTTGCCGACCTGGGCGTGCGCTACGTCATCATCGGTCACAGCGAGCGGCGCACCCTGTTCGGTGAAACGGACGAGGCCGTCAACGCGAAAGTGCATGCGGCCCTCGCCGCCAATCTCCGCCCGATTGTCTGCGTGGGCGAAACTCTCACCCAGCGGGAAATGGGCGTCACGGGTGACGTCATCACCCTTCAGGTGAAAAGCGCCCTCGCCGGCGTGCCCGCCGCGAAAATGCGGCGCATCGTCATCGCCTACGAGCCCGTCTGGGCCATCGGAACGGGCCTTGCCGCCACAGACGAGGACGCGGCCACGGTCTGCCGCGAAATCCGCACCCTTGTGCGGGGACTGTACGGCGCCCGCATCGCCCGGGCCGTTTCTATTCTCTACGGCGGCTCCATGAACGAGCACAACGCCCGGGGGCTCCTTTCCCAGCCGGATATTGACGGCGGCCTCATCGGCTCTGCCTCCCTCTCTCCGGAAGCCCTCTCCGCCATCATCGAAATAGCCAGCCACGATTACCTTTAGGCGGTATTCGTGTCACCCAGAAAGGGGCTCTCCATGAAAATCCCAACAACCCTTATCATTATGGACGGTTACGGCATCGCGCCGCCCGGCCCCGGCAACGCCATCGCCGCCGCAAAGACACCCAATTTAGACCGGCTCTACGCCACCTGTCCCCACACCACCCTCTCCGCCTCCGGCGAGGATGTGGGCCTGCCCCACGGTCAGATTGGCAACAGCGAAGTGGGCCACACAAACATCGGCGCCGGGCGCGTCGTCTATCAGGAGCTGACGCGCATCTCCCGGGACATCCGCCTCGGCACCTTCTTCGAGAACACGGCATACAGCGACGCCATGGACCGCTGCCGCGATGAGGGCATGTCCCTGCACCTGATGGGCCTTATGTCCCCCGGCGGCGTCCACAGCCACATAAGCCACCTCTGGGCTTTTCTTGAAATGGCGAAGCGCCGGAACGTGAAAAACGTCTTTATCCACTGCTTTATGGACGGGCGGGACACTCTCCCCACGTCGGGCCTTGCCTGCATCGAGGAGATTGTGGAAAAGTGCCGTGAAATCGGCGTAGGCAAAATCGCCACCGTCATGGGCCGCTTCTACGCCATGGACCGCGATAAGCGCTGGGAGCGGGTGGAAGCGGCGTACAACGCCCTCGTTTGCGGCGAGGGCGCCTATCATCCCGACCCTGCCAGCGCGGTGAAAGCCTCTTACGACGAGGGCGTGACGGACGAGTTCATCCGCCCCGTTATCTGCGACAGAACGGGCCTTGTCCAAAGCGGAGACAGCGTCATCTTCATCAACTTCCGCCCAGACAGAGCCCGCCAAATCACCCGCGCTTTCGTAGATCCGTATTTTGACTGCTTCGAGCGGCGCGGCGGCCTTCTCGGCGTCCATTTCGTCTGCACCACTCAATACGATGAGACGATGCCGAACGTCACCGTCGCCTACCCGCCGGAGGCGCTCACCGGCACCTTCGGCGAGACAATCAGCAACCTTGGACTGACCCAGCTGCGCGCCGCGGAAACGGAAAAATACGCCCACGTGACGTTTTTCTTAAACGGCGGCAATGAGACCGTCTACCCCGGCGAGGACCGGCTGCTCATCCCCTCCCCCAAGCATTGTTCAACGTATGACCTCGCCCCCGAAATGAGCGCACGGGAGCTGACGAAGGAAGTGGTGCAGCGCATTTTAAGCGGGCAGTATGACATCGTGGTGGTCAACTACGCCAACTGCGACATGGTGGGCCACACCGGTAACTTCGCCGCCGCCGTTAAAGCCGTTGAAACGGTGGACGAGTGCGTGGGCGAAGTGGTGGAGGCCACTTCCGCCATGGGCGGTATCGCCATCGTCACCGCCGACCACGGCAACGCCGAGGAGATGCTTGACGCGGAAAGCCCCACACCACAGACGGCCCACAGCCACAACTGCGTCCCCTTTATCCTCGTGGGGGCGGACGTGCGCCTGCGCCCGGGCCGCCTGTCGGACATTGCGCCCACCATCCTCGACCTGCTGGGCTTTGAAAAGCCCGCGGAGATGACGGGTCAGTCCCTTATTGAGATACGACCTTAACATATTAGGAAAGGCATGATGTGAGCATGGAATTTCAGATTATTGGCGTAAAAGGCAGAGAGATTCTCGACTCCCGGGGCAACCCCACGGTGGAGGCGGAGGTCGCTCTGCAGGGCGGCATCGTCGGGCGTGCGGCGGTGCCCTCCGGAGCATCCACCGGTATGTTTGAAGCCACCGAGCGGCGTGACGGTGACAAAGACCGCTATCTGGGCAAGGGCGTTCTCGGCGCAGTGAGCGCCATCAACACGGAAATCGCCGAGGCCCTCATCGGCAAAAACGTCACGGAGCAGACGCAGATTGACAAGCTCCTCATCGAACTGGACGGCACTCCCAATAAGTCCCGCCTCGGCGCAAACGCCGTTCTGGGCGTCTCCCTCGCCTGTGCCCGGGCGGCGGCGCAGGCTACCGGCCTGCCCCTCTACCGTTACATGGGCGGCACGGCGGCAAACACCCTGCCCGTTCCCATGATGAACGTCTTAAACGGCGGCGCCCACGCGGACAACAGCGTGGACATTCAGGAGTTTATGATTATGCCCGTCTCCGCCACGTCCTTCCGGGAAGGGCTTCGGATGTGCACCGAGGTGTTTCATACGCTGAAAAAAGTCGTTCCCTCCTCCGGTGTGGGCGACGAGGGCGGCTATGCCCCCAACCTTGAGGCGGATGAAGACGCTCTTAGGGCCCTCATGACCGCCATCGAAAAGGCCGGCTACCGCCCCGGCGAGGACTTCTACATCGCTATGGACCCCGCCGTCTCCGAGTGGTTTAATCCCGAGGACCAGTGCTACCACCTTCCCAAGCGCGGCGTGAAAATGACGCAGGAAGAAATGGTGGGTATGTGGACGAACTTTGTGAATAAATATCCGATTATCTCGATTGAGGACGGCATGGCGGAAGACGACTGGGAAGGCTGGAAAATGCTCACCGATGCCATCGGCCAAAAAACCCAGCTGGTGGGGGACGACCTGTTCGTCACCAACACCCAGCGCCTGAACAAGGGCATCTCCCTGGGCGTGGCCAACTCCATCCTCATCAAGCTCAACCAGATTGGCACCCTCACGGAGACTTTCGACGCCGTGCAGACGGCCCACCGCGCCGGCTACACCGCCGTAATCTCCCACCGTTCCGGCGAGACGGAGGATACCACCATCGCCGACGTGGCCGTTGCCCTCAACGCCGGTCAGATTAAAACGGGCGCCCCGAGCCGCACGGACCGCGTGGCCAAATACAACCAGCTTCTGCGCATCGAAGAGCAGCTCGACTGCGCCGCCTTCTACCCCGGAAAAGGCGCATTCTTCAGCATCCGATAACGCAAAAGCGCCTGCCCCCAAGGCGTGGGCAGGCGCTTTTTATTTCAAATTATGCGAAACCGGCATGAATAAATTTTCAAAAAAGATTGAAATATTTCGCATGCGGGTGTATAATCTAGAGCATCTTCAAAAATTTATGGAGTGAGTGTAACATGAAAAAACTGAGCCGGATTATATCAATGGCCCTCGTACTGCTCTTGGTTTTGAGCCTTGCTGCATGCGGCGGCGGTAAAAAGAAGCTTGTCATCCTTGACACAGCTTATGCAGAAGAAGACTACGCCATCTGCGTGTCAAAAGACAATCCCCTGCTTGAAGAAATCAACGCCGCTCTCGACGAACTCATCGCCGACGGCACCGTTGAGAAAGTCGTAAACAAGTACATAAGCGGCACAGCCCACGACCTTGTGTTCCAGGAAGGCGCAGACGGTCTGCCGGAGCTGAAAATGGCCACGAACGCCACCTTCCCGCCCTACGAATTCTATGAAGGCGGCACCATCGTCGGCATCGACGCGGAAATCGCCGCTGCCATCGCTGACAAGCTCGGCAGAAAGCTCGTCATCGAGGACATGGAGTTCGGCTCCATCATCGCGGCTGTCACCAGCGGCAAAGTGGATATGGGCATGGCCGGTATGACCGTGACGGAAGAGCGCCTTGAGAGCGTGGATTTCACCACCTCCTACGCCACGGGCATCCAGTCCGTTATCGTGGTGGAAGGCTCCAAGATTAAGTCCGTTGACGATCTCTATGCCGACGGCGCGAAGTACAAAATCGGCGTGCAGCAGGATACCACGGGCGACATCTACGCTACAGACGATTTCGGCGAGGGCCGCGTCCAGCGCTTCAATAAGGGCGCCGATGCCGTTCAGGCTCTCATCACCGGCAAGGTCGACTGCGTCATCATCGACAATGAGCCGGCCAAGGCCTACGTAGCGTCCCACAATAAGTAAGGCAGATAAAAAACTGCCCGCCTGTGCATAATTTAACTGCCAGACACGAAGCATTAAAGCGGGATAACGGGGAGCTTCTCCGTTTTCCCGCTTTATGTGGGAGAAAGGGCCTGTTTCGCTAGACTACAGAGAGGGGCTGACATTTTGTCAGATTGGTTTGAAGGGCTGAAAAGCCAGTTTATCTTAAACTTCGTCGATGATAACCGGTGGCAATACCTTGTAAACGGCCTTCGTGCCACCATCACCATCACCTTCGGTGCGCTCGTCATCGGCGTTTTAATCGGCCTTATCGTGGCGACAATTCGCTCCACCCACGATAAAACGATTGAGACGATGCACCGGGGTCTGGGGCGCACGATACTGAAAATCTTAAACGCCATCTGCAAGGTGTACGTCACGGTTATCCGTGGCATTCCCGTCGTGGTGCAGCTGCTTATCGCGTACTTTATCATCTTCGTCACGGTGACGAACGGCATCGTGGTGGGTATTCTGACCTTCGGCATCAACTCCGGCGCGTACGTGGCGGAGATTTTCCGGGGCGGCATCATGGCGGTTGACATCGGTCAGACGGAGGCCGGCCGCAGCCTCGGCTTTAACTATGTGCAGACGATGCGGTACATCGTGGTGCCGCAGGCGTTTAAGCACATTCTGCCGTCGCTTCTCAACGAGCTGATTGCCCTGTTTAAAGAGACGGCCGTCGTCGGTTACGTGGCAGTGATGGATTTGACGAAGGGGGCTGACATTATCCGCGGCCGCACCTTCTCCCCCTTCATGCCGCTCTTAGCCGCAGCGCTGATTTATCTCATCTTCGTTATGTTCTTCTCGTGGATTGTCGGGAAGCTGGAAAGGAGGCTTCGCACCAGTGAGCGCTGACACGATTATTAAGGTGGAAGGCCTGCACAAGCACTACAAAGGCGGCGCCATCAAAGCCTTAGACGGAATCGACGCGGAAATCCAGCGGGGCGAAGTGGTGGTCATCATCGGGCCCTCCGGCTCCGGCAAGTCCACTTTCCTGCGGTGCCTCAATCTCCTTGAGATGCCCACCGCCGGCCGCATCTTCTTCGAAGGGGCGGATATTACGGATAAATCCGCCAACATCAACCTCCACCGCCGCAAAATGGGCATGGTGTTCCAGCTGTTTAACCTCTTCCCGCACATGACGGTGCTCAAAAACCTCACCATCGCGCCGATGAAGCTCCTTGCCAAATCGAAGCAGCAGGCGGAGGAAAAGGCCCTGTCGCTGCTGCGGCGCGTGGGGCTTGAGGACCGGGCGGAGGCCTATCCGGACCAGCTCTCCGGCGGACAGAAACAGCGCATTGCCATCGTCCGTGCCCTGTGCATGGACCCGGAAGTCATGCTCTTTGACGAACCCACCAGCGCCCTCGACCCGGAGATGGTTGGCGAAGTGCTGGACGTCATGAAGCGGTTGGCGCAAGACGGTATGACCATGGCTGTGGTCACCCATGAGATGGGCTTTGCCCGGGAGGTGGCGTCCCGCGTTATCTTTATGGACAACGGCCGCATCGTGGAGCAGAACACGCCGGAGGAAATCTTTAATAACCCCCAGAGCGACCGCTTAAAGTCGTTCCTTGCGAAAGTCCTGTAAAGCCAGAAAAACCGCTTCGGTCATCGAAGCGGTTTTTTGCACGGCCGAATAATCTGCTCGCGCAACTGCGCATAAGCGGATAACGGCGAGACGCTTTGTTTTCCAACACCGAAAAGGCACCGCACCGTTCTCCATCCCCCTCACCGAAACCACCCGTCAGTGGAGG
>DUPW01000127.1 GCA_012838125.1 Papillibacter sp.
TGCACACCACCACATAGCCGAGGTTGCCTATCATCGCCATGAGGGGCATCATCAGGCCCGAGAGGAACTGGGAGCGCCAGCCGGCGTTGAAGAGCTGGTTGTTGATTTCCTCGAACTTCCGCCGCGCCTCTTTCTCGCCGTTAAATGCCTTGACGATGTTGTGCCCGGCGTAGACTTCCTCGATGTGGCCGTTGATGTCGCCCAGAAGGTCCTGATTGAGCTTAAAGTACTTCTGGGAGCGGCTTAAAATCAGGCGCACGAACACGAAACCAATCACCGAAGCGAGAACGGCCGTCAGAGCGAGAATACCGTTCGTGATAATCATCATGACAAGGGAGCCCACGAGCATCACGAGGGAGGTGATGAACTGGGTAAGGCTCTGGTTGAGGGACATACCGAGGGTGTCCACGTCGTTGGTGATTCGGCTTAAAATGTCGCCGATTTGGTTCGTGTCGAAATACCGAAGGGGCAGCCTGTTAATCTTTTCCGCCAGGACGGTGCGCAGCTGTTTCTGCAGCTTCTGGGTGACAAGGGCCATGGAGTAGCCCTGGGTGTAGCTGAGCAGGGCGCCCACGGCGTACGCAATCGCAAGGCCGATGCTGATGCGCAGAATACGGTCAATATCCATGGGGCCGTACAGACCCGCGGCGATGGTGTTCGTAATGGTCTTGATATACTGCGGGCCGATGAGGGTGATAAGGCAGCCGGCCACAGCGCAGATAGCGGCCAGTATCATAATCGGCACGTATTTGCGGGCGTATTTTAAGACGCGCAGCCAGCCGCCTTTAAAGTCCTTCGGCTTTTCAGCAATTCTTAGATGGGGCGGGCCGCCCGGACCGGGGCCGGGGCCGCGCCGCATTTTCGCCTGACCGAACTGGTATTCCTGCGGTTTACTCATTGGCTCAGTTCCTCCTTCGACAGCTGCGAGTACGCAATCTCCTGATAGACGGGACAGTTTTCCATCAGCTCGTCATGGGTGCCGAGTCCCACAAGCCGCCCGTCGTCCAGCACCACGATTTTGTCGGCGTCCCGTATGGTGCCGATGCGCTGGGCAACAATAAGGCAGGTGGCGCCCTTCATCTCCCGGCGCAGGGCTGTGCGCAGGACGCGGTCTGTTTTATAGTCGAGGGCAGAGAAGGAGTCGTCGAAAATGTAGATTTCCGGCTGGCGGGCGATGGCCCGGGCGATGGAAAGGCGCTGCTTCTGCCCGCCGGAGACATTCGTGCCCCCTTGGGCGATGTGGGCGTCGTACCCGTCTTCCATCTGCTCGATAAATTCCGCCGCCTGCGCGATTTCGCAGGCTTTCTTAATCTCCTCAAGGGTGGGCTTTTCCCGTCCGTTGTCGCCGTAGGAGACGTTGGAGGCCACGGTGCCGGTAAACAGAAGCGCCCGCTGGGGCACGTAGCCGATTTTGTTGTGCAGTGTCTCGAGGGTGTAGTCCCGCACATCCACGCCGTCGATGAGAATCTGGCCCTCTGTCACGTCGTAAAAGCGGGGCACGAGGTTTATGAGGGTGGACTTGCCGCTGCCCGTGGAGCCGATAAAGGCCACGGTCTCCCCGCGGTTTACGGCAAAGCTGATATCGTGAAGGACGTATTCCTCCGCGTCGGGATATTTAAAGCTCACGTTCTTAAACTCAATCTCACCGGCTCTGCCTTCGGGAGCCTGGGTCACGGTGCCGTCCACAATGGTGGGCTTCGTATCCAGCACCTCGTTAATGCGCCGCGCTGAAACCATCACGCGGGGCAGCTGCATGAACAGGATGGTGAGCATCATAAACGCCATGACCACCATCATCGCGTAAGTGGAGAAGGCAATCATTTCACCGAAAATGCCAATCTTCGCCACCTGGTCCGCCGCTCCCATAATCAGATAGGCGCCCACCCAGTAAATGCCGAGGGTCAGGCCGCTGTTGATGAGGGTCATACCCGGCGGGAACACGCTCAGAGCCCGCATGGCCTCCAGGGAGTTGCGGGTGATGTCCTCGTTGGCCTTTTCAAACTTATTAAGCTGGTACTCCTCGGCGTTGTAGGCGCGCACCACCCGGATACCCGAGAGGTTTTCCCGTGAGACGCGGTTTAACTGGTCTGTCAGCCACTGCATCTTCCTGAAACGCGGCAGCGCAAAGCCCATCGTCGATGCGATGAGGATAAGCAGGCAGACGACAGCGCCGCCCGTCAGAGCCGTCCAGCGCCAGCTGCCGACGGAGATTTTCCCAAGCGCCCAGACTGCAATAATCGGCGCGCGGATAACCATCTGAATGGCGATGACGAGGAACATCTGCATCTGCGTGACGTCGTTGGTGGAGCGGGTGATGAGGCTCGCCGTTGAAAAGCGGCTGACCTCCTCCATGGAGAAGTCCTCCACACGGCTGAACACCGCAAAGCGGAGCCTCTGCCCGAAGCGGGCGGAGATGCGGGCGCTCATGTATCCGAGCAGCAGCGTGAGCAGCGCCCCCGCCAGCGTGTACAGGAGCATCATAATGCCGGAGTTCCAAATCTCCGTCATCGAGCTGCCCGGTGTCTGTACGTTTGTGGTGATGCCCTTCATGAGGTCCGGAAGTTTCATCTCAAAGTAAACCTGTGCCACGATGATGCACAGGCTCAAAAGAACCATGAGCCACTCCTTCCACCTCAGGTGCCTGAAGATTTTTATCATGTACATTGCTCCTTCAATGTTTTTTACGTCTCTTCCTGTGCAGCGGCTTCCATTTCGGCGATGACGTCCAGCATCTTCTTGAGGATTCGCAGGAAATCCTGCGTTTCCTCAAGGCCGATTGCATCGATGACGCGCTGGATTTTCTTTCTGACCTTCCCCCGCTCGGTGGACACTTCCTCCGCCGCCAAGGGCGTTATGGTCACGATAACGCGCCGCCTGTCCTTTTCGTCCGGGCGCCGCGCGATAAACCCCTTGGCTTCGAGGCTTTTCAGCATCATCGCCACCCGGGCGGAGCCGGCGTGCATGGCGGAGGAAAGCTCGCTGGGCCGGGCCCCCTCGCTCCTGTCGTAGAGGTAATTGAGAATGAACATCTCGCCGTGAACGAAGGAATTCGTCTTCTTCTTCAGCCCGCTCCGAAGAAGGGCGCTTGTGTTTCTGAGGATTTCTTCCGCAAGACGGGATTTGTCCATAACGCCGCTCCTTTCTCCGCTTGTCGCCTGTAAAGGTTAATCTTTTATATAATTGTTTTATCTAAAATATTTAGATATCGTATTTTAACACAGGCGTGCCCTCAAGTCCAGAGGGAAAGACAAAAACCCGTCAATATTTTTCGTATCATTTTCCCTTACCATTACGGTCAATTTTCGCACATCCGAAAAGACGCCAAACGCAAGCGTAAACCGCCAGTTGCGATACGCAAATCGTGATTTATACGCTTGCCTTAAAAGGCGCTGTCGTGCTATGATAAACGAAGAAAGGCGGTGCTGCACTATGTCGGTTTTTTCCGGTAACGAACATGCACTCGATTCCGGCACAATCGGTAAATACGAAGCTCTGGCCATGCTCTATCTTCACAAGCAGGATCTCTCCGGTTTCACGCCCGAGGAAATCGTGGGCCGGTATATCGAAACGGAAGAGCGGATTAAAAAGGAGTTTCAGCGGCAGAAGGAGCTGAGAAAGCGTCAGCTCAATCCCCTGCCCATCTAAGGAGCGCTCAAAGTGGCGAAGATTTCGGATCTTCTCGCGGCGGGAAACATATCCCTTGCCGCGCCGGTTTTGACGCAAAGTGCGGGCAAAACCGCCTCCCCCTCCGATTTTCTTGACACCTTCAAAAGCGCTCTTAAAAGCCGTGCGGCGGAAGACCTCGCCCCGATATTTCAGCAGGCGGCGGAAAAATTCGGCGTGCCCCAGGCGCTCCTTGAAGCCGTGGCGAAAGCGGAGTCGAACTTCAACCCCTCCGCCGTCTCGCGCGCCGGCGCCATGGGTGTCATGCAGCTTATGCCCTCTACGGCGAAATCCCTTGGCGTCACGGACGCTTTCGACCCCTATCAGAACATCATGGGCGGCGCTCAGTATCTGGCGGACATGCTCCGGCGCTATAACGGCGACGTGAAACTGGCTCTTGCCGCCTATAACGCCGGCCCGGGGAACGTGGACAAATACGGCGGCATCCCGCCCTTTCAGGAGACGCAGACCTACGTCCAAAGAGTTATGGGATTTTTGGAGTCTGCCGGCGTAGAGGGCGTCTATAAAGGCGCGCCGCCGCAAGATAGCAGCGACATTTCAAACGAGGCCCTTGCGGAGCTGATGAAGACCATGCTCCTGTCCGGCATGCTGGACGGCCTTTTAGGCTCCTCTTCCCTCTTCGGCGAGGAGGCCAGCGGCGAGCAGCACCTCATCGGAACGCTTTTGCGTATGCAACTGGGGCTTACTGACGCCTCCGGTATTCCGCCCCTCTAAACGAACGAAAAGCCGATACTTGCTCAGGCAAGTATCGGCTTTTTGATTAACAAAAGGATTAAGGCCGCGCCAAAAATGCCGCGCGCTTTTTAATGCGGGAACATCGCACTTTGTTATTCGTCTTGTTCTAGCGGAAGAATCTCGCCCTCTGCGGCTCTGGCTTGCTCCTCTTCTGCTTCAAAGAGCAGCTGCATGTAAACATTGTACACCTTTTCCAGCTCCGCCTCATCGTCGACGGTGGTGAGAATCTCCTCGCCGTTTTCCTCCACGACCTTGAGGATAATCAGGCCGTAGTCTTCGTCCTTTTCGTCCAAATCCGCCGGAAGGAAAACCATGTACAAGTCTTCGCCGTGCTCAAAGGTGTCCAGGTGCTCCAGTTCGTAGGAATTGCCCTCATCGTCCGTGATGGTGAGAAAGTCGCTGCCGTATTCTTCGCTCATAATAACCCTCCGTCCGCGGGCCTTTCCCCGCCGGTCTAGTGACCGGAAATCCCCGCGCCTGCCATAGAAGAAATGCGCGGTAAATATCCGCTTCTGGGTATTATACATGATGGTTTAGCCGTTATCAAGCGCCGCATGCTATGAATTAAAATCTTCTAAAAGCTGCAGCACTTCCTCGTATGTTTTTACGTAGATGCCCTTTTCGAGCTTTTCCCTGTCCACAGCCCGCAGCTGGTGGATATCTATCCCCGTCTCCACCAAAGGTCTGATTTCGCTGTCGTCCTTGTAGACGGCAAGGCGCCCGTTTTCTGCCCGCAGGCAATACCAGCTCTGCTCCATTGCGGCAGCAAGGGCCACCTCCTTCGGCGGTGCCTCCGAAGCGGCCTGCTCCGTTTTCGTCCGCCCGGTAAGCACGAGCATAAAACACGCCGCCGCGAGCAAAACACACAGCAGGAGCGCCCGAAGATGTGTTTTCATTGCAAATCTTCCCTTCATCCAATCGATTCTGCCGTTTTTATACCCATTTTTCTGCCTTTTCATGCATATTAGCGAACTTTTCCCGGTCAATTTTTCGTATTTTCGTCTTGGCTCAGGAATTGACATACATGATACAATATGTATCGAAATAAACCTGTCTGGCTAGCTTTTTATTTAGCCGACGTTGAGGTGAAAACAATGTCTCAGAAAAGAAGGCGCACAGCCGGCCAAATCACCTACGCAGGCGTGAGGACGGTCGGCGGAATACTGGCGCTTATTATTAAGGTTATCGGGACGCTGATTTTAATCGGCATAACCACTGCCCTGATATTTACCTGCATTTTTCTCGTCTACGTCAAGACGAACCTCACCTCCGAGCTGGGGATTAGCCTCGATAACTTCACTATGAACGAATCGAGCATCATCTACTACCTCGACCGCAGCGATGGGGAGTATAAAGAGCTCGTCACGCTGCAGAGCGGCGAGTACCGTATTTGGGTCGACTACGAACAGATTCCCAAAAGCGTGGAACACGCCCTCGTGGCCATTGAGGACAAGCGTTTTTATAAGCATCAGGGTGTTGACTGGTACCGCACCTTCGGCGCCTTCGTCAATATGTTTCTGAGCATGAAGAACAACTTCGGCGGCTCCACCATCACCCAGCAGCTCATCAAGAACATCACGGAGGACGACGAAATCACCGTCCAGCGCAAGCTCACGGAGATTTTCCGCGCCCTCGATTTTGAGCGGCGGTACGATAAAAAAGAGATTGTGGAATGGTATCTGAACGTGGTCTACTTCGGGCACGGGTGTTACGGCATCGGTGCGGCGTCGAACTACTATTTCGGCAAGGACGTCAGCGCCCTCACCCTTGCGGAAGCAGCCAGTATCATCGCCATCACCAACAACCCCTCCATGTACAGCCCGTACACAAACCGGGAGGCGAACAAGCGCCGCCAGACGGATATCCTCAACGAAATGCGCAATCAGGGCTACATCGACACGGCGGAGATGGAGGAGGCCAAGAGCCAGACCCTGCGCTTCCAGAGGGGCTCGGATAACTCCACCATCCGCACCGTCTACACCTGGTTTGAAGACGCCCTCATTGAAGACCTCATTGAGTTTCTGATGGAGGAAAAGAACATCTCCTACCGCATGGCGGAGACGGTTCTCTTCACAAACGGCTACCACATTTACGCCACCATCGACCCCGCCATTCAGGAAATGGTGGACAGTATCTACGAGAACCTTGAGGAGATTCCGAAGGTCACCGGCTCGAACCAGCAGGTGCAGTCGGCCATGGTGATAGCCGAACCCTACACGGGCGAAATCGTGGCTCTGGCCGGCGGTGTCGGTGAAAAGACGCAAAGCCGCATCCTGCGCCGCGCCACCCAGTCACGGCGCCCGCCCGGCTCCTCCCTCAAACCCATTGCCGTCTACGCACCGGCCATCGAGTTGCGGCAGATAACGCCGGAAACCCGCTTCCTCGACGCGGAGGACGTGCGCCTTACCGGCACCGACTGGATGCCGAAAAACGATGATTTGCGGTACAACGGCGTCGTGGACGTGCGCTACGCGGTGCGCCGCTCCCTCAATACCATCGCGGCGCAGGTTGTGGACAAAATCACACCTCAGGCGTCCTACGATTTCATCACGCAAAAGCTGGGCATCCCCCTGCCGCCGGACGACAACAACTACGCCCCCATGGCCCTCGGGCAGCTCACTCACGGCATGACCGTGCGGGATTTGACACAGGCCTTTACCATCTTCCCCAACTCCGGTATTCAGACGAAACTCCGTATGTTCACCCACATCACCGATGCCGACGGGAAAGTGCTCTACGAAAACAACCGTAAAAACGTCGTCGCCATCAGTGACGTCACCGCCTACTGGGTCACGGACCTGCTCCGTGACGCCGTGAACTCCGGTACCGGTACGTCGGCGCGCCTTTCCAATATGCCTGTGGCCGGTAAAACGGGTACATCCACGGACTTTAAAGACCGCTGGTTCGCCGGCTTTACCCCCTATTACGTGGCCGTGGTGTGGACGGGATACGACACCCCCGCAAAAATGTCCTCCTCGGGCAACCCCTCGGCCCAGCTTTGGAAGAAGGTCATGGAGAAAGTCCACACCGACCTGCCGTACAAGGACTTCCCGAAGCCGGCCAACGTGGAGCTTGAGCCCATCCCCGGCGTGGAAGCAGAATACCCCTACGTGGTTCGGGGCATGACGGTGGACGGCACCCTGCTCTATGAGGAGACGAAGAAGGCCCAGCGCGGCACCATCGTCACCGAGCAGGCACAGGAGGTGGAGGGTTACCGCCTCGCCGGCAGTGCCGACAAGGCCATCACCATCACAGGCGACCCCTTAAACGACGTCATCGAGTTCTTCTATCAAATCAAGGTTGACCCCGTCCCGCCGGATGAGGAGGATCCAACGACCACACCCATCCCGCCCGACGACGAGGAGGATGAGGACGAGGATGACGGCGATGACTCCATCCCCGCCATCCCGCCCTGGGAAACCCCATCGCCAGCCACCAGCAGCACACCGCGAAACCCCCTCGTCTATAACTGGTAACGCAGAAACCGCCGGAATTCCGGCGGTTTTTTGTGACTTTAAAGCCCCTTTCCCCCTGTCTGACAGGGCACCCTCTTGAATAACCGCCGTCTTTATGCTAAAGCTATTGGCAGAAAGGGGTGGTAAATTGTGGGCTTTCGGTTCAGAAAGAGCATAAATTTAGGCGGCGGCTTTCGGATTAACCTCAGTAAGTCCGGCGTGGGGTATAGCTGGGGCACGAAGGGCTTTCGCATCACCAAAACAGCCCGGGGCACAAGGCGAAGAACCTACTCTATTCCCGGAACGGGCATCTCCTATGTGCAGGAGACGAAAAGCAAAAACCGCTCTGCGGCGCCGTCCCATCACAAGGCCCCCGCAGAGGGCAATCATTACGATACCCAGACTCTTTTCAACGCTCAGGCGTCTCACATGGTCTCTGAGGGCTTAGAGGAGATGCTCGATGCGGCAAGGCGGGCGCTCCGGCTCCGCCGGTTTGCCCTCATCGGCCTGATTGCCTCCTTTGTTTTGGGTGTGCTGTCCCCTCTTTTCTTCATTTTGACGGCTGTCTTTGGGGGACTGCTCATGTTCGTCCACGCAAAGGGCGTGATAAACCTTGAGTATTTGATTGACGACGAGGAGAAAGGGACGGTGGAAGCGCGCATGGGGCGGATGCTGCGCATTGCGCACTGCGCAAAGGTGTGGCGCATTATGGAGACGAGCCGGGTCATAGACCGGAAATACGCCTCCGGCGCAAGCAATACGGTGAAGCGGATGCCCTGCGCCGCAAAGACGGCGCCCCCCCTTCCCCTTCAAGGCGAACGTCCCCGTGGCAACATTTAAAACAGGCCGCGAAACCCTCGTGTTCCTTCCCGATAGGCTCCTTATCCTGCAGGGGCTGAGTATCGGCGCCCTCACTTATGAGGACTTTACCGTCAGAACCGGCATAACGCGTTTTATCGAAAGCGACGTCGTCCCAAAGGACACAACGGTGGTGGACCACACGTGGAAATACGTCAACAAATCCGGTGGGCCGGACAAGCGCTTTAAGGACAACAGACAGCTTCCCGTGTGCCTGTACGGCGAGATGGAGCTGCGCTCCCCTAAGGGGCTTCATACCCTGCTGATGTTCTCAAACGCCTCCATTGAATAAAGAGAGCCTGCCGCATACATAATCGGCAGGCTTTGCTTACTAAAAAGCGCAAAAGAAGGGCGGACAGCTTAAAGCTGCCCGCCGCAATTTTTCGTATTTGTTGCTCTACGCCTTGAGGTCACGGGTTTTGCGGAAGGGAATGGCAATGAGCATGATGACGGCGAAGATAATGAGGTAATACACAACGGCCATTTTATGGGCGATCACCGCGGCAATGACCATGAACAGGCAGCTGAGTATCGAAAGAGTTGGCATCACAAAGCGCTTAAAGGCGCCCATCTCGCGCTCTTTCTTCATAAACAAGATGAAAACCGGAATGTAGGCACCGTAGAGCGTGATAATCGGCAGCTCCGACGTATCGAAGCAGAAGGGGCCGAACCACGGCTCCGTGAGGTTGGCGCCGTAGAAGTACAGCAACCAGAAACCGGCCATGAGTACGCCGAAAATCGAGGAGTTGGTCGCCATGTTGGTGGCTTTGTCAACCTGAGAGAACACCTTCGGCAGCGGGCCCTGTCCGCGGGCGGCGATGGCGTACATACTGCGGCAGTTGCCCATCATCAGCCCGTTGAGGGTGCCGAGGCAGGAGATGATGACGAAGACGAAAATAAGCGTCCCCCAGACGTTTCCGAATATATTCATAAACGCAACTTTTGCGCCGTTTTGACCGCTTTCCATGAGCGTCTCCGTGGGGACGGCACCGGCCAGGCCGATGTAATAGAAAATATAGATGAAGACGACAATCAGAGAACCGAGAGTCAGCGCAATGGGCAGGTTCCTCTTTGCATCCCGCAGCTCCGCGTTGATGGAGGTGGCGATAATCCAGCCTTCGTAGGCGAAGGCCACCGCCACCACAGAGGCCAGCAGTCCGCCGCCGGTTCCCGCCACGTCGGTGCTGATGACTTTCGAGAAGTTCTCAAGGGTCATGCCGTTGGCAAGCCCCGCAATGGTGCCCACGATGGCCATAAGCAGAAGGGGAACGAGCTTGATGACCGTCGTCGTCACCTGAAACTTACCGGCCAGAATGGGCGACAGGGTATTCATGGCGTAGCTGGCGATGAGGAAGAACGCTGCAATGGTCATGCAGTTTCCGCCTGTAATGTCCCATCCCAGAAGCACGCAGAGATAGCGGGCCGAAACCCAGGCGAGGACGGACGTCAGGGTGGGGTTGTAAATGACGGCCATGAACCAGCCTATGTAGTACGCGTATCCTTTACCCACCGTCATTTCCGAGTAGTCGACGATTCCGTTGACTTTTTCGTATTTCGTGGCCAGGGTGGCGAAGGAAAACGAGCAGATAATCATAATCAGTCCGACGATGGCCCAGGCGGCGATGCCCATGGGCATATTTCCGCTCGTGGCTTTGAGCACCGTTTCGGCCTTGAAGAACACACCGCTGCCGATGACGATGCCAACGACCATGGCGATGGCGGTAATCAGGCCATACTTCTTTTTTAACTCACTTTGCATGAAACTCCATCTCTCCTCTTATTCGTATAAAGTTCGAAACACTTTTGCCGATTAGGTGATAAAAGGCTCTGCAGAGTATAACAAATTCCCATTCTCAGAACAAGTGCAGGTATCACTGAAATATTCGGCAGTCTTTTGTGGATTTTTTAGCAAAGCAGAAGTTCTATTGAGTTTTCATGGTAGAGCTCACTTTGCCAGCGTGCGGCGTCCTATCGCCCTTTGAAAACAGGGGCCCTCTTCTCCCTGAATGCTTTCACCGCCTCCTTAAAGTCTTCTGTCCGCATGAGATCGACGGATAAACGGCGCTCCACGGCCAGAGCCGCAGTTTGGTTCGCGCCGAAACGCACGGCGGCGGAGAGCTCTTTCAGCGCCCGTACCGCAACGGGCGGCTTTTTCAGAATGTCTTCGCACAGCGCGCGCACATCCTCGTCAAAGGTCTCCTTGGGGTACACACGGTTAACAAGGCCCAGCCGAAGGGCCTCGTCGACCATCATTTTTTCACTGAAAAGAATCATCTCAAAGGCCCGATTGGGGGCAATGCGGTTCATCAGGTGAATGGCGCCGCCGCAGCCCGGGACGAGGCCGATGTTCATCTCCGGCAGCATAAACTTCGACCCTTCCGCCGCCACAATCATGTCGCAGCAGAGGGCGATTTCAAGACCGCCGCCCACGCAGTTGCCCTTTACTGCGGCGATGACAGGTTTATTGAGGGCAAACAGAGCCTCCCGCAGCTCCAGACCGCAGGCGTAAATGAGGGCGGAATCTTCGTCGCTTTCTAAATTGTTCAGCATGTCCATGGACAGTCCGGCGGAAAAGGCCCGCTCCCCCGCTCCGGTGAGCACCACAACGCCGATGGTGTCGTCCACCCGTGCTTTGCGCAGCTCGGCCGTCAGCTCCCGCCACAAATCCGTTGTAAACTGGTTCATGGGCGGATTATCAAAAATCACATAAAGAATCCCCGGCTGTTCAGGCAGGCGGCGGACGTGCAGTTTCCCTTCAGACATAGCTAAAAACCTCACAATTCTTGTTTTTCCGATGCCGAAAGCTCACACAAACGGCAATAAAAGGAAATATAAGGATAATATGTGTTTAGTATATAACCTTTTGAAACAGTTGTCAAAACAGACCGGCCATTGTTTATTTTCTTGCAATATTGCTCGGCTTAGACTGTGCAATTTTATGAATAAATACAATGCATGCATGATTGACAAACGAAAGTTGCAAGACTATAATGATAGCAACAACGGCAATGGCGCCATTGGCTCAATGGTGACCAGTGCCGTTATTTTATTTTTAAATTTTTTCGAGGATATGAGATTCTAAGTTGGGAGTTTTAGTTATGGCAACTGTAAAAGAACTATTTGGCTCCATGGTCTTTAACGACTGTGAAATGCGGCAGAGGCTTCCGAAAGAGACATACAGAGCGCTGAAGAAGACAATCGACGAGGGCGCCGCCCTAGACAAAAGCGTCGCCAACGCGGTGGCGAACGCCATGAAGGAATGGGCCGTTGAAAAAGGTGCCACCCACTTTACCCACTGGTTCCAGCCCATGACGGGCGTCACCGCCGAAAAGCATGACAGTTTTCTCTCTCCCACAAGCGACGGGCGTATCCTCATGGAGTTTTCGGGGAGCGAGCTTGTCCGGGGCGAACCGGACGCCTCCAGCTTCCCCTCCGGCGGTATCCGCGCCACCTTCGAGGCCCGGGGCTACACCGTTTGGGACCCCACCTCCTCCGCCTTCGTCAAAGGTACCACCCTGTATATCCCAACGGCCTTCTGCTCCTACACCGGCGAAGCCTTGGACGCAAAAACGCCCCTCCTGCGCTCCATGAGCGCCCTCAATAAGCAGGCCCTGCGCGTCCTGCGCCTGTTCGGCAACAGCGCCGCCAAGTCCGTGCGCTCCACCTGCGGCCCAGAGCAGGAGTACTTCCTTATCGACAAGGAGATGTACTTAAAGCGCAAGGACCTCATTTACACGGGCCGCACCCTCTTCGGCAACAAGCCACCCAAGGGACAGGAGATGGAGGACCAGTACTTCGGCTCCATCAAATGCCGCGTGGCCGCCTTTATGGAAGAACTGAATGCGGAGCTTTGGAAGCTGGGCGTCTTGGCTAAGACGCAGCACAACGAAGTGGCGCCGGCACAGCACGAAATCGCCCCCATCTTCACTTCCACGAACATCGCCACCGACCACAACCAGCTGACGATGGAGCTTCTCCAGCGTATTGCGAAGAAATACGGCATGATTTGCCTGCTGCATGAAAAACCCTTCGAGGGCATTAACGGCAGCGGCAAGCACAACAACTGGTCCCTCGCCACGGATACGGGCGTGAACCTCCTCGACCCGGGCAAAACGCCCCACGAAAACGCCCAGTTCCTCCTGTTCCTCACCGCCGTCATCAAAGCGGTGGACGACTATCAGGATTTGCTGAGGGTCTCCGTGGCCTCCGCAGGCAACGACCACCGTCTCGGCGCCAACGAAGCACCGCCGGCCATTGTGTCCGTCTTCCTCGGCGAGGAGCTCACCGCCATCGTCGATTCCATTACGAACGGCACGTCTTATGACTTATGCCCCCGCACCATGATGCAAATCGGCGTGGACGTCCTGCCCCCCTTCCCGAAGGACACCACGGATAGAAACCGCACCTCCCCCTTCGCCTTCACGGGCAACAAGTTCGAGTTTCGCATGGTAGGCTCCGCCATGTCCATCTCCGATGCCAACGTGGCCATCAACACCGCCGTGGCAGAAGCCCTGCGCCTGTTTGCCGACAGGCTGGAAAGCGCCGCCGACTTCCAAGCGGAGCTGCAGGCGCTTATTAAAGAGACGCTAAAGCAGCACAAGCGCATCATCTTCAACGGCAACGGCTACGACGAAGAATGGGTCTTTGAAGCAGAAAAGCGCGGCCTGCTCAACCTGCGCACAACGGCGGACGCCATCCCGCACCTTATTAAAGAGAAGAACGTGGAGCTGTTCACCAACCATGGCGTCTTTACCGAGACGGAAATCCACTCGCGCTACGAAATCAGCCTCGAAAAATACTGCAAGACCTTGAGCATCGAAGCGCTGACGATGCTGGACATGGCAAAAACCGATATCCTCCCCGCCGCCTCGGCCTACGCCAAAGAGCTGGCGGAGACGGTCTTCGCGAAGAAAGCCGTATCGGAGGTTGTGAACGCCACCTTTGAAACCGAGCTTCTCTCGGAAGTCAGCGCCCTCACGGCGGCACTTTACGCAAAAGTCAAAGCCTTAGAGAGTGCCGTGGAAGCGGCGGAGTCGGTTTCGGAGATGGGTGAGAAGTCTCTGGCATATAAAGACGGTGTCATCCCCGCCATGGAGGCCCTTCGTGAAGCGGCCGACAAACTGGAGAGCATCACCGCAAAGACGTACTGGCCCCTGCCAACGTACGGCGACCTTCTTTTTAGCGTAATCTAAATCCTCCCCGCAGGCGGCACCACCCCAACGGTGCCGTTTGCATTTCAAACGACACCCCAAATACACTCACCCCACTGAAAACCAGCTCAAATCCCCCAAATCGGTTCTTCTCTCTCCAAAGGCAAAAGGCACGCTGCTATGCGGCGTGCCTTTTGCCTTATGCGCATTTTATGCGCAGTTCGTTATATTAAAGAATACTTGACGCCGTTTGGTATGGGTTTTCTACGCAAGAGGATGCGCCATCCCGCCGTCGTGAGAGACGCGTCAGACAAGGGGCGTCGTCAGCGTGCCGATGCCTTCAATGGTGATGCGCACGGTGTCACCCTTTTTCAGCCAGACACGGGTGCCCTTTGGCTTTCCGAGGATGACGCCTGCGGGGGTGCCGGTGAAAATGAGGTCACCTGGCCCCAGCTTAAAAAAGCGAGACGCGGTGCTCACAATCTCGGCGCAGTCGAAAATCATGTCGGAGGTGACGTCCTCCTGCACCACTTCGCCGTTGACGGAGCAGGTAATGCGGTTGTCAGCGTTGGGGTCGAAGGCGTCCTTCGTCACGACGCAGGGGCCCGCCGGCGCAAACCCGGGGAAGGATTTGCCCGCCAGCCACTGGCTGGAGAGGAACTGACTGTCCCGGGCGGAAAGGTCATTGCCGCAGGTGTAGCCGAAAACGTAGTTGAGGGCCTCCTCCTTGGGGACGTTCCATGCCGTCTTTCCCATGACGATGACGAGTTCCGCCTCGTAATCGTAGCACCGCTGCCATGTCGGCAGGGGGACAGGCCGCCCCGCCGCTCCCAGTGCGTCGTTAAACTTGGAGAAGAACACAATGTCCTTCGGCGGCTCGCCCCCCGTCTCCTCCGCGTGCTTTCTGTAGTTAAGGCCCACACAGAGGATTTTCTGGGGCGTTGTGACAGTGGCATATTCCAGCACACCGTCCAGAACGGGCAGTGTCTCGTCCATAACCGCCCCGGCGATACGGGTGAGAAGCCCCTCGCCACCCGCGATAACCTCGTCGATGCTATGAGCCAGCCCCAGCGCTGTGATGTCCACAACGCCCCGCGCCGTCTCCACACCGCAGTGGGTTTTGCCACCTGAGATGAAGTTTACCAGTTTCATCTTATCACCTTTTATAAAAGATTAGTCCCCGTCCCGCCCTTTCGGGCGTCCGCCGCCTGTAATGCCCCAAGTCGGGCGCAGTTTGATAAGCGCATCAATCTGCCCCTCCGTCATGGGGCGCGTAAGCCCCATCATGCGGGCGTACATCGTCACCGTGGCGTTATACTCGATGCTCTCCATGCGGAAAAGGGCCTGCATCACGTCCCGCCCCCAGGCCACGGCGCCGTGGTGCTCCAACAGCGCCCCGTTATACTCCTTCACAAAGGGCACGACGCTCTCCGCCAGCTCCTTCGACCCGGGCATGGCAAAGGGCGCTAAGGGGATGACGCCTAGAAGGACAACGGCCTCCTGCAAAAGCGCCATGTCCAGAGCCTGACCCGCCGCAGAAAAGGCGGCGGACACCGGCGGGTGGGCGTGTACCACGCCGCAGACGTCGGGCGCCGTGCGGTATATGGCAAGGTGCATTTGTATCTCGGAGGAAGGGCGCATGGCCCCTTGAAGTCTGTTCCCCTCTAAATCGAGCTTTACCAGCATGTCCTCCGTCATAAACCCCTTTGAGACGCCGGAGGGCGTGCACCAGATTTCCCTCTCTGAGACGCGGGCGGAGATGTTGCCGTCATTGGCCGCCACGAAGCCCCTTTGATAGAGCCGCCGCCCCGCTTCGAGAATGTCCCGCTTGGCCTGCTCGTCCGTCAGATATGAAGTCTCAGCCATGTTGCCGCCTCCGCTCCTTTATGTAAACAGCCGCCGGAGGTTTTCCTCAAATGGCGGGCGCACGATGCCCTTTTCCGTCACGATGGCGGTAATCAGCGTGTGGTCGGTCACGTCGAAGGCGGGGTTGTAGCACTTCACTTCCGGCAGGGCGATGGGCTTTTCAAAATACAGCTCCTTAATCTCCCTCGGGTCCCGCAGCTCGATTTTGATATCCTCTCCCGTGCAGCACTTAAAGTCGATGGTGGAGGAGGGGCAGAACACGTAGAAGGGGATGTTGTAATATTTGGCTAAAATCGCAAGGCCGCTGGTGCCGATTTTGTTCGCCGTGTCGCCGTTTGCCGCTACCCTGTCGCACCCGACAAAGACGGCGTTTATCTTCCCCTCTTTCATCACAAGGCTTGCCATATTGTCGCATATTAAGGTGCAGTCCACCCCTGCCTTCTGCAGTTCATACGTGGTCAAGCGCGCCCCCTGCAGAAGCGGGCGCGTTTCGTCACAGTAGGCCCGAAGCTCAATGCCCATCTCCTTGGCGAGGAGGAGCGTGCCCAGCCCCGTCCCATAGCGGGATGTGGCCAGGGCGCCGGCGTTGCAGTGGGTGAGGATGCCATCCCCCTCCTTCACCAGCTCCAGCCCGAAGGCGGAGATGGCAAGGCACATGTCAATATCTTCCTGATGGATGACCAGTGCCTGCCGGCGCAGGGCGGAGATAATCTCGTCAATCGGGCGCTCCTTGTTTTCAAGGAGGGCCGCTTCCATTTTGTCAAGGGCATGCCGGAGATTCACCGCCGTGGGGCGCGAAGCGTCCAGATATGCCTTGTTTTCCAGAAACTCGGCGTAAAAGGCATCAAAATCGCGGCATTTCGTCTGGGCGGCGAGAACATACATGGCGTATCCCGCGAAAATGCCGATGGCCGGTGCGCCCCGAACCCGCAGGGTGGCGATGGCCTCGTAAAGCTCCTCCCTCTCACTCAGGGTGAGCATCACTTCCTCGTTCGGCAGGCGCGTCTGGTCGATGATTTCAACCGCCGGACCCTCTTCCGCCAGATGGACGTTTTCGGTGTAAACCGTTATGATGTGATCCATTTATCCTGCTCCCGTCTTAGCTTTCTGGTTTCCATTATATCACGCCCCCTTCCCCGCGCAAATAAAATCACGCCGGCAAAGGGGCCTTTCCCGAAAAGACGCCGAAATCTTTCGCCATTCAGAGCAAAAACAAGGCCGCCGATTCAGGCATTTCTCCGCTTGACAAGCCTTTCCATAGAGTGATACGCTTTCAGAAAGTAAACAATATGGAGGTTTTGCTTATGAATCGCAAAGAGCTCTTACTCTCCGTACTGCGCAACGAACAGCCGCCAAAGTGGATGGGATACGCCTTCGAGCCGTTTCCGACAACTAAATTCCACTGCATCATTGACCCCATTTCCGTCTGGGACATCCTGCAATTCTCCGGCGAACGGTTTGTTGACAACTGGGGCGTTGTCCACCGTTTCCTCCCAGAGGATCCCGGCATTATCCCCATGGTGGACGACGAGAATAAAGTCATTAAGGACATCACGAAGTGGCGTGATTATGTCAACTTCCCTGAATTTCCTGAGCTGGACTGGTCTGACGCCAAGAAGCAAATCGACGAGCTGGACCGGGAGAACACCTTCGTCATGGTCCCCAGCTTCCGCGGCCTCTTTGAGCGGGCCCATTGCCTCATGACCTTTGAAGACACCCTCATCTATATGTACGAAGAGCCCGAAGCGATGTACGACCTCTTCGGCGCCTACACCGACTGGAAAATCAAGGCCATAGAGCAGATTATTGACAACCTCCAACCGGACGTCATCCACTCCCATGACGACTGGGGTTCCAAGACGAACCTCTTCTTCTCCCCGGCGAAGTTCCGGGAGCTTCTCATGCCCCATTACGAGCGGCTGTACAGCTACATTAAGAAGCGCGGCGTCCTCGTCCAGCACCACGCCGACTGCTTCTGCCAGGGCCTCGAAAACGACATGGTGGACCTAGGCATCGATATGTGGCAGGGCGTCCTCCCCACAAACGACATTTGGGCCATTCAGAAGAACGTGGCCGGCAAGATGCTCCTCATGGGCGGCCTCGAGCAGGCGGTTATCGACCGTGCCGACGCCACCGAGGAGGAAATCCGTGCCGAAGTGCGCCGCGCCATCGACGAATACGCCCCCGGCGGCTCCTTCCTGCCGTGCATCGGCAGCATCGAGTGTATCAACGAATGGGTTACGCCCATCGTCGTCGACGAGTGCAACCGTTACGGCGCCGAGTGGCTCAAAAAGAACAGCTAAAAGACCGTCCCTTCACCATCAATGGGCCGCAGCGCACGCTGCGGCCCGATTTCGCTTCGCTCACAGATTTTGCATCCGCAATGCGGCGTTGTGCGGCAGCCGCCGTGCCGCCGTAAGGCGCGTTTGGTTGACAGCACAGCTTTCCCATCCATCATGCTCGAAAGAGCCTTTTTGCCACAGAATTTGCATTGTTTTTGCAATATTCTGCCATTTTGGGCGCCCTTTGTATCAAAAATTGTTGCATTTGCGCCATTTTCTATGATATATTCTGAAAGTTCGATAACAAGTATTTGGAGCGTGATATCTTGGAATACAAGCATATATTCCGACCTTTGAAAATTGGTCCGCTCACAGCGAAAAACAGAATTGAAGTTTCTCCGGCTGAGCCGTTTCTCTGTACAAAGGATGGTCTCGTGACGGACGCCTTCATCGCCTTTACTGCCGCCATGGCCCGGGGCGGCGCCGGCATCGTCACCGTGGGAGATAGTCCCGTCACGCAGGAGTACGCCAACGAAAACCGATACGTCGTGAACCTTGCCGACCACTATGTGGTCCACGGGCTGACGGCGCTGACGGACGCCATCCACCGTTACGGCGCGCTGGCCTCCATTGAGCTGAACCTGCGCACCCACGCCCTGCCCGCCGATATGTCCAAAGAGGAAATTCGCGAGATTATCGCTTCCTTTGCCCGGGCGGCGGAGCGCTGCAAAAAGGCCGGCTTTGACATGATTATGATTCACGGCGGACACGGCCACACCGTGGCGCAGTTTTACTCCCCCCTTATGAACAAGCGTACCGACGAATACGGCTGCTCCACCTTTGAAAACCGTTGCCGCTTCGCCAGTGAGCTCTTAGACGCCGTTCGCGCCGCCATCGGGCCGGATATGGCCATTGAATACCGCATCTCCGGCGACGAACTAACGGAAGGCGGAGTAGGCCTTGAGGAAGCCGTCCTGTTCGCCCGGGCGATTCAGAAGAAAATCGACCTCATCCACGTCTCCGCAGGCAATATGTACAACCCCGCTTCCCTCTCCTACGCCATGCAGCCGGCGTACCTGCCCATGGCCACGAACGTCCGTTTCGCCGAGCACTTTAAGCGGGCGCTGGATATCCCCGTGACGAGCGTGGGCTCCTTTAACATGGACCTTGCGGAGGAGGCCATCGCCTCCGAAAAGGCGGACATGATTGCCATGATTCGCCAGTTCATCGCCGACCCCGACTGCGTGAATAAAGCCCGGCGCGGCAAGGGGGACGAAGTTCGCCCCTGCATCCGCTGCATGGTCTGCACCGGCGCAGACCCCCACGGCTGCCCGCAGCCCCTGCGCTGTTCGGTGAACCCCGTCATGGGGCGGCACCCGCAGTTTGATAAAATGATTCGCACCCAGCCGAAGAAGAAAGTCGTCATTGTGGGCGGCGGAGCCGCCGGTCTGGAAGCAGCCCGCCGGTGCGCCGAACTGGGCGACGAAGTGGTGCTGTTTGAAAAAGATACCGTTCTAGGCGGCGCCCTTCTCCCAGCCGGCGCAAACTCCCTCAAGGGGGACGTGGGCCGGTATGCGGCCTGGTCCGTCCGCATGGCGGAGCGCACCCCGGGCATCGATATCCGCACGGGCGTTACAGCCACGCCGGAACTCGTTCAGGCAGAAAACCCCGACGCCATCATCGTCGCCGTGGGCAGTGAGCCCATTATCCCGAACATCCCCGGCGTTCAGCGGGAAAACGTTTGCCTCGCCACGGAAATTGACCTTGGGACGAAGAAGGCCGGCCATCGCGTCGCCCTTATCGGCGCGGGCCTTACCGGTACGGAAACGGCCGTTGCTCTGGCACGAGACGGGCACGAGGTCACCCTCGTGGACATGCGTACCCTTGAGGAAATTGACGGCCGCGGCGCCGCCTCGCCGGGCGTGGTGCGTTTCCTGCGGGATATGGCCAGCGACGCCGGTGTAAAGACACTCACGGGCGTTACGGCGAAGGAAGTGACGGAGGAGGGCCTTGTCATCGCCACCGCCGACGGGCAGACCCGGCTCATCCCCGCAGACACCGTCGTCCTCTCCGTGGGCGTGCGTCCCCGCTCGGCCATTGCGCAGCAGTTTGCCGACTGTGCCGAGGAGGTCTACTTTGTGGGCGACTGCGCCACAGACACCGGAAATATCACCACCGCCGTGCGGGACGGCTTCTTCGCCGCCATGAATATCGCCGGCGTGTAAGCGCAAAAAAGTTCGTAAACTGGAAAACAATGACGTTTGCCATCAAAAACCGTGGGTTTTTGATGGCAAACGGGCATTATACATATTTGAATGGAGTCACAATGAATATCTCTTCCGTTTTCAGCCAAATGGCGGTTTTATTTCTGGTGCTCATCGTGGGCTTCATCACAGGCAAGCTGAGAGTCCTGCCGGATGGAGCGGATAAAATCCTCTCGAAGCTCGTTATCCACGTCGCCATGCCCTTCACCATTCTCAACTCCGTGTTGTCTGTGGACCTGTCCATGTCGCGGCGGGACGCGGCTGTGTTTTTCGCTCTCGTGAGCCTGTCGTATCTCATTTTTTTCCTTGTTGCCGTCCCTCTGGCGTGCCTGTTGCGGGCGCCGCTGAAGGATCGGGGGCTTTACATCTGCCTGCTTGTGTTTTCCAACGTGGGTTTTATGGGGTTTCCCGTGGTAGAATCGCTCTTTGGCGCCGAAACGGCCTTTTACGTCACGCTGTACAATATCCCCTTTAACCTGCTACTCTTCAGCGTGGGCATCCTGCTCGTCTCCGGCGACCGCAGCCAGATAAGGCCCCGGCAGATATTCCTCTCCACCACGCTCATTGCCTCGTTTCTCGCCATCATTGTCTTTGTTTTCAATATCTCCCTGCCGGCCGTCTTAACGAAAACCGTCTCCCTCATCGGGCAGGTCACAACCCCCTGCGCCATGCTCATCATCGGCATCACCCTGTCGCAGATGTCCGTTAAAAGCGTGTTCACGGAAAAGCGTCTTTATCCTCTCATTTTCGTGCGCCTTATTCTGATTCCCGGCGTGGTCGCCCTCATCTCCCGCCTCTTTACGGCGGATACTCAGATGCTCGGCATTCTCACCGTCCTTGCCGCCATGCCCACGGGCACGGCCGTGGTGATGTTCAGCCTTGAATACGGCGGTAACGACAAACTCGCCTCGAAAGGCGTTTTCCTCTCCACACTCCTGTCCATGGTGACGATTCCGATTGTCTCATTTTTTACTGATAAACTCCTATTATGACAATTTTTATGTAAACAAAAAGCTGGCTAGGCTAACAGTATTTACTTGAATAGATAAAATGGCGGCTACACACGATATTAGCGAAAGGTGCTGAAAGTACCTCGAAAATATATCAGAAGGAGTTGTCAATATGCCTAGCAAAAACCAGGTCCTCAACCCGAACGCTCGTGAGGCGCTCAATCGGTTCAAGATGGAAGCCGCCAGCGAAGTTGGCGTTAACCTGAAGCAGGGTTACAACGGTGAACTCACATCTCGTCAGGCTGGCAGCATCGGCGGCCAGATGGTCAAGAAGATGATCCAGGCCTACGAGAACAGCCTGGCAGGCGGCGGTCAGTAACACTCGCTTTCAAGGCGCAGTATGGTGCCTGTAAGCAAGAAAAGGCACAGCATCCGCAAATAGCGGAAGGCTGTGCCTTTGCTTTATGTTTCTTCGACTAAAAACTCACCCGGCGTAGAAACTTTGAAAAATTTTGAGCCGGAAGTGGCTAAATGGCTTTTGCTATGCGGATAGACACGCCTTTAGCCTTTCAGAACGGCCTTTTTAAACGTCTTCTTCCCCCGCTTTACCACGAGCCCTTCTCCCACGAAGGCCTCCGCCGGGAAGGTGGTGGCGATGTCCGTCACCTTCTCGCCGTTTACTTCCACGCCGCCCTGGGTCACATTGCGGCGCGCCTCGGATTTCGACGGGCAGAGCCCCGTTTTCACAAGCAGGGTGAGAACGTCGATGGCGCCGTCCACGAAGTCCGCCTGCTCAATCTCCGCCGTGGGCATCTCGGCAGCACCGCCGGAGGCAAACAGCGCCCGGGCCGTCTCCTGGGATTTTTCGGCATCTTCTTTGCTGTGTACAAGGGCGGTGAGCTCGTAGGCGAGGATTTCCTTGGCGCGGTTTAACTGGGCTCCTTCCCACTTTTCCATCTCGGCAATCTGCTCAAGGGGCAGGAAGGTGAGCATTTTCAGGCACTTAATCACGTCGGCGTCGTTTACGTTGCGCCAGTACTGGTAGAAATCGTAGGGACTTGTTTTGTTCGGGTCGAGCCAGACGGCGCCGCCGACGGTTTTGCCCATCTTCTTGCCCTCGGAGTTGAGAAGCAGGTTAATGGTCATCACGTGGGCGTCCTTGCGCAGCTTGCGGCGAATCAGTTCTGTGCCGCCGAGCATGTTGGACCACTGGTCGTCTCCGCCGAACTGCAGGTTGCAGCCGTAGCGGCGGAACAGCTCGTAGAAATCGTAGCTCTGCATAAGCATGTAGTTAAACTCGAGGAAGGACAGGCCCTTTTCCATGCGCTGCTTATAGCACTCGGCCCGCAGCATGTTGTTAACGGAAAAATGCGGCCCCACTTCCCGGAGAAATTCCACGTAATTGAGCTCCATGAGCCAGTCGGCGTTGTTGACCATCATGGCCTTGCCCTCGGAAAAGTCGATGAATTTGCTCATCTGTTTTTTGAAGCACTCGCCGTTATAGGCGATGGTCTCCGGCGTCATCATCGAGCGCATATCCGTGCGGCCGGAGGGGTCGCCCACCATGGCGGTGCCGCCGCCGATGAGGGCGATGGGCTTGTTGCCCGCCATTTGCAGGCGCTTCATCAGGCACAGGGCCATGAAGTGGCCCACGTGCAGGGAGTCGGCGGTGGGATCAAAGCCGATATAAAAAATGGCCTTCCCGGAATTTATCAGCTCGGAAACATCTTCTTCGCTGGATACCTGCGCGATGAGACCACGCGCTTTCAGTTCGTCGTAAATCTGCACACAAATTCTCCTTCCTTGCTCATCTTCGGCGGGAAACAAAAACGCCCCCGCCGAACGATTCATGTTCGGACAGAGGGCGAAATCACTTCGCGGTACCACCTCATTCTCCGGCGCCTCACAGCGGCCGGACTTGGGGCGTTCCAGACAGAACGCCAGTGCTTAACGCGCACGAACTCGGCGTGCCTTACGCGCCGGAAGGCGCCTTGCGGCACGCGGCTCCGGAACCGTATTCAGAGCATTTCCGCCTCCGGCTTGCACCAACCGCCGTCTCTCTGGGCGCGTCCATGCCCCTACTCTTTTCCTTCACAGCCCTTATCAATGGTCTTATTCTCTTTTCGATAAAAGCGATATTATCATAACCGTGTATGACTGTCAACCTTCCGCGCAATTTTTGTGCCTTGCACGCCCGTCATGGGGGTGCTATAATCTCTTATGAGTGAACGGGGGTACATAATGAAAGAGCACATCGTAAACAAGATCACGGGGCGCCTGAAGGCGCTTCAAATCCCCTATTCGATGGAAGGCGACTCCATTACCGTCGGCGAGGAGTTCGTTGAAATAGGATATGGTTCGGACCTGAAAAAGGTGCGTTACGATCTGACCATCACTATCGACGAGGCAAGCCGGTGCGTTGTTGTGTATGTGAGCACCGTGGACAAATATATCATGACGGTAGACGGGAAGCTCCCTCCGGGGGAAAGCAGAAAACCCCAGCAGGTTTTCCGAAAAGTTAAGCACATCATCATTGACGAAAACGGCGAGAGCAACCTTATCACGCTGGACCTTGCCGATATTCCCAACACGGCGAAAGATTGCGCCATCCAGTGCGGCTGGCGGTTTAGCACAGTCTTAAAAATGCGGAAGAAACCGCCTGTGCTCCTCTCCGCATCCGAGCGGGTGAAGGCTCTGCGCATTAATGACGATATGGACCTTGCCGGCGTCTACCTTGAGGACGCCGAGACCATCGTACAGAAGCACTCGCGCCGTAAAAAGGGCGGCTTTTTTTCACGCCTTTTCGGCCGACACTCGCGGGGAAAGTCATAATAAGCGCTCAGTTTTTGGGTGCGTCAGCTTATCAGCCTGAAAATATCGGCATAGCCTAGTCTTGAATGACCGGCTATGCCGATATTTTTTGCGCTTTGTTAATCCCAGTATTCGTTGCAGTCGTCTCCTGACGGGCCGAAGCGGCAGTTTTTATTTAAGTCCGATATGGACTGAAGCTCATCCTCCGCCAGTTCAAAGTCGAATACGCTGATGTTTTCAAGGATATGAACGGGCGACGAGGCTTTCGGTATGGGGATAATGCCGCACTGTGTTTCCCACCGCAAGATAATCTGGGCGATGGTCTTGTTATACTTCTCCGCCAGCTTCACAAGGACAGGTTCACTCAGCAAGGTGGCCTTATCAGGGTTTACCCGCCCGTCAAGCATGACTGTGGGCCCGCCGAGGGGGAACCACGCTTCCGGAACGATTCCGTGCTTTTTCATGTATTCCCTCAGGGGCTCAATCGTCAGATAAGGATGAATCTCAAGCTGATTGATGACAGGCACGATTTCGCAGATATCCAGTATCCGTTCAATGTGCGTTTCGTGAAAATTCGATAGCCCGATGTTTCTCACGAGCCCTTCCTTATGGAGATGCTCCAGCGCCTTCCATGCCTCGGTATACAACCCGTGTTCCGGGCACGGAAAATGGATGAGATACATATCCAGATAGTCTACGCCCAAACGGCGCATACTCTCCTCACATTCCCGGCAGGCGTCGTCAAACCGGTGATGGCCGTTTTTCAGCTTCGTGCTGATGAAAAGCTCTTCCCGTGGTATCCCATTGTTTTTCAGGGCGGTGCCGATGGCTTTTTCGTTTCCGTAAAACGCCGCGTTGTCAAAAAGCCTGTACCCCGCCTCAATGGCGGTATCAATGGTTTTTTGAATATCACCGTCGGCATCTAAAAACACGGCGCCCATTCCCAGCATGGGGATTTTTTCACCGTTATTGAGCGTCAAGGTGGGAGCCAGAGGCACGCATCTCACCTCCCGGCCTTGGAAGGAGGTTTCACGATACAGGATGTGTAATCCCGATATTTTTGCGCCTTCAGTTTCGCCTCTTCCCGGATGGGGGCAAACTGCTCCATACACTTCTTGATATCGTTGAGGTGGAAGACCTTCCCTTCAACGGTAAAGCGGTTTTCCTGACGGCATTCCGGCGTATCGGGCCAGTCAAGTGTGGTCACGCCGTCTTTGACGGAGATTTTGCCGTAGATTCCGCAGAGGGGGCACATCACATCGTCCGTCCCCGGTACGACTTCAATATAATTTAAGTGGCACACTGGGCACGAGCCCCTGTCGCCGCCGCGCCAGCTGTTATCGCCGGAGAGCATGGCATCTGCCACGTTTTCCCCCAGCTTTCTGGCTTTTTCCAGCCAGTGCTCATTGGTGGCCGCGGCGTTTACTTCGGCGATACCATAGACGTTCATATGGTCCACGACCTCGCCCTGGGGAGGAATGAGGGCCGTGAAAAGGTTGGCGAGGGAGAACCCCGTCCAGTGTTCATGGAGACAGCCACCCACCGAAATGAGGCCGGCGGGGCGATGCTTATAGCGCCCCTTAATGAAAGCCGGCGCCGGCATACCGAGGGACGGGCTGGCGATATCCATTCGGGGACCGAAAACTCTGTCCCTGAATGCGAAAAACAAGCTGTTGGCGGTGAGGGAGTATGCGGGCGCGGCAATGATGACGCCATCGCTATTCAAAAAAGCTTCCGCAAGGAAAGGGGCGTCGTCTTTGTAGAGACATTTTTCAATATCCGCGTCAGCCGCGCAGAAGGCGGTGGTGGTGCAGGAGCTGCAGTTATGTAAATTATACTCCGCCAGGCGGTACAGCTCCACTTCAACGCCTTTCTTCTCCGCCGCCATCAGGGCCTCTTTTACATATATTTCTGTGTTTCCATTCCGTCGTCCCGCGGAGAAAGCAACAAGCTTCATATCTGATTCCTCCTGTTAATTTACTTTTACTTTTCAAATAGGTCGCATGCAAACGCATCAAAACACTGCACATAAACACGCGAAATACCCGACTCGTGTTACGTGCCCTTCCATCCGTTTACTCCCGAATGCCTCATGGATGGCCACGGCGTTTTTAAAAGCATCCGCCCTTAAAAATCACTCGGAAACTTGCGAATGAGATGGCCATTATGTATTATGTAGGAGAGCTGGTAAATCGTGGGTTAATCGGGAAAATTGGGAAGAAGGGATGGGCGCTATGACAAAAAAGAAGGTTTTGATGGAAAAGCTTCTAATTAGTATCATCAACGGAATGTATAGAGATGGCGATAAACTGCCGTCCCTTAGAAAGTTTGCCAACTTAAACGATGCCAGTTTGTATACAACGCTCAACGTGTACAATGAGCTGACATCTTTCGGTGTGATTGAAAGCCGCCCAAAAAAGGGGTACTTCGTGGCGAAATCAGATTATGAAACTCTCTATAATCTGAGCCGGTCATTAATCGGGTTTTTGCCCGCTCAACAGATGATTCGGTATCATTATGATAAAAGGGACCTGGAGGCATTTGCTTATGACCAGTATATTGACAGAGTCAATTGTGCCCCCACCGAATCATGTTTTCAGCTGTCCTGGAGCGGCATCAGTGATGAGTATTTCTCCGGTGTAACCTTTGGCAGTATTCAGTCTCCGGAGCGCCTTAAGGAGATTCAGGATCTTCTGGCATCACGAATCGCCCTTTGGATGCTCAGCTGCGGGTGCCACTTTATGACAAAACACATAACCGTGACAAACAGCGCCGCTGAAGCCCTTATGTTCGCAATACGGGCCTGCCACCATACAAGCATGCAGGATGATTACGTCCTCGGAATCGAATCGCCGGGCTCCATGCTCTTCGCGTATTGCGCCCGAATCCTTGCCATTGATTATCGAGAGATTCGCAGTGACCCGAGCAGCGGACTGTGCGCGGAAGACCTCGCCTGCCAGATTGAAAGCGGCACAAAGTTTTCCGCCATACTGCTGTCATCCTGCAACGCAGACCCAACAGGTGCTGTGATGCCGGAGTGTAACAAAAAGCGTCTCGTGGATCTGTGCCAGAAACATCAAATCCCAATCATTGAGTATGACGAATACGGACACTTCTGTTTCTCCCGGCATCGGCACCCCCCGATAAAAGTGTTAGATCACGAAATGGTTATTTATGTATCTGATTTCAGCAAAGTTTTCGGCGACAGTTTTCCCTTCGGATTCGTTGAAAGCGGCCAGTACACAAAAATGCTGCGTTTCCAAAAATCCCTCAGCGGCTCCCGCGTTCCCATGAACATGCAGGTGGCGCTCTCTGAGCTTCTGGACACCGAAAACATTGCCGGCTCCATTGAAAAAAGCAGAGAAAGAATAGACCGAACCGTGAAGATGTTCATGGAGATCGTGCGGGGTATCGTGCCGGGGGCTGTTCGTATCTGGAGTTCCCAAGGCAGCCCCTTTCTCTGGGTTGAACTTCCCGGCGGGGTCAAAAGTATGCGCGAGTTTTTAAGCCTTGCCCTGTCGCAAAATGTCCTGATTGCACCGGGCCAGCTCTTCACAACACTTCCGGAATACGGAAGGTGTTTCAGAGTAAACTGCTGCACAAGTAAAAAGTCGAGGCAAATAGCCGCCGGAGCGAAAGCCCTCGGCAATGTGATTGCCGCATTCCTTGAAAGCTGATGCTTTTACTCCTGTTTACATTGCGAATTCACTCTTGCTTTACTCCGCTTAGGCTGCTACATACACGGCCGGTGTACCCTCAGATTTTTCGGGGGGCGCCGGCTTCTGTCATGATAACCGGCTCCCGGCTTCTGCCTAATCTTTCGGTTCCCGGATAGCCGACGGGTTGTTTACAATCACGCCGGGCTTGCGGCCGTGGGCGTATTCAAAGGCGCCTGTGGGTGTGCCGTATTTCTTCAGATACGCTTCCTTAATCCATTTGTACTTTTCGCCGCCGAAGGCCCAGTCCAGCATCGTCCCCTCATACGTCTCGTAGGGTTCGGGAGGCAGCGGGAAGGGCCACCGCTCCGTCTTCGAGTCGTAGGGATGGAAGAAGGTGCAGGGCTCGGTGGGCCAATCGTGTTCGTGGGCGGGTCCGGTCATGATGTTCTGCCAATCGTCCACCCAGCTCGTGTAATAATCGGTGCGGAAAGTCCGCCACCATTTCAGGTGCCAAATCTTCCACTTGCCGTCCGGCTCTTTAATGAATTCGGCGCTGTAGCTTCCCCAGCACCAGAAGGCTCTGTGGCCGCCCTTGCCGTCAATTTGCGTCTCGTGCCCCGGGGAATCAAATTTCGCCCGGGCCGTCTTCCCGTCACCGGCGACCTCGATAATCGGCGTGGCCACGTAGTGGTCGAACATGCAGCCGATGAGCTCCTCTTTCATCATTTCGCCAAACTGATACCGAACTGCGTCCGGGCCCACGAAGACGCCCCAGTCAGACACCTCCATGGACACATCCGGCATGGTCAGCGCGAATGTCTCCTCCGGAGTCAGATACATCGTCATGGGTTTGTGAAAGCTCTGGTAGCGGCCGATGACGTTTTGGATTTCCGTTACGGCCTTCACCCGCTCCATCTCATGTTCCAGCTTTGCCAGACGTTCTTCAATAGTCATGACAGGATCCCTTCCTTCCTCTTAAAGGTGTCAATTAATTACATTCTTAAAATCTGAGTCATTCGGCGGCGCCGGCTGTCTGACTCTGCTGAGCTTTTTCTTCCAGCAGGGCGGCCATGACCTCGTCCCGACTAAAGGGGCCGCCGTGCCCAGAATACACGGTGTGTGCGGCCGAGAGAATCCTCTCGACGCTGTCAAATAAAACGGCATCGCTGTTTTCCGTGTCCGACAGGAACGCCAGCCCCACGGTGGAGGCGCCGGGGGGCTGGGCAATGGTGTCTCCCACCAGCGCCTGCCCGGAATCTAAAATGACCGCGGTACTGCATTTCGAGTGGCCCGGGGTTTCGATGATTTTCCCGTCAATTCCCCATGGCTTGAGGTCGTACGTGCCCTCAAAGAGGATATCCGGCTCCACTTTGGGGACGAAAGGTATGGGGTCGCCCTCTATGGCCTGCCTTGCCATGACTGCCCTTCCAAGGGCGTTTCTGCCGAACACGTCGGGCTTTAGCCCTTCCCAAAGGAACGGCGCGGCGAGCTTATGGCAGAGCAAGGGGGCTTTCGTGAGCGCTTTCATGGCGCCCATATTGACGAAATGATCCACGTGTCCATGGGTCACCACCAGCAGTGCAATACTGCGGGGATCGATGCCGTGCTTTCGGCACACATCCAGAAAAGGGCCGTCCCCCATTTCGCCGCCGCTGTCCACGGCAATTACCGTCTCCCCGCTTCTGATGAAGAAGCCGTTTGACATTCCGATGGTATACTGAATCACTTCAGTCATAGTCCCGCTCCCTCCATACCGCACGAGTATGTCACGTTGTCCCTGACTGCATCGCTGCGGGCTTTGTTATTTTCCCGCCTTTGTGAGGGCGGCGCCGCGGATGACCTTCTGCATATACGGCAGGGGCTTGCCGTTTTTGACTCCTAGGGTGGTGGAGCCTGCCGATGTGGAAAAGACAATGGTCCCGCCGGCGCCGGTGCCGGTAATCATCAGGGCCACGTGTTTTATGTCGCTGAAAGGCTCCATTAACAGCCCGGGCCGGCAGTCGTCCAGCGAAAACTTCCGCATGAACTCGCTGACTTTCCCCTCTTTGACATTCTGCTTAAATTCCTCGCGCTCCTGCTCACTCATTTTGTCCCAGTCGATGGTGTTCACGTCATGGAGCCACTGGATAAAGGACTCTCTGGTAAAGCCGGCGTTGGCCAACTGACGCGCCATGGTGGGATGCATGGCAATCATGTGGCGCGCCCCCGGGTTGCCGCGAGGCGGCATGCCAAAGCGCGAGAAAACATTAGTATGCTGTGAGAAGATAGAGCGCATCTTCTCCAGCCTCTGCTCGTAGGTTTCCATAAACAGCGTCTCGGAAGGTCCGCGCACCACCGACAGCGTCTCGCAGACGGTGACGACGCTCTCGTCGGGTAAAAATCCGCAGGATTCTGCGTAGGACGGCCAGGGGCTCTCCTTCTGGTTTTCGGGGATGACGTAATTGGCGTAGGCCGCCGGCTGGCCGGCCCCTCCCGGGGAGGAGTAATACTTCATGTCTCGCCAGCCGATGTTAATCATGCACATGAGGAGCGCCCGCCCGATTGTGGCGTTCGCCCGATGTCCGGGGGCGAGGTATCCTGACTCATTGTTGAGCCCGATTTCCTCAACAATGGGCCCGCTGATGAAGAAAACCGGCAGTATTTCGTTGACGATGTGGTATTGGTTAAACCGCTCGTCGGTGATGGCCTCCACCATGGCGATGATGACGGGCAGGTACTCCGGCCGCGCCCCCGCCATGACGGCGCTGATGGCGATTTTCTCCACCGTGGCCTTCCCCAGCTTCGGCTCCATAAGCCCGATGAGCTTGTCGCGGGGATACGTCGTCCCGGTGAGCATCCATTCCACGGCTTCCCGCGTCGGGGGAACCACGGGCATACCGTCCCCCATGGCGTTGTCGACGCAATACTGCTGGAACTTCTCGTAAGCCTCCGTGTAGGTGGCTCCGCTGAAGGTCAAGGGCGTCTCGTCCACGATGAGGTCACTGACCTCCTGCTCCTCCCTCGTCAGCGGCTCGGTGAGGGCTCTGTGGATATCATCAAAAGCCGCGGCGGCGACGGATTTCATCAGCTCCGGGTCCATTTTCGCTGTGATGTAATCCGTTGCGGGGACGGAGACGACACGGCACGTGGGCACACCGTTAAAATCCGATTGCAGCTTCTTGAGCATCAAAACGGCGTCCGTGCAGACGGAGACGCCGGGCTTGCCCCGCATTTCCAGAAGGGCGGCGGCATCCATCCGGCCTCCCGTTGTGGAGGCTTTGACTCCGTCGAGCCACGCGTCGCACATTTCCGCAACTTCAGCGGTTTTGTCCTGGGCGAAGGGGGAGTGCATTGACTCCGGGTACACGAACTTAACGTCCGGGTATTTCTCCTTCAGCATCTCCGTGATGGTGGCAAAAAACGCTTCCGAGTCGGACCATAAGGCCATAACGGCGATGGTCTTCCCATTGAGGTCCGTGGGGCGGGGTGCGAACAAGCCGCGCCTTTCGGGATTGGCCAGCTCACCCCGGGGGTTGAGGACCTCTAACACTACCTGCTTATTACTCATGATTGATACCTCTCCGTTTTCATACAATACGATTTCGCCTCTGAAATGTTATGTAAACTAGCAGTGATTTCTTATACTCTATCCCGCTCTTACCGTGCACTTACCTTCCGGCTTTCGTCAGGGTGGCGCCGGTGACTTTTTTGCACACCATATCAAGGCCGCCGCCTAAGAGGCTGCTTCCCAGGCCCCCGCCGTAAAAGCCCGTCACCTGTCCGGAATCTGCGCCGGCCACAAAAAGCGTCACGCGCTGGGGATTGATTGTGGGAATTGTGCCGCCGGGTTTGCAGTCGTCCACAGAAAGCCCCGGGATGGTGCCCTTTTTCGCCACTTCCAGAATCTTCTCCTGCTGGCTCTCGCTAAAGTCGTCCCACGGGAGCCGGTGCTGATCGCAAAGCCACTGGGTGAAGGATTTTTTCGTAAATCCCGCGGCGGCCAGCTGCTTGACGAAGGACAGGTGCAGGGCAAACTGGAAACAGGCGGTGTTGATTTGCCTTTCGATGTTCGTGTCAATCGTGAAGGGGGACGGCGGGCCGCTCCTCTTCTTCTCCGGAACGAGGGCCGGGTATCCGCTTTTCATCATGCCCGCCAGTTTCTTCATTTCCATCTCAAGGGGCGGGAAGGTCATGCCGCCGCCGGGTCCAAGCCTGTTGGTGTAGGTACATTCGTCGATGGAGACGATGCTGTCCCCCGGCGAAAATCCCCGTGATATGGCGTAAGATTCCCAGGGGCTGTTTTCCTCGTTTTCGGCGAAGACAAGATGGGTGTACCGCTCAGGCTGGCCCTGATAGCCGCACTCCACCCTGAAAAAGCTCCATCCTAAGTTAATCATGCAGAGATTTACCGCGCGGCCTATGGCGTTGTTGGCGCGGCAGCCCGGCCCTAAATACCCCATGCCGCCGTTCATCCCAATCTCTTTGGCGATGGGGCCGTTTACGACGATGAGCGCCCTTGAGGCAAGGGAACCTGTGGAGATGTGGTAGAAATCCATGGCGGGATCCATGCAGCACTCAATAGCCGCAATAATCACAGGCAGATACTCCGGTTTCGCACCCGCCATCACTGCGTTAATGGCCACTTTTTTCACTGTCGCCTTTCCGAATGCAGGCGGGAATAAGCCCAGAACCTCATCGGGGTCTCGGCTTGTCCCGGTGAGCATCCATTTCACCGCTTCCGGCGTCGGTGGGATGACGGGAAGCCCGTCGTTCATTTCCTGATCGGCGAAGTACCGGTGGAACTTCTCGTGGACTTCACCGTAAGTTTCCCCTTCAAAACGCATGTTTCCGTAATCGTAAAGGAAGGGTTTGGGGTTCTTCTCCTCCTCGGTGAGAGGCCTCGTCAGCGCATCGACAATTTTGTCAAAATTGTCCTGCGCGATTTTTTTAAGCTTCTCCGGCTTCGTCTCACAGGCGAAAAAGTCATAGGCGGGAAAAACAATCTGACGCATGGTGGGCATACCGAAGCAGAAAAACTCGCGGTTTCTCTGAACGACGAAGTCGTCAACGGTGATGCAGGCCCCCGGCTTTCCGTGTTTTTCAAGTTTGATGGCCAGCGGGGTGCGGTGTCCGCCCGTTGTTTTCACACCTTCTAACCAGACGTCACATTTATCAAGAATCCCATCGGGAATATCTGTTCCCAGCCCTCCCGGAAGAATGGTGAAGGACGTGTCCGGAATCCTCTCGCTGATAACTTCCGCCAGCACCTTGAAAAAAAGACTGCAGGCCGGCTTTTGGGGGATAAAGACGAACTTCTTCCCGCTCAACGTCTCCGGTCGCGGTGCACTCAGCCCCACGGGAGGCTCTGACGGGAGGACGCCTCTTGGATTCATGACCTCCAAAACAACTTTGTTTTGCTCCATCTTGACGCTCCTTTCATTCTGCATTATGCAGACGAATCCCTTCTGTCTCTTTCTGTGGCGAGGTTGTACCGGTGGGTTAAATGAACGCCTGAGGAGGTATCAGCAGGCGTATCCCGCCTCTGCTAACCTCTTAAATGGTCTGCTTCTTCCGCCATGAGATTGTTGATTTCCCGCACGTTATGGCAGGCGACAAAATGGTCCGGAAGGACTTCCTCATAGCCGGGAGCCTTCTTTCTGCAGGCCTCTGTGGCGTAAAGGCAGCGGTTTACGAAACGGCATTCGTCCTTCGGCTCGATAGGCGACGATATCTCGCCCTTGAGCTTGACTTTTTGCCTTTTGTAGTCAATGTCGGGAACGGGGATGGCAGACAAAAGGGCTTTCGTATAGGGGTGAAGCGGCGTCGCAAACAGTTCCTTCGTTTTCGCTTTTTCAACCATCACCCCGGCGTACATCACAAGCACATCCGTTGAGATATGTTTGACAACGGAGAGATCGTGGGTGACGAAGATGTATGTCAGGTGTTTCTCCTGCTGCAAATCCTGAAGCACGTTCAGTATCTGCGCCTGAATGGACACATCCAGCGCAGAGACGGGCTCGTCGCACACGATAAACTCCGGATCGAGGGACAGGGCTCTGGCTATGCCGATGCGCTGCCGTCTTCCTCCGTCCAGCTCGTGGGGATAGGAGTAGGCAAAACGTCTGGCGAGCCCTACCATGTCCATCAGCTCAAAGACCTTCTTCTGCCGCTCCGCCCTGCCGAGAAGGCGGTATGTCTTCAGGGGGTCAGCTATGAGGTCGAAAACACAAAGCCGCGGATTGAGTGAGGAAAACGGATCCTGAAAGATGATTTGCATCTTTTTCCGCAGCTCTTTCTTCTCTTTTTTGGTGACGCTTGTCACGTCTTTGCCCTTGAAGATGATGGTGCCGGACGTGGGCTCTAAGAGCTTTATCACGACGCGGCCCAGCGTGGATTTGCCACAGCCGCTCTCGCCGACAACACCTAATGTGTCGCCTGCGTTTATGGAGAAACTGACGCCGTCCACGGCGTGAAGCATCCCCGCAGGGTTCTTGAAATATTTCTTGAGGTTTTCCACCCTTAACAGCTCGGCCATCTTACAATTCCCCCCTCTCGACGCGCAGGCACCTTACGTTGTGGCCCGGCTCCACGCTCACCAGTGACGGCTTCAGATTCGCGCAGTCCTCGGTGGCGTGGGGACAGCGTGTGTGGAACTTGCAGCCGGTAGGCAGGTTCGCCGGGTCCGGCATGAGGCCCGGGATTGGGGTGAGCCGGTCCACATCCTTTGAAAGGGACGGAATCGATGCAAAGAGCCCCTTTGTGTATGGATGGCGGGCATCGCGGAATATGTGCTCCAGGGAGCCGTTTTCAACGATTTCGCCGGCATACATGATGACCACCTCGTCGCATATCTCCGCCACGATGCCTAAATCATGGGTAATGAGCAGCATGGATGTGTCGAACTTCTCCTTCAGGTCGCTCATCATCTCCAGCACCTGCGCCTGAATCGTCACGTCCAGCGCCGTTGTCGGTTCGTCTGCGATGAGCAGCTTGGGGTTGCAGGCCAGTGCCATGGCAATCACGACACGCTGCTTCATGCCGCCGGAGAACTGGTGCGGGAATTCGCTGCCCCGTGCCGCCGGGATGCCGACCGTCTCGAGCATCTCCTTGCTGCGCTCCATGGCTTCCGTTTTGGTGCAGTCCCCGTGCTGGTAAATGACCTCGGCAATCTGCTGCCCGATGCGCATGATGGGGTTTAAGGCCGTCATGGGGTCCTGAAAAATCATGGAAATCTCGCTGCTGCGAATAAGGCGCATGTCGTGCTCCGTCGCCTTTAAGAGGTCCTTGCCCTGAAAGAGGATTTCTCCCTCTGATATCCTTCCGGGAGGCGATGAAATCAGGCGCATAATGCTCAGCGCCGTGGTTGTTTTTCCGGCGCCCGTCTCCCCCACGAGGCCGACGGTTTTGCCCGCGTCGATTTTCAAATCAATGCCGTTGACGGCACGGATGATATTCTTGCGGGTGGAATACTGGACGTGCAGTCCCTTTATATCTAACAGACTCGTCATCATACCACCCCTAATCTTTCAGTCTTGGGTCAAGCGCATCACGAAGCGCGTCCCCAAAGAGGTTAAAGCCGAGAACCGTCAGCGTGATGAACATGGCCGGAAAGACGATGATGGGCCAGAAATCCCGCAAATACGGCCGCCCCGCATTCAGAATCGAGCCCCATTCCGGCGTCGGCGGCTGAACGCCAAGGCCTAGAAAGCTCAGGCCCGATATCTGCATAATCCCGCCGCCGATAGACATGGTGGCCGTCAGGAGCATGGGCGCAATGGCGTTTGGAATGATGTGCTTGAATATAATCCGCAAGTTGTTGGAGCCCGTGGCGATGGCGGCTTCAACGTACTCGTTGTTTTTGATGGACATAACCGTGGCGCGCATGAGCCTTGCGCTGGCGGGGATGCCTGCAACGGAAATGGCTAGGACCGTATTGAAGGGACCGGAACCGAGTGCCGTTGAAATGGCAATGGCGAGAAGGAGCCCGGGAATCGCCATCACCACGTCCAGAATCCGGCTAATGATGATATCGAGTTTCCCTCCGAAATAGCCCGATATGGAACCGATGGCCAGACCCGTAACGCAGGACAGTATCGTGCTGAAAAAGGCAATCAGCAGCGAAATGCGCCCGCCGTAGAGCAGGCGGCTCCAAAGGTCTCTGCCGAAATTGTCCGTCCCCATGAGATGGTCACCGCCGGGGGGCGCGAACTTGTTCGTCAGGTCCTGATAAGCCGGGTCGTGTTTTGTAAAGAGCGGAGCGAAAATTACAAGTATCAGCAAGATGGCAACAATGGTGAAGCCGAACATGCCAATCTTGTTTCTGGAGAGCCGTGCTATAATATCCGCCCATTGGCTTCTTTTGCGTGTTATCTCAATAGACTGTTTAATCGCCTTATCATTGCGCATTCGTTTTGTCGTAATCACACTCTTCCCCCCTACCGTTCGCCCTGAGGCGCTGCCAGCGCCGCTGCGTCTTTTGCTTCCTTCTTTTTTGATGAGACGTAGAAGCTCTTGATACGGGGGTCAATGAAGGCGTAAGCGATATCAACAAGCAGGTTCAGCACGCAGATAACTAAAGCGATAATCAGAACAATGGCGTTGACGACGGAGTAGTCCCGGGAGTTGATGGCGCTCGTCATATAAAGACCCATACCCGGAATACCGAACAGCGTCTCCACGATGACGGAGCCCATAATCGTCATGGCCATTGCGCCGCCGATGACCGTTATAAGCGGAATCATGCAGTTTTTCAGAGCGTGCCGCCGCAGGATAACGCTCTCCTTTAAGCCCTTTGCCCGGGCTGTGCGAATATAGTCCTGCCGGATGACTTCAAGCATGGTGGTCCGCGTCATGCGCATCATGGCGGCAATGCCGCCCATCACGCTGGTGCCCACCGGCAGAATCAGGTGCTTAAAGGACGTCAGGCCGGAAACCGGCAGCCACCTCAGCGTTACCCCGAATAAAAGCAGGCACAGAAGCGCCAGAACGAAGCCCGGTATCGCCGCCAGAAACAGCGCCAGAGCCGTTAAGGAGATGTCAATGACGCTGTACTGCTTCACGGCTGACAAAATCCCAAGGGGTATCCCGATGGCAAGGCCGATGATAAATGCCGTGATACTGATACCGAAGGAGATGGGCATTCGTCCGGCGATTTCGTCGCTGATCGAAAGGTTTGTCATGTACGATTTCCCTAAATCAAACTTCGTCACGAGATTCCAGACATAGCTCGCAAGCTGGCCGAAATACCCTTTATCCAGGCCCATTTCCTTCGCCAGCGCATCGTACTGCTCCTGAGTATATTCAGGGCCGAGCTTGGCTGTAACGGGATCGCCCTCAGTAAAATATGTAATCGTGAAGACTATCACGAGCACGCCCAGCATCACCGGGATAACCCAGAGCAGGCGCATTATGATATATCTGCGCAAATACTTCCCCGCCTTTCCTTCAAATTGTTAGCCGATATGACAGCTGGGTTTCTGAAAGGTATCTGACTTGACCGGCAGCCCGGCAGGGCCGCTGGCCGGAAA
>DUPW01000128.1 GCA_012838125.1 Papillibacter sp.
GACTGCTTCCACAACTTTCTGTTTAAATTCTGCCGTGTATCGTTTGTTCGGCACTCCTTTTGGCATAAAAACACCCCAATCGTTATTCAGTATACCATACTGTCTAACAATTGGGGTGCAGTTCATATCCATACTTCCGGTTTCTTTCTTTAACGCTTACGCTTTAAGGGCGCTGTGTCCCTTTTCGCAGGTGCGGATTCGGATGGCCTCTTCCACGTTCATGATGAAGATTTTACCGTCCCCCACATCGCCGGTTTTCGCGCTTTTGACGATGACGGTTTTGATGGTGTCCACGTCTTCGTCCTTCACCACGAGCTCGATGCATACTTTGGGGATGAGGTCAATCTCATATTTCTCGCCCCGCCATGAACGGATGATACCCTTTTGATTGCCCTGTCCCATGACCTCCGAGATGGTGATGCCGTAGTAACAGTCGAGGTTTTCCAGCGCCATGCGCACGTCGGACAGCTTTTCCGGCCGGATAATTGCTTTGATGAGTTTCATAGCGTTTCAACTCCCCCAAAATTCATGCGCTTATTTTCGATTTTGCTTCGGATTTTGCTTCCTCGGAACCCATGTCCTCAATGAGATGGGCATAGTTCGTCTTGCGGGACAGAAATTCCGGATACGCCTCGTTGCCGTGTTCGCCGATATCGAGACCGGCCAGCTCTTCCCTGATGGAGACCCGCAGGCCCACCGTCTTCTTAATGGCAAGCCAGATAAGCGCCGTTGTGACGAAGACAAAGGCGCCGACGGTAACCACGCCGAGGGCTTGAACGCCAAGCTGCCCAAGGCCGCCGCCGAAAAGCAGGCCATTGACTTCGTTGCCGAGGATGCCCTCCTGGGCAAACAGACCGACGCACAGCGTGCCGAAGATGCCGTTGGCAAGGTGGACTGCCGTGGCGCCCACGGGGTCGTCAAGCCGCAGCTTATCGAAAAACAGGGACGCGAAGACCACGAGAACGCCGCCGGCTGCGCCGATGATAAGGGAGCTCGTCACGCTTACGAAGGCACAGGCGGGTGTGATGGCAACGAGTCCGGCCAGAAGGCCGTTGATGGACATGCTCATGTCGGGCTTGCCCAGCTTTATCCACGCCGTCACCGTTGCGGCGAGAACCCCCATGATACCGGCGGTGTTCGTCACCACGAGGATATGGCCGATGGCCCCGGGGTCTGCCGCCATGGTGGAGCCGGGATTAAAGCCGAACCAGCCGAGCCAGAGGATGAAGGCGCCGATGGTGGCCAGCGCCACGCTGTGGCCTGGGATGGGGTTGATTCTGCCCGATTTTGTGTACTTGCCGATGCGGGGGCCTAAAATCATGATTCCGGAGAGGGCGGCCCACCCGCCCACGGCGTGAACAGCCGTTCCGCCGGCAAAGTCCATAAAGCCAAGCTTGCTGAGCCAGCCGCCGCCCCAGATCCAGTGGCCGGTAACGGGGTAGATGAGCATGGTGAGAATCAGGGAGAAGAGGATAAAGGAGAGGTACTTGATTCTCTCCGCCACAGCGCCGGACACAATCGTGGCGGCCGTTCCGCAGAAGACGAGCTGGAAGAAGAACTTGACCCAGAAGGGAATGCCAGCCCATGAGATGGCGGAGTAGACGCCTTCGTAAGCTGCGCCCACATTTGGCGAGTTATCGGCACCGGAGGCAAAGAGAAGCCCCTTCGTTCCGATGAAGCCGCTGCCGTCTCCGAACATGAGGCCCCAGCCCAGGAGGAAAAAGCCTAAGGAAGATACGGCAAAGACGATGAAGTTTTTCGACAGAATGTTAACAGTATTCTTCGAGCGGCACATTCCGCTTTCTAAGGTTGCAAAGCCGGCGTTCATGAAGAACACGAGCATACCGGCGAGGACAACCCACAGCGCGTCGAGTATGATGTTTGTCTCCATTTTTCATTCCCTCTTTCACAATAAATTTTATTAAAACAAAAACGAGGGCGCTTAAAACCTACGCAGTTTTAAACACCCTCGTTTTCACTGTAAACACACACTATTCAGTTTCTTTTCGGCCGTCCCGCGCCTTTTTACGACACCCCGCCATTGGAAATGTCCGCCGCGGGAGGGCCACACTATGACAAAAGGGCGCTACATAAATGCAGCGCCCTTGCTTCTGTTTCATTATATTACAGCGTCACGATGAAAATTGCAAGTCTTTTCTTAAAATTTCATGCCTCCTGAGAGAAACTTTTTTGCTCCTTTTCGATAAGGGAGAGCGCCACTTTCAGTGCGGCAATCCGCCGCTCAAGAAGCGTCCTCTGGGACTTTCCCAGTTTGGCGGCGTCGATTTTTTCGCACTTTTTCAGGGTGGAGAGCAGCGCCCGGTGGGCATCCTTCAGTTCTTCTGCGGTAAAATCGGGCATCATTGACCGGACCTTTCTGTATACACGTTTGTAGGGGTTGCGCCGGGGTTGGGCAAGGGAACAGTTTATGCGTCCTGATGCTCAAGCTCCCCGAAGAGATTGCGGGCAAGCGCGATGACCTCCTTGTCAAACAGGGTGAGGTAGACCTCCATCTCCTGCTCTTTCAGGAAATCCCGTATTGCGGAGACGGCGACTTTGAGGGCTTCCCCCTTGGGATAGCCGTATATCCCGCTAGAAATGAGGGGAAAGGCGACGCTTTGGCACCCCTTTTCCGCGGCGGCACTCAGAGTGTTTGTATACGCCGCGCGAAGGAGGGCTTCGCTCTCCTGCGGGGTGTAGTTGTGGTAGACGGGGCCGGCGGCGTGGATGACGTACTGTGCCGGAAGGGCAAAGCCCGGTGTGACGACGGCCTGACCCGTTTCAATGGGGGCGAGCCTGTCGCAGGCGGCCTGGAGTTTTTCCGCTCCCGCCGCCCTGAAAATGGCGCCGCAGACGCCGCCGCCCATCTTCAGCTCCGTATTGGCGGCGTTGACGATGGCGTCCACCTTCATTTTCGTAATGTCCTGCTGGGTTAAAGTCAGCGGCATGGCGCACACCTCTCATGATAAATACTGTTTTCCTCAACATACCATAAGATTTCAGCGCGTTCAAGCGCGAGAAAAGGGCTGAGGCGAAGTCTTAGAGGAAAACTTCCCGCAGCCCTTTTGCTTTTGTATGCGTCTTGACTATGTAACCATCGCGCTGGGCCGATGCGCCATATCGCAGCACTTTTTGCGGGAGTAGGAATACAGCTCCTCGCAGAAGGCAGGCGTGCAGGCAGAGAGGTTGTAGTGATAGAAGCAGGGCTTGCCTGGCTGCATGAACCGGTCCACGAAGTCCCGGGCGGCCTTGCGCATCTCGTCCTCCGTCTTACCCTCGGCGGAGATGCCCGGGTCCACGCCCACGAGGATTTTATCGCCGTACATCTCATAGACCAACTGCGAGTCCACGATATTCTGGGGGAACCAGGCGTCCCAGCCTGCCGCAATCATATTCGGCACCTGCTTAATGTTCTGCCCGCAGGAGTGCAGCTCTGCCGTCTTGCCCCGGGAATGGAGGAAATCCGTCACCCGGCGCATGTAGGGCACAATCATCTCCGCACACAGCTCGGGGGAGAAGAAAGTCTCCTTCTGAGAGCCCCAGTCGTCGTGAATGGAGAAGCCGTCTATGTCGGGGTAGGCGTCAATCATGCGGCCGAAGATGGTGATGTACAGGTCGGTGAGCCGGTCGAAGAATTTGTGAACTGCTTCCTTCTGGTCCTCGTCGTAGAGGGCCATCAGGGCGTTTTCGAAGTCCAGCATGGAGATAAGCCGCTCAAACCAGCCGTTAAGAAAGCTGATGATATTGTACGCATCGCTTTTAAGATAGGTGCCGTTATTCGCCTTTGCGCTGCCTTTCCAGTCCCACTCGTCGGGATTAGGCCACTGGACTTTCTCCAGCAGCTCCCACGCGTCCTCAGCAAAGGGCTTGCCGGGGCGCACCATGGACCCGCCCACCGCCGGGACGTACTCCCACTCGATGCCGAACATATCCGGCACGAGCCCGTCCGTCACAGGCGGGACGGGATTGGCTTCAAATACGAAGGCCCGGGCGATGTTGTCGGGGATGACGGCGGGGGTCATCATCCTCATGTTTATGCCGAAAATCAGCCAATAGGGATCTCTGCGGAAGGTGGCCTTGACGGCCTCCTTCATGGAGCAGGGGTAGTTAAAAAAGGGCAGCCCGGGCATGCCGAACAGGGGAGGCGTCTCGCCCACGACCTCAAGTTCTTTTTCGCTAAACTTCGGTATGCGCATCGTTTTCTTCCTTTCTATTATTTATCCGGGTGACGGGGCATGCGTTTCCCGCTTAGACGGCGCTGGGGCAGGGGAAAGCGAAGGCGCAAGGGGGTCATGCGGTTTCACCGCGTTTCGCAGGCTTCACCGGAGCGCCAAACCCCAGCGCAACTATGGTACGCAGCGGCTTTCGCCTTTTCGGGCGTTTTCAGCGCTGTGAAGTCCTGCGAAAGGGCATATCATAGGCCGTCTGTACGATTTCGGCGTTACCAAACCTCAAACTAATCCCCGTACTGGTCCGCCAGGAAGAAGAAGCAGGAGGAGGCCCATGCCGACCAGAACAAGCCCCGCTCACCGAAGGCGGTGAGGCTGCGGTCTTCTTTTCCCGTGAGGGCATTGTGAATGTGGAAGAAGCCGTGATTTTTCATGATGCGGCAGTAATTGACGGCCACTTTTTTCGCCAAATCCGGACGGTCGCAGGCCTCGAAAGCCAGCACCATGAGAAACTCAGCCGGTGTGATGATGCTGCCGCCTGTAAAGCCGTGTCGGAAGAAGTCGCTGGTGAGGCCCTCGCTGGCAAGACCGTAGGGTGTGTCAAACCCCTCGGGGCTGAATATCGTCTCGATGCTCTTGTCAATAATCTCCTGGGGCAGGCGTTTACCGAGAAGCAGGGGCATGTAAAGGGAGATGTTCAGTGTCTCGGATTTTGCGCCCGTGGCGGGGTTAAAGGCGATCCATTTCTCGCCGTCCCAGAATTTCTCCACAATCTTTTGCGTCAGCGCCTTCGCCCGGGCCATCCATTCGTCGCACCACTGACTGCTCATGCCGCACTCGGCCCCCAGCCGCGCCACGGCCTCCAGCTGCAGGGCGAGGAAGGTGTTGAGGTCGGGGCTCGCTAAGGGAAATCCCACGGGGGTGTAGTAGGTGGCATCCTCCCAGCCCGTCTCGATGGAGCCCTGATATTCCGTGAGGCCGTCCCCGTCCTTGTCGCGGAAGCGGAAGAAGTAATCCGTCCACTGAACAAGACGCTCAAGGAGCCACTTTTTCTCCTCAAGGGGCACGTCGGCAAGTCTGCCGTTGTCCATGAGCCAATTGAGCATGATGCCATGGACGGGCGGCTTGAGGGCGTCGCTGTTGAAGAAGGCTTTGAAGCCCACAGCGTCCATGAGTCGGCCGTTTTTGTCCATGAAGTCGAAGCAGGAGCAGAACACATCCCAGGCCAGCTTCTTATCCCGGGAGAGCCAGACGGCCTGCATGGGCTGCTGCCAGACGAAGGCCGCTTCGAAGATGCTGTGAATCATCTTCACCATGGTGCGCTTGTAGTCCGATTCCCCGTCGGGCTCCACCATCATGCTCCACGTCTGCCACAGTGACTGCAGGCGCACCTCCTCGAACTCTCCGGGCAGGCTCGGCATGACGCTTTCGCAAAAGGCTCCGAACTCCTCTCTCACGGACTGGACGCAGGCCTCGTAGGAGGGGTAGTCGCCCAGCGGGCGCTTATCCGGGTCGGTGGTGAAATCCTCGAAGGCCGCGGCCATGACGCCCTTGTCATCTGGCAGGATGTCTATGTACCCTGCGCCGGGGTGGAGGGTTCCCGATAGGGGGGTGAGCAGGATGCGGGTGAGGAAGAAGTCGAGCAGATAGCGGTTGTCCTTATCCATTAGGTCGGTGATGCCGGAGGAGAAGAGTTTCGGCTTCGGCGTGACGCGCAGTCCCAGCCCCTCCGTGCCCCGGGCCATCGCCATGCTGCGCTCGCCGATGCAGAATCGGATTTCGCCGTGCCGTGTTTCGATGATGACTTCCTCGGCGGTGGTTTTGAGGATGCAGGGGACAATATTCCCGTTATACAGCGGCTGCAGCTTAATCTGGCGGAAGGTGGATTCGGCGTTAAGACTGGACAGGTAAAAACTTAAGGAGCGGCAGGTGCAGAGCCAGAGGGTGCATTTCCCGAAAAGGTCCTCCCCCTTATTGTCGTTGGCGAAGGCGAGGAACGACCCTCTCCGGGAATAGGGTGCGTCAAGCAGGTTCACAAACTGTTTCGTAGCCATATTTATATTCTCCTTTCTTTAGATTTCAAAGTTGTGAAAACGCCTGCGCGCATGTAAGCGGCGCTTATCTCTGTGGCGTGCCGCCGGAAAAGGGGAGAGAGGGGAAATTTGTGGAGTATTAACTACAGACAACCTTGAGGGCTGGTGTAATTTGTGCTGATTGTCCTTATGTACCCACTGTAGAGCATTGCGAGACAGTTATCAATTGGCAAGGTATCCAAAAAATACCTCAGCCGCTGCGGGAGGACGGTTTTCCTTCCGGCGATATACTCTATGCGTCTATCAGACACGCTATTTCCCTTCGTGAGCTTGGGGAGGCGCCCCTTTGCCACCCTTGTCCCAGAGCGACGGGTATAAAAAAACGCCCTGCGGTATAAGCAGGGCGTTTCGGATGTGTGACTGCAAATCTAAGCGGTGCGGTAACATAAGCGCTGTCACACGCCGATAGCGCGGCGACAAAAAACCACCGCACGGTGATGGCGCGTAAAAGAAAAACCGCCGCATAACGCTTTTGGCGCTATACGGCGGCTGTTTCTTAAAAGGGAGAACTCGCTTCAGTGAGACAAGGAAACGAGTTCTCAGAGGGAGAGTGTGGGACTAAAATTGGTCCTTAAATTCAGCGTACACTTCGGGCAGAATTGCCGCGAGGTTCGTGAATTCCTTAATGTTATGGAAGAACAGGTCCTTAATCGCCTCGGGCGGAATCCGGACGCCGTCCGGAATCGCCTTCGTGGGCTTACCGTCCTTCACGCACCAACCCATCCAGAAACGGGTGCGCAGCTCGCAGCCGTTTTCCGTCGGGCGGAAGAAGTGGCACATAATCATCGGTGCGTGCTCGTTGCCGGAGCAGACGATGGTGCCTTTGAAGTCCTTCAGCTTCTCGGGATCAAAGCCGATGTCAACAGGGTTGCGGAAGTGGATGATGATATCCTGGGGCTCCCCATCGGCAACCATGGCCTCTTTGACGTCGTGAATCGTATCCCAATAGCGCTCCTTCATGGAGAGGGACGTGTCACGGTTCTTCTCGGGATGGCGGGAGATAGCCGCATGGTGCTCGTCGTGGCACCAGATTTTGTAGCGGATGGGCTCAAGGCCGTGCCACGCAAACCACCAGTCGAACATCTCAGGCGTGGAGCCCGGGAACTGAGTGAGGTTGGCGAGGGTCACAGTGCCGTCTTCAAGCTGGCCGTAGCCAAATTCGCAGGGGAGGTAGCCTTCGTCAAAGAGAAGGTTCATGTCCTGCGGCTTGTGAAGCAGTTCCGCGGGGACCGGCTTGTCGCCGTCTATGTACTTCTGCGGATCCGGTGCGACCATCGGTCTTTCAAAGTATTTATAAAGAGGATGCTTTTTTTCCTCTTCGGTAATCGGTACCGGCATGTATTTCGCTCCTTTCGGTTAGATAACCGGCTGGACGGCCCATTTCTGATAAGGGACGTCTTCCGTGGTGAACGTCATTTCACCGTCGACGTTCTTCGCGATAATCCACTTCAGCCAGTTTTTGTTGTCCATCTCCGGATAATCCTCACGGAGGAACCAGCCGCGGGACTCTTTGCGCATGGCAGAGGCGCGGTAGTGCAGCTCAGCGGAGAGGACCATCGCTTCCGCCTCGTGGCAGGAGAGCAGATCGTGATAGTCAACGGCCTTCATCGTGGGAACAAGTTCCTTCGCTTCAAGCACAATGTTCAGCGCCTTGTCGATGCGGTCGGCGTGAATGTAGACGGAGTATTCCATCGGGCCGACGGCGGACTGCACCTTGCGGATAACGTCCTTGGCGGTGCAGCCGGACTCTCTCTCAAGGGGCGCGTAGATGCGCTTCATGCTCTTTTCCACCTGAGCCTTGTCAGTTTCAGGCTGCGGGGCAGACTTGGCATGATTTGCCGCGCTTTCGGCGCAGGAGATACCAGCAAAGACGGCGTTTAAGATGCCCGAACCGCGGTTGCGTCCCGGAGGGGCGGGAACGGCGCCCGGAGCGGCGGAGCCGCAGTAGCTGGCGTCGCCAATGGCGTAGAGGCCGGGGATGGTCGACTGCATATCGTGGCCGACTTTAATGGGAGACTGCTCGCCGATGAGCATCGGGCAGACTTCCAGGTCCGTATCCACGTCTTTCGCGCGCTCGTGGTTGAGGCGCCAGAACTCCTGTCCGTAGGGACGATCCCAAACTTTGCTCAGGGGAGCGCCTTCTTCGCCGCCGGGAGCGTCGAACTTGAGGTGAACGGGGCCGGTGCCATTGGTCATGGCGAAATACCACTCGCGGATGGCGAGGGAGCTAATATCCGGCTCGCGCTGCTTGAGGAAGTTTTTCGTGATGTGCTCGCCCTTGGCGTTGTACATGTTGTTCTCGCCGAAAACGACTTCGTTGTGGCTCTTCACGCGTACAAGCTGTGCGAAGTTGCCGAACTCGACGTTGCGCAGTTCCGCGCCGGCGCGGTAAACGGCAGCGATGCCGTCACCACGGCCGCTGCCCCACATGGAGCCGATGCGGTAGTTCTGGCTGCCCGTGGCCATAACGACGGACTTCGCGGCGATTTCATAGAAGGTGCCATCTAAGAGGCTAAAGCCCGTGGCGCCGGCGATTTTGCCGTCCTTCGTGAGCAGGTCGGAAATGGCGACCTTGTCGATAATCTTCACGCCGAGCTTCTCCGCCGTGCGGCGCAGTTTAATCGTGATGTCGAGGTCAACACCGATCATGGCTGTCAGCGGGCCGGTGGGGATGACGCTGTAGGACCCGTCGGGGTTCTTCGGCAGTCTGGCGCCCCACTCGGTGAGCTTGTCAAGCATGTGGTTGTTCATGGCGACGTATTTGGCCATCAGTTCCTGATCGCCAAGGAACGCGCCGATGACATTGACATGGTATTTGACGAAATCTTCGGGCTTAATCTTATTGAGGTCAAAGTACTGCAGCACGCCGCCGCCCTTGTTGGCCTTTCCGCCATACCCGGTGGTCTGCTTCTCGACAATGAGAACCTCGACATCGGGAGCGTGCTCCTTAATGGAAATCGCGGCCGTCAGACCGCCGACGCCGCCGCCGGCAATAAGGACGTCCGTCGATAAGGTCGTGTGCTTAACTTGCGTGTTCATGCTCTCTCCTCCTTAGCGGTATCTGTCAAAGGTCTGCAGCAAGCTCTCGCTGGCATAGTTCGGGCGCACTTCGATGGCTCCCTTTTTGCAGACGGATTCACAGTAGAAGCAGTGCTCGCAATCTTCGACGTACTTAAAAACCGGCTTCTTGCTTTCCTCATCCCATCTAATTACGTCAACGAAGCAGGCCTTGTAACAAAGGCCGCAGCCGACGCACTTTTCAGGATGGAAAATGATCTCGTGCTTCGTGTCAATCATTTTTTACCCTCCCTAAAAAAAGGCCTCTATCACAATTATTATTTTGATAGAGGCTGTACTTCCTTATTAAGTTTAAGCCGGAATTTTCCATGTGTAAAATGCATTTATTCGATGGGCTCATAAGCGGAGCGGAACGTCTCGGCGCAGGGGTTGGGGTTGTTCACGTTCCACGCCATGACAAGGGGCAGGGGTCTCAGCTCCGGAAGGTGCACGAAGGTGAGGTTTGAGTTGTAGCAGGCAGTGTTATTGATGCTGCCGATGGCGACACCCTTGCCCGACTCTAAGAGCAGCGACTGCTCGGAGATATTCTCCGCCTCCACCACCTTCGGCGTAAACCCCGCCTTCTGGCACTCCACCGTAAGCAGAGCGTTGAGGGCAGCCGACTCCCGGGACGACACGTTGATGAATACCTCGTCTTTGAAATCCGAGAGGGTGAGGACGTTCTTCTTGAGGAGGGAATGCTTCGACGAGAGGATGAGGACGGAGTCGATGGAGTAGAGGGGCACCGATTGGACCCACGGCTTATCCGCCACTTCCGTCTCCAGACAGAAGGCCAGGTCGACGGTGTTGTCGTAGAGCCAGCGCACAAGTTCACTGTGGCTGCCGCGCCGCAGGGCCAGCTCCACATCGGGGTAATGGTCGTGGAAGAAGTCGAGGACCCGGAGCATCCTGTCGTCGATGCGGTCTGAGCTGATGAGACCGACATTCAAAGACCCGGCGTGCCCGCTGTGGATGCTCTGCGCCGTTTTCAAAAGCTCCTCGTACTGCTGGATAATCTCCTGTAGGCCGTCGTACATCGCCTTGCCTGCGGGAGTCAGCTGAGTGGCTTTTTGCTTATTGCTCCTCAGGAAAAGGGCAATATTCCACTCATTTTCAAGCAGCGCAATATTGCGCGAAAATGCCGGCTGCGAGATGTGGAGAGCCGCGGCCGCGTCCGTAAAGTTGAGCAGTTCCGCCGCCTTGAGAAAGCACTGGATCTGCGTACTATTCATATTATCACCTGTTTGATATATATTTTTCTCACAGGGCGAGGCACTCGTCAATGACCTCAAGCAGGCTCGGAATGCAGGGGTTTTGATCCCGCCGCCATGCGCAGACCATTTTGAAGGCCTTTTCGCTGCCCCGGATGCCGATGAAATCGAGGTTGTCCGTGGCGTAATGCTCCATGTGCCGGGCGAGGATGGAGATGCCCTGCCCGCATTCTACCATGAGCAGGAGATTGTTGAGGGTGTTGACCTTGAGGTTGACCTTCGGGTAGAAGCCGTTGGCTATGCAGATAGAGTAGACGAGGTCGTAGTCACGGTCCGATATATTCGGGTCAATCATCACGAAGGGCTCTTGGGCAAAGACGGAGAGATCCACGCCGTCTACCGTGTTGAGGGGGTGGTTTTTTGGGAGGACGACGCACATATCGTCGGCGTAGAGGAACTTCTTTTCAAGGCGGGAGATGCTGTCTAGTTCTCTATCGGGAATGAGGGCCACGTCGATTTTATTGTCGAGGAGCGAGGACATAAGGGGCGTAAAAGCGTAGTCGTACAGCTCGAGGTTGATGTCCGGGTACCGCTCGTTGAAGGTGCTCACGATTTTCGGCAGGAGGTGAATCAGGGCGGTGCTGAGGAAGCCAATTTTTATCGTCCCGCGGATGCCGGCTTCAATTTCCTGCACGTTCGTCACAGCCGCGTCATACAGCTTCATGATTTTGGTGGCATCTTTCAGAAAGGCCATGCCTGCCGGAGTCAGGCTGACGCCCCTGCGGTTGCGGTCAATGAGCTTCGCCTCCAGCTCCTGCTCCATGCTAATAATCAGCTTGCTGAGATTCGGCTGGGTTGTATGCAGGAGATTGGAAGCCTTTGTGTAGTTGAGCGTCGTGGCGAGGGTGATAAAGGCTTCAATTTGGAACGTCGTCATGACTGAGCCTCCCTTCCGTTATAACTGTGATAAATTATTGGAATTACTCACAAGAATTCTTGTATGCTATGCTAATACTATAAATCTTTTCGCTGGATTTGTCCATCGATATAATAACAAGGGAGTGAAAAGCATGGTAACGAAGGAATTTGTTCAAAACATGTTCTCCATTGCCGGGAAGGTTGCCATCGTAACGGGCGCAACGGGTGCGCTTGGCGGTGCTATCGCCACGGCATACGGCTATCAGGGCGCGAAAGTCGTCCTCTCTGCGCGCAACGAGAAGAAGCTCAAAGCCCTTTACGACATGCTCAAAGCGGATGGCGTCGACTGCGCATACATCGCCGCCGACCCTGCTGTTGAAGAGGATGTTAAGAAGATTGTGAGCTTTACCGTCGAAGCGTACGGGAGAGTGGACATCCTCGCCGCGGCTCACGGCTTCAACGCCCCCAAGAGCATCGTGGAGCAGAGCGTGGAAGAGTGGAAGAAGATTATGGAAGCCGACTGCACGAGCGTCTACATATTGGCCAAATACGTCGCTGATCAGATGATTGCCCAGGGCGAAGGCGGCAAGATGGTCATCGTCTCCTCCGCGCGCTCGAAGGCAGGCATGGCCGGCTACACCGGCTACTGCACAGCCAAGGGCGGCGTGGACCTCATGGTCCAGTCCCTCGCCTGTGACCTCACGGCCAAATACGGCATCAACGTCAACAGCATTAACCCCACGGTTTTCCGCTCCGACCTTACGGAATGGATGTTCGATCCGGAAAGCCAGGTCTACCAGAACTTCCTCAAGCGTCTGCCCATCGGGCGGCTCGGCGAGCCGGAGGATTTCGTGGGCCTTGCCACGCTGCTGGCCAGCGACGCCGGCCGGTTCCTCACCGGCGGCAACTACGACGCAACGGGCGGCTACTGGGCCTGCTAGTATCCCGGCTCACATAAAGCCGTTTCTATCCCTCGCGAAATGCAATTAATGGCCATTTGGGAGGAATCACCTTTGAACATCAAAAATGTCGTCGTCGTGGGAGCGGGCATGATGGGCAACGCCCTCGCACAGGTTTTTGCCGCCGACCCCGACTTAAACGTCATTCTGAAAACCCGCACCCTTAAGGATGACCGCTGGGACCCCATTGTCAAGAACCTTGACATCATGATTGCACGGGGTGCTGCAACAGAGGAAGAAAAGCAGCGCATCCTCAGCAACATCAAGTTTGTCACCGATGACGCCGAGGCATACACAGACGCCGATTTTGTCATTGAGTGCTACCCGGAAGTCATGGAGACGAAGCAGGATCTTTTCGCCCACATCGAAAAGTTCTGCCGCAAGGACTGCATTCTTGCGACAAACACCTCCGTCATGAGCCCCACGGAAATCTCTGAAAAGTGCGAGTATCGGGACAGAGTCGTCGGCGCACACTTCTGGAACCCGGGCCATCTTATCCCCCTTGTGGAGGTAGTCAAGTCCGATTATACCTCAGACGAGGTCATTGAGACCACCATGGTGCTGCTTGAGAAGGTGGGCAAGAAGCCCATCCTCTGCAAAAAGGACGTACCCGGCTTTGTGGCCAACCGTCTGCAGCACGCGCTCTGGCGGGAAGCCATCTACATGGTGGAAAACGGCATCGCCGATCCCAAGACTGTGGACGATGCCTGCAGGTACGGCCCCGGCCTGCGCTGGCCGATTATGGGCCCCATGGAAAACTCCGACCTGGTTGGCATCGAGCTCACCTACAACATCCACAAGTATATCCTCAAGCACTTAGCTGACAATCATGAGCCCTCGTACCTCCTTCAGGACATGCTCTCCCGTGGCGAACAGGGCATGAAGACCGGCAAGGGCTGGCAGGAGTGGACGCCGGAGGAAGTGGAGGCTTCCAACAGAAGGCTCCGCGAGTATCTGATTGACTATACAGCGGCCAACAAGCAAAACCAGTAAGGTGCGGAAATCTTCCGCTCTCTTACCACATACACACTGTAAATCATCTTCAAAAAAGGAGAATGCACTATGGGGAAAAAGGTTTTTGTTGATTTAACGCATCCATTCAGCGCCGAGATTCCGCGCTGGCCCTACTTCGACAAGCCGATGATCGACAACACGCACACGATGGCCAAGGGTGGCGTGCTCACGCAGATGATTGCCTGCACGATGCACACCGGTACCCACTGCGACGCGCCGCGTCACGTCATGGAGTACGAATTTGACGGCCGCCGCGCCCGCTACACCCACGAGATGCCCATCGACGCCTACACGGGCGAAGCCATCTGCCTGCCCATCGACATCGAGCCCTGGGGCCTCATTACCGACAAACACTTAGACGCCGCCTGCGAGAAAGTCGGCATCAAGCCGGAGGAACTCGAAGGCATGGTCGTCTGCCTCGACACGGGCATGCACAAGCTGTTTGATGACTCCAAGGCGTACTATCACTATGCCGCTGGCACGGGCGTTGAAGCCGGTAAGTGGTTTGTGAAGTACAAGGTCAAGTGCGTGGCCATGGACTCCCAGGCCCTCGACCACCCGCTGCACACCGCCATGGGCAACAACGGCATGACCCGCATGAACCTGCTGGGCAAGACGGGCTACCCCATCACCGAGGAATATAAGATGCTCTTCGGCGAAGAGGCTTATGCCGAGTTTGACAAGTTCGAGTACATCCGCATCCACGGCCAGAAGGCCTACGACGAGAAGTTCGGCGATCTTGAGAAGCTGGGCAACTGGGGCACCTGGGAACCCTGCCACAAGCTCATGCTGGGCAACGGCATCGTCGGCGTTGAAAACCTCGGCGGCGACCTGGCCAAGGTGTCCGGCAAGCGCTTTAAGTTCTACTGCTTCCCCATCCGCTGGTACATGGGCGACGGTGCCATGGCCCGCTGCGTAGCGGAAATCGACGAGGACGATCTCAACGATGTGCCCGAGCGCGTCTACTACTACGGCGGCACCGGTTATGCCGACGAAGCCGGCGGCGGCGGAAGCGGCCTTGAGTACATGCAGAAGCTCTTCAGCCGTCTGGAAAAATAAGAGGTGAGTTACATGACTGATTTACGTAACAAGCGCATTATCACCGTGGCGACAACCGGCGCGTGGCCCACGAAGAAGGACACGCCGAACGTGCCGATTGAGCCCTACGAAATTGCAGAAGAAATCTACAACTGCTGGAAGGAAGGCGCCGCCGTTGCCCACATCCACTGTCGGGACGACGAAGGCCGCGCCACCATGGAGTTCCGCAAGTACGAGGAAGTTGTGACGCTCCTGCGCACGAAGTACTCTGACTGCGACATCATCCTCAACATCACCACCTCCGGCGGCATCGGCTTGAGCGAGGATGACCGCATCCGCCCGTTCTATGAGCTGAAGCCGGAAATGGCCTCCTACGACTGCGGTACGATGAACTGGCAGCACAACTCGGTGTTTGAAAACAACCCGCAGTTCCTCGAAAAGCTCGGCCTGCTCATGCAGGAAGCGGGCGTGAAGCCCGAAATCGAGGTTTTCGACCCCGGCATGATTTACAATGCCCAGTATTACATCAAGAAGGGTATTCTGAAAGCGCCGTGCCACTTCCAGTTCTGCATGGGCGTTGCCGGCGGCATCGCAGCCTCCACGAAGAACCTTGTGTTTATGAAGAGCGTCATGGATGAAGTGGCGCCCGGAAGCACATGGTCGGCCTTCGGCGTCGGCAAGGGCGCCATGGAAATCATGTACGCGGCGATTGCCATGGGCGGCCACATCCGCGTCGGCATGGAGGACAACGTCCTCTACCGCAAGGGTCAGGTGGCTGATAACAACATGCAGTTCGTCGCTCGCGCAAAGCGCGTGATCGAGGAGTTTAACTGCGAGGTTGCGACGCCGAGCGAGGCAAGGGAGATTCTCGGACTTCCCGCTCGCTAAGGACCTAAAAGTACACTATAATGAGGTGAGCCGGTGAATAAAGTGACTACCGCAAAAGACGCGATAGCCAAAATTAAAGACGGAGACACGGTGCTCGTCGGCGGATTCTTACAGGCGGGTTGTCCTGAAACTCTGCTCAAGGCGCTTTACGAGCAGAGCACCGCCACGAATCTGACAGTTGTCTCCAACGATACGGGTACGAAGCAGTCCCACATGATGAAAGTCATGGAGCAGGGAAGAGTGAGCAAGGTTCACGCCACCTACATCGGGGCCAACCCGCTCACCGGGCAGATGCTGATCGACGACCCCGACAGCGTCACGCTCTATCCCCAGGGGACGCTTGCGGAGAAAATTCGATGCGGTGGCGCCGGCATTGCGGCGTTTTACACGCCCGTCGGCGTTGGGACGGTCGTGGAGGAAGGGAAGGAAAAGCGCCGATTCGGCGATCAGGAATATCTCATGGAGACTGCCCTTCGCGGAAACGTCGCGCTCGTCAAAGCGACGGTTGCTGACAAAGCCGGCAACTGCTTCCTCCGGGGCTCCACGAAGAACTTCGGCGCCATTATGGCACGCGCGGCCGACTTTGTCATCGCCGAAGCGCAGAAGATTGTGGAAGTCGGGGAGCTGGATCCGGAACTTGTAACGATACCTGGCATCTTTATTGATGCCCTCGTCCAGACGGAGGTGGAAGTCTAATGGATGTCAAGCGCTTTATTGCACAGCGTGTGGCGAAAGAGCTTCGTCACGGTGACGTGGTAAACCTCGGTATCGGACTTCCCACGCTGGTGGCCGACTACGTGCCCGAAGGCGTAGAGGTTACCCTTCAGGCCGAGCACGGCATCCTCGGCTCCGGTCCCGCGGCCGAGCCGGGGAAGGAAGACCCGGACATCATAAACGCCGGAGGATTCTACATAACCGTCCAACCGGGGGCGAGCTTCTTCGACAGCGCCACGTCCTTCGCCATCATCCGCGGCGGCCATGTTGACGTCACAATCCTTGGCGCCCTGCAGGTGGACGAAAAGGGCAACCTCGCCAACTGGATGGTTCCGGGGAAAAAGGTGACCGGCATGGGCGGGGCGATGGATCTCGTCGTCGGCGCTCAGAGGTCATCGTCGCCATGGAGCACACCAACAAAGGTGCTCCGAAAATTCTGGAGAAATGTGATTTCCCGCTTACAGCCGTAGGCGTTGTAGACATGATAATCACGGAGCTCGGCGTGATGGAAATCACGCCGGAGGGGATTGTCCTCAAAGAAGTTGCCCCCGGCGTCACACCGGAAGACGTACAGAAAGCAACCGGTGCCCGGCTCATCATCTCCGAGGAGCTTTCGTCCGCTGCCGTCAGCGTATAAGGCGGCAGCGGGCCGGCTCCCGCATCAAGCCAATTCCCGCTCCGCCCAGTAGGGCAGGGCGGGCCGCAAAGAGGTGAACTAATGCCTAATGCTCTTCTCAGCGTTCACAAAATTAATAAGTGCTTCGGGCCGACGGTGGCCCTGCGCGATGTGGACTTTACACTCCTCCCCGGTGAGGTGCATGGACTCGTAGGCGAAAACGGATCGGGGAAAAGCACCCTTACGTCCATCATTGCGGGCATCCGTAAAGCCGACAGCGGCGAGATGTTCAAAAACGGTGCGCCGTACGACCCGGCCAGCGTTGTGGAAGCGCAGAAGAATGCCGTTGCAATGATTGTTCAGGAAATGGGAACCGCACCTGAGATTACGGTGGCGGAGAACATCTTCCTTGGCAAAGAAAACGCCTTCCGTGAAAAGGGCCTTGTCTCGAAAAAGAAACTGAACAAGGCGGCGCGGGACGCTTTGAATAAAATCGGCGTCACGAACATCAACCCCGGCATGCCGACGTTTTTGCTCAACCTTGAAGAGCGCAAGCTCATTGAGTTGGCGAAGGCCATGGTGGACGAGCCCGATGTTCTGATTGTGGACGAGACCACCACGGCCCTCTCCCACGATGGTCGCGAGCTGCTCTTTAAAGTCATCGAGGAGATGCGCAAGAAAAACAAGGGCGTCATCTTCATTTCCCATGACCTCGAGGAGCTGATGAATGTCTGCACCATAATCACAGTCCTCAGGGACGGCGATATCATCGGCACCCTCACGAAGGACCAGTTCGAGGAGGAGACCATCAAAACAATGATGGTCGGCCGGGAACTCACGGGCCATTACTACCGCGCCGACTACGACTGCAATGTTGGTGAAAAGATCGTCTTAAAGGCCAAGAATATGACCGGCGCCCATCTCGTTGAGGATGTGAACTTCGAGCTTCACGAGGGCGAAATCCTCGGGTTCGGAGGACTGTCCGGCGGCGGCATCCATGAACTGGGGCGGCTTCTGTTCGGCATCGACAAAGTTATTTTCGGCTCCGTCGAACTGGCCGACGGGACTGTAATCACCGACGCAAACACCGCGGTGAAAAACGGCTTGGGCTACGTCTCGAAAAACCGTGACGAAGAGGCGATTATGCTTCAGGCGTCCATTCGGAACAACGCCGTCCTGCCGTCCCTTACGAAGCTGGTCCGGCGTGGTATGATTGCGCCGAAAAAGGAAAAAGACCTTGCAAAAGAGATTATCGATGAACTTCGCGTTAAGTGCCAGTCCATGGAGCAGAAAGTCTGCTTCCTTTCCGGCGGCAACAAGCAGAAAGTTGTGTTCGGCAAGTGGATCGGCAACGAGGCGAACATCCTGATCCTCGACTGCCCCACCCGCGGCGTTGACGTGGGCGTGAAGCAGGCGATGTATCAGCTTATGTATGACCTGCGCTGCCGCGGTTGCTCGATAATTCTCATCAGTGAAGAACTGCCCGAGCTCATCGGTATGAGCGACAGGCTCATCATCCTGAAAAACGGCAAAATCAGCGGCGAGTTTATGCGCTCACCCGAGCTGTCCGAGCAGGATGTCATACATGCGATGATTTAGGGGGGAGCAACATGACGAGGATTAAGCGCTATTTATCCGGTATTCTGCCGGTTGCAGGACTGCTCATCGTCTTTGTGGTGTTCTCTATCCTGGGAGGCTCGCAGTTCTACAGAACACAAAACCTCATGCGTATCATTATGCAGGCTTACACGGTGATGATGGTGGGCATCGGCGTTACGATGATCCACGCACACGGCGGAATTGACTTCTCCGTCGGCGCCGTCTTGGCGCTGTCGGAAATGATCGCCGCGATCGTGTACAAGAGAGTCGGCGCACCGGTTCTCCTCATCATTGTGGCGGTGCTCGTGGCCGTTGGATGCGGCCTTATAACGGGCGTCATAACCGTAAAGCTGCGCATACCGCCTTTTATCTCGTCCCTGTGCATGCAGTTTACGTGCAGAGGCATAGTAAACACCGTGCTGCAGGCAAATTCCATCGGCGTTACCGAGCTCTCCGAACCCGGCTGGGGCGTGAAGCTCGCGGTCCTTATCGGGTTTGGGCTGATTGTCTTCCTCATCCTCAACTTCACGAAGGTGGGCAAGTACAACAAAGCCATCGGCGAAAACATCCGCGCCGCCCGGAGCTCCGGTATCAACGTCGACTTGTACAGAATCGCGGCGTATGTCATCAGCGGCGTTGCCGTAGGCCTTGCGGCATACTTTGACCTGTTGCGCAACGGCGTGATGAGCACGAACGTCGGGTACGGCCTCGAGATGAGCGTAATTACGGCTGTCGTTTTAGGCGGCCTCTCCCTCTCGGGCGGTTACACAACGTCGATGCGGTCGGCTGTATTGGGCAGTCTGCTCATCATTATGATGACGAACGGACTGACAATCGTCGGCGTCCCGATTTCGTACATTGGCATCATTCAGGGCATAATCTTCCTGCTTGTCATCCTCTTTACCTACAAGCGGGAAAGCCACGGACTTCTTCCACGTTAGCATTTCGCCATCATTAATGACGAATTTAGGAGGATAATATGAAAAGGAAGCTGTTTTCGGTACTCAGTCTGATTCTTGTGATGACCCTCGTTTTAGCCGCGTGCGGAACAAAGACTCCGCCTCCCGCGTCCCCGTCGCCCTCTGAACCCGCCACCCAGTCTCCCGAACCCTCTGGTGAACCCCAGGGCGAAGAAGTCGAACTCCCCGGTTTCCACATCGGCCTCATGGTTTACACCAACTCCGGCGCCTGGTTTGACAGAATCAAGGCCGGCGTCGATGCTCTTGCGAATGCAACGGGCTGCACCATTACCCTTGCTGACGGTTCCACGCCCGACGAAGCCATCGCGGCTGTTGAGAACCTCTGCGCCGCTGGCGTTGACGGCATCGTTGACCTCGCCACGGGCGGTGTGAGCGCAAGACTTCTCCAGATCTGCGAAGAGAACGGCGTTTACTTCGTGGCAGCCAACAACAACCTCCTCAACGAGGAAGGCTACGAGACCTTCAGAAAGAACCCGTACTATGTTGGCAGCGTCTATGCTGACGACAAGCAGATCAGCTATGACATCGTGAAGGACATGATCGCGAAAGGCGCGAGCAAAATCGCCCTCTTCGGCCTGCCTCCGGGAATCTCCGCCGCCTTCGACAGCCGCTTCGCCGGTGCGTATGAGGCTCTTGCGGAAGCCAACATCCAGGTTCTGACGGAAGCTCGTTCCTTTGTGATGCCGGAAGCGGCTCAGAACCTTCTCACCCAGTATCCGGACGTTGAGGCCATCTTCAGCGCCGTCAACGCCTCCAACTACCTCTTCCAGCCGCTGATGGCTGGCGGTTACGGCGGCAAGGTTATGCTCAACCTCTTTGATGATGACGGCGATGTCGCCACCGGCTTCAGCCAGGGCATCGTTTCCCACGCTGTTGAAGGCGTCAACGCTCAGGCGCAGTTTGCCTTCATCATGCTCTACAATGCTCTCACCGAGCACAAGATGACCATGAGCGACGGCTCCGCCCCCGACATTCTCATGCCGTACCTCCTTCTCACCAGCGCTGACGAGTACAACGCTTTCCTTGAGCGCGCCGAAGGCGGCATCTACTCTTGGGACGAGCTGAAAGAGTTTGTTGCTCTGGTTAACCCGAACGCGAGCCTCGACGATATGATCGCACTGGCCCAGTCGTTCTCGAAGTAACAAGGACAAGGCGGCCCGAAGGGACTAAACCCTTCGGGCCCCCGAAAGGGGTTTTACTATGAAGAGAGTAGGACGGATAGCAGGAAACGCGGCGCGGACCCTTGCGCTTCCCGTCGTTATGTTTGTCGTGCTCTTCATCCTTTCGAAGGCTTTCGGAACGGGGCAGTTCGGTTCCCTCGCAAGCCTGAGGAGTGTCGCCCAGCAGACAATGATGGCCGCAGCGATTGCGCTGGCGATGACGTGCAACATGAAAAACGGCCGCTGGGACTTCTCCATCGGCATGATGACGGTCATGTCATCCATCATCGGCGGTGCCATCGGCCAGGCGCTTAACATCGGGGCCTTCGGGCTCTTAATCGGCTGCGTTATCGTCGCTGTTATTGCTTCGGCGGTTAACGGCCTCCTCTATGTCACCATGAAGGTGCCGACTCTTGTAATCAGCATCGGCGCGATGCTCGTCTACGAAAGTGTCAATATGGTTTTCAACAAAGGCGGCGGCGCCCGCGTTTCTGACTTCACTTGGCTGATATTCGGGCGGTCGCCGTATGTCTTCATCCTTGGTCTCGCGGCGGGCCTTGTATTCTACGTGCTCTACACGCACACCATATTCGGATACAACGTGCGCTCCCTGTCGAGCAATCAGGCTCTCGCCACCAGCACAGGCATCAATGAAAAGCGCAATGTCATGGGGTGCTATCTCCTCTGCGGCCTGATGGTCGGCGTCGCGGGGACGATCAACCTCTCCACCACAGGCTCGGTGCTCGCGGACGTCAAGTTTAACGGCGCCATGAGCATGATGTTCGAAGCCTTCCCGCCCGTTTTCATCGGGTTTTACCTCTCGCAGTATACCAATCTCACCGTCGGCGTGTTCGTGGGCGCCTTCTCCATGAAGCTGCTCACGGCCGGCATGCTGGCGCTTGGTATCCCGGCCGCTTTGCAGAACGTGGGCGTCGGCCTCTTCCTCCTCATATTCATCGCATTTACGACGAATCAGGAGAAGCTGCGCGAAATGCGGCACATTCGCGAGCGTATTGCTAAAGTCAGTGCGCTCGTTGCACAAGGCGATGAGCCTGCAACACAGAGATAAACGGTTTTTTAAGCCGTTTACCATATTCTTCTTCCATTCACTGAAGTTCTCCATAGCGAAAGAGCCGCAGGACACGGTTTGGGCGCCGTGTGCCAGCGGTCCTTTCGTTTTTAAACGCCCTTAACAGGGGCGGATTTCTGTGATATAAAGAAAAAAAGAAGCGGGGGAGGAAGGCCATGACCTGCGGGTACATCGATATGCACTGCGACACCCTCCTGAAGGAGATAACAGACGGGCGGCTCTTTGACAATCCGGAGAATATGTTCGACGTTAAGCGGATGGCCTTATCCGGCCAGTGCGCCCAGTTTTTTGCGGTATTTTTCCCTCCTAAGATACCGGAGGCGCTGGCAAGGCGGGCGGGCGTCCCCCTGCCGCCGCCCTTAGCGGACGACGAGCTGTTTGAAAAGGCCCGGTCGCTCCTTCTGAGTACCATAGAGCGCCACGGGGACGTCATCTCCATGGCTTATTCCGCGGAGGATGTTGAGCAAAACCGGAGAGAGGGGCGCTGCTCCGCCCTTCTCTCCATCGAGGACGGCCGCGCCGTACAGGGCGACATGGAAAAGCTCCGCCGATTTTATGACGCCGGCGTTCGCGCCATGGCGCTGACGTGGAATGACGCAAACTGCTTTGGATACCCGAACTCGGCCGACCCCGAAAAGATGAAGCGAGGACTCACCGACTTCGGGAAAGAGGCTGCTTTGGAGATGAACCGGCTCGGGATGCTCATCGACGTCTCCCATCTTTCCGACGGCGGGTTCTGGGACGTGGCGGCGCTGTCAAAGAAGCCCTTTATCGCCACCCATTCGAACTGTCGGGCTCTCTGCCGGCATCCCCGCAATCTCACGGACGAGATGATTCGGGCGCTTGCGGACAAAGGGGGCGTCATCGGCCTCAACTTCGCGCCGGAGTTTCTCACGGAGGACGGACTGCGTACAAGCCGCGTGGAGGACCTCTGCCGCCACGTTTTGCATCTGATAAAGACGGGCGGGGAGGACTGCGCCGCACTGGGCAGCGATTTTGACGGCATCTCCGGCACATTTGAAATCGGCGAGCCTGCGAAGATGTACATCCTTTTCGATGCACTACGGGTGCGGGGGCTTACGGAGCGGCAAATTGAAAAGTTTGCTCGGGAAAACGTCCTGCGCGCCATGCGTGACGCCCTTTGATGGCATCGCGCTAGCGCATTTTGTGAGATGCGCCCGAATTATAACGGGAGGCGTCCCCGTGGAGTTAAGCCGCTGTGCGCCGAACTCGAGGTCGAAATAACCAATCTTCAGGTGATTAAATCACTTCGGTCTATTTTTCTCGCGTGGGCGGACTCGGCGCGGTCGATTTTCGCTTCTCCGTCCTTTTGCTACAGTGCATTTTCGCACGCGCGGAGTGAGGGTTATGCTCTTGTCGAAAGAGCTGTTCGAGGTGCACATGGGCAGGCCCGCGCCGTATGCGCGTCTATATCAAAAGCGCGCAGCGCCCTGCGCACCTCTAAGTCAACGGCGGCTCTAGCGCGTCTGTAGCGCATGGTGCATTGCGCCCAGCGCGTGTTTATGCGTTCCGTTCGGGTAACGTATGCTTTGCGACGGGAAAAGCGCCACTAAACGCGCCGCAGCCCGTCTCGGGCGGTGAAGGCGGATGTCTCTTTAGCTGGTCTTACGTTTCCCCGTGTTTATTCGCGCGTTCGGGGCGGTTAATACTGGGTCTGGCGCCGCCGCTATAACGTGTTTGGAATGGTAAATTAGCCAAATTGAGAGGAAAATTCGCGGGAAAAGATGTATAATGGCGGCAGAAGAAAAGAAAGGGGAGCACGCTCATGTATACGCTGGAAGAGTTCAACAAAGCCGGCCGCGACCTGGAGGAGATTCTGCACCTACGGTCGGCCCCCATCGCCCTGAAGCTCATCGATGAAGGGGAGGTGCCCGAAGGGTGCGCCCGACCTTCGGAGCAGGGGACGCACTATGCCCTCTGTCAGGCCTTTGCGGCGGTGCGGCGAAACCGCCGGTCTTTCGCCATGTTTAAGGAAGACCACTGGTGCCTGTGGCCCCTAATCAGTTTCCGCAACGTGGAGCTGGACGAGGATGACGTAAACTACCTCGGCTCCATGCAGTTTATCAAGGACCCGAAGAAGAGCCTTGAGTTTTACAAAGCCCATTTTCCCATGATTGACCCGGACAAAGCCCGCGCCGGTCTTGCCATCGCCCCCCTTGAGTCCTGCACCTTTACGCCGGACGTGGTGGTGGTCTACTGCATCCCTGCACAGCTGCGTCAGCTTCTTATGGCGGCGAAATACCACGATGCACTAGTGCCGGAGGCCTGCCTCCAGACCGTCAACTCCTGCGGTGCGGCCGTCCTGCCCATTATAAACGGCGAAACTCACTACAATACGGCCATCCCCGACCCCGGCGAATTTGAGCGGAGCCTTGCGTGGGACGACGAGATGATTTTCACCGTCTCCGGTGAAAAGTTTGAGACGCTCATGGACGCCGTCCGCTCCATCACAAAGATGGGCTTCGGCTTCAGGCAGCTGGCTTATGATATGAATCTGGAGTACCCCAGAGCGAAGTTCTACAACGAGATGTTTGAAAAGTGGGGACTTCCCACCGGCAGCGAGTGGAAGGTGGGTGACCGGTAATGGAGAAAAGCGCAGCGGCCCCGACGGTATCGGATTACAACGAGATGGGGGAGAAGCTGGAGCGGCTTTTGCTCCTGCGGTATTCGCCCATTGCCCTGAAAGTCCTGCACGAGGGGGATGACATCCCGGAAGGGACCATCCGGCCCAAGCGGGACAAGGGTGAGCATCTTGCCATGTGCCAGGCCTTTGCGAAGGTGCGGCGGGACCGCGCGGCTATAACGATGCTCAAAGAGGACCACTGGTGCGTCTGGCCCCTCATTTCCTACGGCCTTGTCCCCGTGGAGGAGGAAGACTATGAGGAGCTGGGCTCAAAGTTCTTCGTTAAAGACCCCCAGTGGGGCGTTGAGTACTTCCGGAAAGACTACCCGCGCCTGAATGACACAAAGGTCATCGGCTTCTCCATCGCACCCCTTCGCAGTTGTACCTTCATTCCCGACCTTGTGTGTACATACTGCCGCCCCGCCCAAATTCGCAGTTTCCAGATGGCGGCGAAGTTCCAGTCGGGCAAGATGATGGATGTGCGGCTCGACCCTGTAGACTCCTGCGTCCACTCCACCATACCCGTCCTCAACGGGCAGGACTACAACATCACCTTCCCGGACCCCGGCGAATACGAGCGGGCCCTCACGGACGAGGACGAGGTGATGTTCACCATGCGCGCAGAAAAGCTCTCCGAAATCATAAGCGGTATCGAATTTCTCTGCCGGACGGGCTTCGGATATAAGGAACTGTCCATGGAAATGACCTACGATTTCCCCCGCCCGAAGTTCTACAACGACATGTTTGAAAAATGGGGTCTCGAAGCGGGCCGGGAGTGGCGAAAATAAGCCGCCCTCACGCAAAACATCCCATGAAATCAAAAAGCAAGGCGCCTTAATCGGTGCCTTGCTTTTATTTTACGCGTATTCACGAATGACGCTCGATGCCCACTGAAACAGCAAATCGGAGAGCCTGTCAAAGTCCCGAGGGGCGAAAACCGCCTCTTGGCCAAGCGCCATCGCCGTTTCAAGGATAGGGCGATCCGGCGGCATGAGAAGGGGGAGAAGGTCGGCTTTTCTTTTGCGATATATGCCCGTCAGAAGATAGGAAATCGCCTGAACTGTGAACACTGCCGATTTATACAGCCCTTTGAGCATCTCACAGCTTCTTTCGTGCACCATGTTGTGCCCGCAGACGTGATAGATGCTGCAGGCGCCGATTCTCACGGCGCGCCTTATATCCTCGGTTTCAATTTTGTCTGGCAGGAAATCGAGGCTGCCGTAAATCGGCGTGGTGTCATGGTAAAACTGAAACAGGTCGGAGCGTTCCCAGTTTTCAAGTTCTCTTATGCCGGAGATAAAGCCGCAGGCTTTATCCCGGTAGGGAAGTGTGTCGAGCATTTTAGAGTAGGCCCGCAAATCCTCCGGTTTTGCTTCGTCCAGTATGACCACTACGTCGATATCGCTCTTATCCGTTGCTTCGCCGCGGCCGTAACTGCCCTGCAGGCCGACGAAGATAAGACGCGAGGGGAAAAGGGCCTTTAGCGAGGCTAAGAATTCCGGTATCCAAGTGTCAATTTTGGCGTGCATGGTATCACCTCACCGCCTTGTCCAGTGCATGACAAGCTCACGCTCCCCCGTATTCTCGTCAATCTGCTTCTCCGTCACCACAAAGCCTTCTCTCAGATAAAACGCCGCGGCGCGGGCGTTCTTTTCGTAAACGTGCAGGGAGAGCCCGTTACGATTTTGCTTTACATAATCCAGAAGCGCTCTCCCGATTCCTTTTGATTGATAGGGTGAATCCACAAAAATCCCTTCGATAGAATCCTCCACTAAACCGACAAAGCCGCAGATTGCGCCGCTTTCTTCGTAGACGTACACCTTTGCGGCAGGAAGCATCTCTTTGACCATGTCAAAATGGCGATGCCAGTAGCTCTCGGCAATAAAATGATGCGCGCGGATATTGGCGTTAAGCCAAATAGCCATTACGCTGTCAATATGTGCGGTGCTTAGCTTTTTAATCATGTTAGCCCTTTGTGTCCCATGAAGTGTTAAATAGCGGGGCAGGAATTTCGCCCGTACAAGTCGAAAGGTGCATCATTATGAATAGAAGGCAATGCGCCCTTTTCCGCTGACGGCGGAGGGGTTGACCGGCTGTCTTTCAAAAAAACCGGATGGAAAGGCATTCACGAAAGGCTGGTGTTAGCGCCCCGGATATTGCACTCGGCGAGGATTTCATCAAGCTCTCTGCGGCCTTTTTCCGTCAGGAGATGGAAGAGCGCTCCCCATATATGGCGGCGGAAGTTCATACCGTGGGCGGTGGCCTGCTGCAGCCTGGAAAAGGGCGCCCAGTAGATGATGGACATATACAGCATGTCGATGAGACGCTCATACTCACCCTCAAACAGCTCGGGGCGGAAGAATCCGTTGTCCCGAAGGGTGGCAAAGGCATTGTTTAGATGGGGCAGAATGCGTTTATACCGCCGGCGCTGCCTTTGGAAGATGTTCTCGGAGATTTGACCAAGCTGGGTATGGTGCAGGAAGAAATAGGAATGGGACACCACCGTTTTCTGCATGTTGATGAACATGGTGTCCAGTTCCCTTATGGTGCCCGGCGCTTGCGGGGGGAGGGACCCTTTTTCTGAATCCAGAAGACTTTCGATGATGTCTTCCTTCTTACTGAAATGATAGGTGAGATTCCCTTTGCTGATGCCGACGGCTTCGGCAATATCCCGCAGGGAGACGCCGTTGTAACCGTATTGATTAAACAGCGTTCGGGCCGCATTCAAAATCTCCTGCCGCGTATCCCTTTTCATAACGCACCCGCTTTATATCGCACCATCGGCGCGGTTTTCAGCGATGACATCCCCAACGCTCTCCGGTTCCGGCAGGGCCTCTTTCTCCGCCTGAAGCCTATTGAGCGCCTTCACTTGTCTGAAGCCCACGTACGAGAAGACGAAGGCGGCGATACCGTCAGAAACAGGGGCGGCGAAGAGAAGGCCGTCTATCCCCCAGAGAAGCGGAAAGATGATAAGAAATGGCGTGAGGAGCAGCCCCTGCCGGATAACGGCCATCCAGAAGCCCAGGTTGGCCTTCCCGACGGAGGTGCAGAAGGTGGACGTAATCGGCTGCAGGGGATGCAGGAACATCATAAACAGATACGTGCGCATATAGCGCGTGGCGAACTCGTAGAACAGGGGATCATCCGAACCAAACAGGCTCATGATTTGTCTCGGAAAGATCTGGAAGACGATAAAGGCGCAGGTGGAAATCGTTAACGAGTAACGCAGCGCCTTGAGGAACGTCTCTTTGACACGGTCGTACTGGCGGCTGCCCATGTTATACCCGTAAATCGGCTGGCAGCCCTGCCCGATGCCGATAATTCCCGAGAAGAACACAAGTGACACTTTGCCCACGGCGCCGGAGGCGGCGATGGCAATTTCGCTTCCGTAATGGGACATGGCGCCGTAATGGCGCAGGCCGTTCATCAGTACGATTTGCACAATCGTCATGAGAACATGCGTCGTAAAGGCGGCAAAGCCGAGGGAGGTGATAGCCCGAATGGCGTCAAATCTAAGCCGCATAATCCTGAAGGAAAACTTCACGCACTTAAACCGTTTGAGCAGGTAGATGACGGCAAGGACGGTGGACAGAAGCTGGCCCAGCACCGTGGCCAGCGCTACGCCCGGGATGCCCATGTCAAAACCGAACAGGAAAATCGGGTCAAAGACGATATTGAAGACCGCTCCGGAAAGCAGGACGATGCTGGAGTACGTGGGGCTTCCGTCGGCGCGGATAAAATACGCCAGCCCCGTGGATAAGATACCGAGCACCAGGCCAATGCTGATAATCCTCGCGTAATCGACGGCGTAGGGCATAATCAGCTCCGTGGCGCCGAAGAGATAGAGGAGGGGCTTGAGGAAAATGAAAGTCCCGGCGGAGAGAAGAACACCGATAATCAGCAGGAGAGACACGGCGTTGCCGAGGACTCTCCCGGCCTTATCAAAGTCCTTCTGGCCGAGGAATATGCTGAAACGGGATGCACCGCCCATGCCGATGAGAGCGGCCACAGAGAGGGTAATGGACACAAGGGGGAAGGCGATATTCGTCGCAGCGACGCCTAAATCGCCGATTGCCTGTCCGATAAAGACCTGGTCGGCGATGTTATGTATGGAGCTGACGAGCTGCGTAATAATCCCCGGAATGGCAAACTTCCAGATAAGGCCCCTTATGGGCTTCGTTCCAAGCGGATTTGCGACAGTGGCTTCCAAAAAGGTATCCTCCTTATAGGCCAATAGGCTCAAAATAAATTATTAATAAAAATAATAGCCCATTCGTCCTAATCCGTCAAGAGGACGGGTCGCAGTGCCAATAAAAAAATACGTGCAGATGGAAATCTGCACGTATTTCTTGTATTCGTAAGCGAACGCTAGCTCTTTTTGCGCGCATCCAGGGCGCCTTTTACAACGACGCCCGTGAGGGCAAATAGGGCAATGGCGTTGGGGATAACCATCAGCTGGTTGAACATATCGGTCAGTTCCCAGACGAGGTCGTTGGAGACCAGCGTGCCGAGGAAGATGAACACGAGGGCGGCAACGGTGTAAACGGTGGTGGACTTGTTGCCAAAGAGGTAAATCCCGTTGATTTTGCCGAACAGGTTCCAGCTGAGGATGGTGGAGAAAGCGAAGAAGAACAGGCAGGCCGCCACGAAGATGTTGCCGGCGCTTGACCCGAAGACGGTACCAAAGGCCGTCTGGGCGAGGTTGGTCCTGTCGATGCTCTCCGGAATGATGCCGCCGGAGAGGATGCCGTTTCCGGCGTAGAGGGTGGCGATAATGACGAGGGCGTTGAGGGTGAGGACCACGAAGGTATCGATAAAGAGGCCCGTCATGGCGACGACGCCCTGATCATGCGGCTTTGCCACGTTTGCCTGGGCGTGGGCGTGGGGGGTAGAGCCCATACCGGCTTCGTTGGAGAACAGGCCGCGCTTGGCTCCCTGGCTGATGGCCTGCTTTATGGCGAAGCCGATGCTGCCGCCGATGATGGCCTGCGGCTGGAAGGCATAGCGGAAAATCATACCAAAGGCTTCCGGCACAAAGCGGATGCGGGCGATGAGGACGACCACAGCGCCCAGTAGGAAGATGACCGCCATAACAGGGACGATTTTCTCCGTGACGGAGGCAAGGCGCTTGATGCCGCCGAGGAAAATGGTGGCGCAGATTGCGACGAGCACGATGCCCATGATCCAGGAGGGGATGCCGAGGGCAGTACTGACGGTGGAGCCAATGGAGTTGGACTGAACCATGCAACCGAAGAAGCCGAGGGCGAGAATGATGGCGATGGAGAAGAAGCCGGCGAGGAACTTGCCGAATCGGCCTTTAAACGCGGTGGTGATGTAGTAGACGGGGCCGCCGAGGACGTTGCCGTCCGCATCTTTCTGCCGCGTTGTCTGGGCGAGAACGGCTTCGGCGTAAATCGTGGCCATTCCGAGGAAGGCGATAATCCACATCCAGAAGATGGCGCCCGGGCCGCCCATCAGAATCGCGCCGCTGGCGCCGATGACGTTGCCCGTGCCCACCTGAGCGGCCACGGCCGTTGCCAGAGCCTGAAAGGAGCTCATGCCCGCATCGTGCTTCTTACCGAAGATAGTAAAGCCGCCAAAGGTTTTCTTAAACCCTTCGCTGAAGCAGCGAATCTGAACGAAACGGGTCCGGATGGTATACCACAGCCCCACCGAAACGAGGAGAATGATGAGAATGTAGTCAGATAGGTAGGTGTTGATTTTTTGAACGACGGATAGCATAAGGGGTTTTTCCTCCTTTATGTATCGCTTTGGACAAAAAGAAAGAGCCGCCCTGTACGTTGCGACTCTGGATACACTGCGAGGCTCCACACCTATCCCTACATAACGCTAGAAAGCTCAACGCCCGACTAATATGCCAAAAGCAGAAAAAGCCCTAAAAGGGAAAGCATGAAACGTACCATAACAGCTCTGTTCATTTGCCTGAGAGATTCAGCGGTGCTTTGAGAGCACGCCTTACACCTTCGGCACCCAATTAAATGGGATTCTCCAAAGCGCTCTCCACATCCAGTTTCGGGCGCCTTCCGACGTCCGATTCTAGATGCTTCATCGAGTATTAACTTCACAGGTCAGGAGTATAGCAAATTATGACCACAAGGTCAACAAGAAATTACTTTTTGTCATGAAAGGAAAATATCCGTCGATTATTCATTGAATTTTTGCTTTTGCGAAGCTGTTCTTCTTTAAAATTTCGCCGTCAGGGAGTATAGTTGGAGCAGTCACAAACGGGGATGTGTTGAATATGGGGATTTTAAACAGGCTTTTGGAAAAACTCGGCGCAAGACAGCCGCGTCCATCGACTCCGCCGGTCACGCCGCATCAGGAGCCGGAGGAGCCGGAAGGGCTGTGCGCCGAATCCGGCTCTCAAGACGTCGAAGGGCCTATCGCGGAAGCGGGGCTTTCCGAAAACATCCCGGAAGATTTGGAAGGACAGACCGCCGGAACGGGATGTCTCGAAGAACAACGTGCCGAAGCAAACGCTCCGGAAGCACTGCCTGTTGAAGCAGGAGCGCCGGAAGATACGCCCGTCGAAGTTCATGCCCCCGAAGAATCGGAAGGATGGCAAAGCGACACAAGCACTTCGGCAGACCCGGATGAACCGCCCCTTGATGCACGCGCATTTGATGCACAAGAAAGGGAACCTGCCCCGCCTGACGAGACGGCTCCCGCGTTAAACATACAGGAAGAGGGGCGCGCCGTAGCCAGTGTAGAGGACGCTGCGCCCGCCGGCAGCAAAGAAACGCAGCATACCTCCGCCGGCGATTTCGTGCAGGACTTCGGGGAGACGCAGCATACAGAGGACACCACGGCGAAAACAGAAAGGTTCTCGGGTGCCGCCTTTTATGCGAGCATGCTGTACATGAAACCCGAAAGCAAATACATAAAGCCCCTGTATAATACGGCATGGAGCCGATATGAGCCGCGGGGAAGTGAATTCGATTATGATTACTATATCGTGCGGTTTCCGCATTATTATAATGAAGCTGGGTATGAAATGTACGGAAAGACAAGGTATCAAAACGCCATTGAACGATACCGGGATACGGATGATTTCGGCAGGAAAAACACAAATGACTGGCCAGTATGGGACCATGAAATGGACGGCGCCGATGAATTCGATTCGCGCTTCACTTACTTATAAAGTAATCCCTCAAAACGACATAAAACACGGCGCTCTGCCTGCCAGAGCGCCGTGTTTTTACGCCTTTACGATGAAAATAGACCCTTCCCTCTCATATCCGAGCTTCTCGTAATACGGGTCACTATCGCTCATCACATACACGGGTTGGTTCGGGAAGTCCCGGCAGACCCGCTCCATGAGCTGTTTGCCGATACGCCTTTCTGACAAGCAAATTGTAGATATAGACGCCGTAGCCGTCGTCCTCGCGGCACCGGACCTACCCGCAGAGGGCGCCGCCTTCGCAGGCGATGTAGACGATGCCGGACCGAAGCGCTTTTTACCGCGGGCGGTTTTCAATCTTGTGGTAATCGCCCCATTCGTCTCCTTCCTCCGCGAGCATCTCAAAGAGCCGCGCTTCGTCCCTTTTACGGTACCGTTTAATCTCCATGCAAAACAACCCTTTTCTTAGCTTTCAGCTTGAAGCGGTTTCGATAACATCGGCGCAAGCTGTATGCCCCTATCTCTCGCTAACAAGTTTTCCGCTCATGTGTTCTATGTCGATGGCATAAAGCTGCACGCGGTCGATGGCGTGGCGAATCTCCTCCTCCGCCTCTTCTATGCTCGGATAGTATTTTGCGGCCAGCGTTCGCAGCTTCTCCTCTACAATATCCTTCTCATTAATCATCCGCACCCGGCCAAACACAATCACGCTGGTGACGTTATATTCCCAGCGGCCTTCTTTTTTAAATCCCGTGTCCCACGTGGTAAAGCACACCTTGTCGCAGGCGCGGATGGCGTCCGCCTTGTGGCCTTCCTTCGCGCCGTGAAAATAGATGCGGCGGTCTTCTTCGTCATAGTAGAAGTTTATCGGCAGGGCATAAGGATACCCGCCGTCCCCGATGATGGAAAAGGCCCCTCTCTTTTCTTCCGACAAAACTTTTTTGCACGCCTCCTCCGAGACAGCTTGTTTGATTCTCCGCATCGTGCGAAACATCCTGCGCCCTCCCTCTGAGCCGGCCCCCGTCCATGCTGGGGCGGCGTCCTATTTTGAACAGAATTATACACCATTTTCCAGCGCCGCACAACGAAAGGCCGCTTATTTGGCAGAAAAGACGCAGGAAAAGTCCAGTCTCAAAGAAAGTAAGAATTTTGTGACAAATATCAACGAAACAAGAGGATCTTGTCGGTTTGTATTGAAAATGGAAAAAGATGTGATATAATGGCGGTAGTTATGTTCACCCAGATAAGGCGGAAACTTCCGGTTCTGCTCAAATGGGAGTAAACTTAATTGGAGGTTAGACATGAAAAAACGCATTCTTTCAATGATGCTGGCCTTGTGTATGCTGATAACACTTGTGCCGATGATTGCGGCGGCATCATCCTTCCCGGATATGCCCGACGACTATTCAACAGCTGCCCTCGAAGCGGCGGTTGAAAACGGGCTGCTCACGGGCTCGGACGGGAAGATTCTCCCGAACGATAACCTGACCCGTGCGCAGATGGCGGCAATTGTTGTCCGCGCGTTCGGCGCTTCAAATGAGGCGTCGCTCGCCAGCTTTTCGGACGTATCCGGTGACGAATGGTACGCGTCCTATCTGGCGAAGGCTGTGCACATGAAAGTGCTGCAGGGTGACGGAACAAGGCTCATGCCGAACGATTCCATCACGCGCCAGCAGGCTTTCACGATTCTGGCACGGGCCCTGAAGCTGGAAGACGGCACCCTCGCTGATCTTTCTGCGTTCTCTGATGCGTCCAGCGTCGCGTCCTGGGCGGTTGGCCCCACGGCGGCGATGGTGAAGGCCGGATTCATCCACGGAGCGGGCGGAAAACTCAATCCCACGGCGAATATCCTCCGCAAAGACTTTGCGGTGATGATGCATAACATCTTCAAGACGTACATCACCCAGCCTGGCACCGTTTCGGCGCTGGCCGAAGGCTGCGTCCTCATTAACGTCCCCGGCGTTACGCTGAAGGATGTGACGGTGAAGGGTGACCTCGTCATTGGTGACGGTGTCGGCAGCGGCGATGTGATTCTCGACAACGTCACGGTTACGGGGCGCATGGTCGTCCGCGGCGGCGGCGTTAACTCCATCATCATCCGCGGCGGAAGCTCCGTCGGAACGGTTATCGTCTCGAAGGTGGACGGCAAGGTGCGCGTCTACGTCGAGGGCGACGCCGACGTTGAAGTGGTGTACATAGACGACGGAAACGATGATATCATCGTGGAAGGCGATGTTGACAAGCTCGTGGTGGACGCCTCCGACGTACCGGTCACCGTCAAGGGAGCGGTGGACGAAGTGACCGTCTCGGGCGCGAAGGCGACGATTACGGTGGAAGGCACCGTTGGAACGCTGACAACCACCTCCGCCGCCACCAATACGTCTATTGACGTTAAGGAAGGCGCGAAGGTTAATACGGTGAACGCAGCCGCTGCGGGCACGCAGGTGGGCGGCAAGGGCACCGTCACGTCCGTCAGCGCCACGGCGAATAACGTGAGCGTCAGCACCACCGGGAC
>DUPW01000129.1 GCA_012838125.1 Papillibacter sp.
GACTGCTTCCACAACTTTCTGTTTAAATTCTGCCGTGTATCGTTTGTTCGGCACTCCTTTTGGCATAAAAACACCCCAATCGTTATTCAGTATACCATACTGTCTAACAATTGGGGTGCAGTTCAAGGCAGCCGGCCGGTTTTATTGTGCCAGAAGCTAGGACTTAATTTTAATCCACAGCTCGTCGTAGAGACTGAGGGTTTCCTGCGGAAGATTGATAAAGACTTCGGTATTGGCCAGAATGTCATCGCCCGGGAACATGATGGCTCTGGCCTCCTCGTCCAGCGTTGCGGCATACTGGTCCGCCGCCTCCTTGTTCGCGGATACGTAGCCGACGACGTCCATATTCCTCAGGCTCGCTTCCGTGGAGCACATAAAGTCGATGAACAACTCGGCGTTTTTCTTGTTCTGCGCCCCCTTGGGGATGCACATGGCGTCCACAAAGCGGTTGGTGCCCTCCTTGGGGAAGGCGAAGGCCAGGTCAGGGTTGTTCTCCAGCATAATCAGGTAGTCGCCCGCGTAATAGGGCCCGATGGCCGCCTCGCCGCTTTCCAGTTTGTCGAAAATCTGGTCCATGACGAATCCCTGACGAATGGAAGACTGCGATTTAATCAGCTCGTAGGCCTCATTCAGCTCGGCGGGGTCCGTTGTGTTGAGGGAGTAGCCGAGGAATTTCAGGGCCACGCCGAAGGCGTCCCGGGAGTTATCGAACATGAGAATCTGGCCGGCGTAGCGTTCGTTAAACAGGGCGCCCCAGCTGTCAATCTCGTCGGGAATCATGGCCTTGTTGTAGATGAGGCCTACCGTACCTGTCATGTAAGCAACTGAATACTCGCCCGAGGGGTCGTATTCGAGATTTTTGTATTTGTCGTCAATCAGGCTGTAGTTCGGGATGTTGGTAAAGTCGAGCTTTTCCAACATCCCCTCGCTTATCAGGCGGGAGATCATATAGTCCGACGGGATGATAAGGTCATACTGTGCGCCGCCTGTTTTAATGACGGAGTACATGGCTTCGTTGCTGGTGAAGGTGCTGTAGTTGACCTTTATCCCCGTTTGTTTTTCAAACTCCTTGAAAAGGGACTCGTCGATGTACTCGCCCCAGTTGTACACGTTGACCTCTTCTTTGGTGCCGGCGCAGCCGGAAAACAGGGAGAGTGCGAGGACGAGGGCGGCAAGCAGGGCCGCAAGTCTTTTTTTCAATTTACGTATTGCCTCCTTTTATTTCGATTTGAGTTTCTTTTCACGCTCTTCCTGCCGAATCTGACGCACGTTGATGATGACGAGGAGCATCAGAATAAACAGGAACAGCAGTGTCGAGACGGCGTTGATTTTCGGGCTGATGCGCTTACGGGTCATGGCGTAAATCGTCATGGACAGCGTCTGAACCTTTGAACCGGCTGTGAAATAGCTGATAACGAAGTCGTCGATGGACATGGTGAATGCAATCATCATGCCGTTTATAATACCGGGCATAATCTCCGGAATAATCACCTTGTAAAAGGCCTGAAACCATGTACAGCCGAGGTCCATGGCCGCGTCCACGAGGTTTTTGTCCATCTGCCGGAGCTTGGGAAGAACGGAGAGGATGACGTAGGGGATATTAAACGTTATATGTGCGATGAGGAGCGTTCCGAACCCCAGCTGGTACTTCAGTATAGAGCCAAGGGAGACGAACAGCAGGCACAGGGACACGCCTGTTACGATATCGGCGTTCATGACGGGGATGTTGTTAATAGCCAGAAAGGGGCTGCTGGTGCGCCGCCGCATGTTGTAAAACCCGATGGCGGCAAAGGTGCCGGCAACGGTGGCCACGAGGGCGGCGAGAACGGAGACGGCAATCGTCGTCGACACAGAGGACATGATGGTGCTGTCCTGAAACAGCTCGGCGTACCATTCAAAGGTGAAGCCCGACCACACAGAGCGGCTTTTCGACGAGTTGAAGGAAAAGACGATCATGATGAAAATCGGGGCGTAGAGAAAGAGGTAAATCAGGCCGAGGAAAACACGGCTTCCGATACGCGGTCTTCTTTTCACAGCATCACAGCCTCCTCTCCGCCGGCGCCGAATTTATTCATGAGCCACATACAAATCATCACGATGACCATCATGACGAGGGCGATAGCCGAACCGAGGTGTGGGTTATACGCGGCGCCGAGAAACTGCATTTCAATGAGGTCGCCAAGGAGCATATTCGCGCCGCCGCCTAACAGTTGAGAAATGACGAAGGTGGAGACAGCCGGCACGAAAACCATCGTTACACCTGAGAAAACGCCGGGCAGGCTCAGGGGGAAGATGACACGCCGGAAAACGGTAACGGTGCCGGCTCCCAGGTCCTGCGCCGCCTCGATGAGGCTGCGGTCGATTTTCACGATGACGGAATAGATGGGGAGAATCATAAAGGGCAGGAAGTTATAGACCATACCGATGACGATTGCCCCCGGGGTGTTGATGATAGCCACCGTGGGCAGGCCAAGAAGGGAGAGAAAGCGGTTGAGCAGACCGGTGTTTTCGAGGATGGACATCCACGCATAGGTGCGCAGGAGGAAGTTCATCCACATAGGCAGCATGATGAGCATGATGAGAATGCGCTGCAGGTATGTCCGCTCTTTTGAAAGGATGTACGCTATGGGGTAGCCGATGATGATGCAGATAACCGTTGAAATTCCGGCGAGAAGAAAGGAACGGGAAAAGACGGAGACGTAGTCGCCCATTTTTGAGAAGTTATCGAAGGTGAAGCCACCCTGGGCATTGGAAAAGGCGTAAACCGCAACGATAACCACAGGGGCGACGACAAACAGCGTCATCCAAAGGATATAGGGTGCGCTGAGATACTTAAGTTTCATAGCGCTCATCCTCCGAAACGGTCTCCTCCGGTTCGAGATCGGCATCGCTGATATCTTCGTATTCGGCGCTGTAGGAGCTGTAATCGCCGTACATGCCGGAGTATACGCTTTTTTTCATGACGTGGATTCCGTCTGGATCGATTTTGATGCCGATGCGGGAGTTGGCGGGGCAGTAATCCGTCGTCTGTATCAGCCACTTAAAGCCCTTGAAATCCACGATAACGTCGTAATGGACGCCTTTGAATGTAATGTTTGTGACCGTTCCGGTGAGCATACCGTCTTTTATGTCGACAATGTCCACGTCTTCGGGGCGGATGACCACGTCCACGGGTTCCATGGGGTCAAAGCCCTCGTCGAGACAGGCGAATTTCTTTCCGAAGATTTCCACAACGCCGTCTTCAACCATGATGCCGTCGACGATATTGCTCTCGCCGATGAAGTCGGCCACGAAGGCGTTGACAGGCTCGTTATATATGTCTTCAGGCGTTCCGATTTGCTGAATGACGCCGCCGTCCATCACGACGACGGTGTCGCTCATGGAGAGCGCCTCTTCCTGATCGTGAGTGACGTAGATGAAGGTGATGCCTGTGGCTTCCTGAATGCGCTTGAGCTCAATCTGCATATCCTTGCGCAAGCGCAGGTCCAGTGCGCCCAGCGGCTCGTCCAGAAGGAGTACTTTCGGGCGGTTGACGAGGGCGCGGGCGATGGCCACCCGCTGCTGCTGGCCGCCGGACAGGGACGTTACATCGCGGTACTCAAATCCCTTCAGGCTGACGACTTCCAGCATCTCCATGACACGGGAGTGAATCTCGTCTTTGGAAAGGCGCCGCCCCTCGTGACCGTTTTTCATTGCCGCTTTCCCGCGCGGCTTGATGCGCAGTCCGAAGGCGATGTTCTCATACACGTTCAAATGGGGGAAGAGCGCGTACTTCTGAAACACAGTGTTAACGGTCCGCTTATGGGGCGGAACATCATTAATCCTCACACCATTAAAGAAGACGTCTCCGGATGTGGGTTTTACGAAGCCGCCAATAATCCTCAGCGTCGTTGTCTTGCCACAACCGCTGGGACCTAACAGTGTGAGGAATTCGTTATCTTTAATTGTCAGATTAATTTTGTTGAGAACAACGTCGTCGTCAAACACCATCGTGCAGTCACGGAGGCGAATAAACTCTTTTGCCATTATCGTACCCCATTCATGATTATACTTTTCCGCTGGAATGGAAACAGGATAAATATACATTCAATACAGGGTATTGTCAATTGGAATTAAAGTATTTTTCGACAAAATCTATCCGGCCGACTCTGAACTCTTTACCATTTAAATATTCCAGAGCGCCGCCGTCTGATTTAAAGCTGAAAACGAGGCGCCAGGAACAGAGAGCCTGACTGCTTTCGCCATACTGTCGGTTGAGTTTTTCCCGCCCGTATTTTCCGTCTCCCAGAAGGGGATAGCCGGCGTGGGCCAGCTGGGCGCGAATCTGGTGGGTGCGCCCCGTGATAAGGCGGCACTCTAGGAGGCTGAGGGCCCCCGCCGTTTTGACGGTGCGGTACTCCAGTATGGCCGTTTTCGAGCCGGGGATGCTCTTTTCCGAGATATACACCTGATTTTTTGCGGCGTCTTTAAAAAGGTATCCCTCAAGCCGCCCGCTGGGGGGACTAACACGGCCGTGTACGGCGGCGTAGTAGTACTTGTCTATCTCACGCAGGCGGATTTTTTCGTTTAGAATGCGCAATGCTTCGGCATTTTTCGCGGCGATAACGATGCCGGAGGTGTTTCGGTCGATACGGTTGCACAGGGCAGGGGTGAAGGCGTTTTCCTCCCGTGGGCGCCACGCGCCGCTGAGGTAAAGGTACGCCTGGATGTGGGCGATGAGGGTGCCCGCGGCGTTGCCCTCCTCGTCGCTGTGGCAGAGCTGGCCCGCCTTTTTGCATACAAGAAGAATATTCTCGTCTTCATATACGATATCCAAATCCGGTTTCGTGATACGCAGGTACGCGTTCTCTTCGCTGGGCCTTTCAAAAAACTCATCGTTAATGTAAAGCTGCAGCGTATCCCCCGGAGTGAGCTTATAGGCCCGGTCAGCGCCACGGCCGTTCACTTTGATGCGTTTGAGACGAATATATTTTTGCAGGAGAGACGCAGGGAGCAGTGGAACAGCTTTCGAGACGAAGCGGTCCAGCCGCTGGCCGGCGTCGTTTTGCCCGATGATGATTTCCTTCACGGTTAATCCGCCTTTAGTGGGTAGAATATATTATAGGATAGCCGCCCCTGTGGGGCTGTTTTGCTTTCACTATACAGGATAAAAAATAGTTTGACAATACATGCTTTTTCACTTATAATGTCAAAGCGAATGCGAGGTGTACTATGCAGCTTGATCTTCGTGATATTATCTACGTTCCGGGCGCTTCCGCTCCGTTTGAATACGAGCCGGATTTATCGGAAGCCGTCGGCGGCTCTATCGTCGCCGTAAGACCTGGAGCGAGCGCGTCGGGCAGGGTGCGCAACAGCGCCGGCGTTCTCCACTTCGACGCGGATGTGGAGGCCGTGCTGGAGTGTACGTGTGCCCGCTGTCTGAAGGTATTTGAGTTGCCCGTTCACCGCAGCGTCCACGCAGTCCTCTCCGAGGGCGAAAACGAAGACGATCCCGATGTTTACACGCTATGCGGCGACAACGTCGATGTCGACGAGATTATCCTCACGGATTTTATCCTGAACATGGACCAGCGCCTCTTATGCAGGGAAGACTGCGAGGGGCTCTGTGAAAAGTGCGGATCCGACTTAAACGACGGGCCGTGTCATTGCAAATCGGAGACAGACCCCAGGCTCGCTGTCCTTGGACAGCTCCTGGAAAATGAATAGCAGGAGGTGTCACCATGGCGATTGCTCCAAAGAGTAAATTATCGAAGGCGAGAAGGGACAAGCGGCGTTCCTCACACTGGAAGCTGGAGGCCCCGGGTCTTGTTAAGTGTTCAAAGTGCGGCGAATTCCGTCTTCCCCACAGAGTATGTAAAGCCTGCGGCACATACAATGGGCGAGAAGTCATTAATGTCAACGGGAAATAAATGCCTAGGCGGGGGAACGCATACCCCCGCCGCATTTTTCTTATCTTGTAGTCCCATCCTCTCGCAAAAACGACACCGCGCGACGATTTCCGCTTCATGGAGCCGTCGGCGAGCACAATACTGGAACGGAGCGACATGAGCGCTGTCATTAAATCGATAGAAAAGGGTAGTCCCTGTGACGGGCGCCGCATTGTGCCCGGAGACCGACTCGTGAAAATTAACGGGCACAGAATACGGGACGTGCTCGACTACAAATACTATTCCGCCGAAGCCTGCCTGCTGCTAGAGATGCACACAGTGGAGCAGGCTATTCGCCTTGTTCGGATTCGTAAACGCGAGGAGGAAGACCTCGGTCTGGAGTTTACGTCCTACCTGATGGACGCGCCGAAGGCGTGCGCGAACCGCTGCATCTTCTGCTTTGTGGACCAGCTGCCCAGCGGCCTGCGCAAAACACTCTATTTTAAGGACGACGATGTGCGCCTTAGCTTCCTCCAGGGAAACTACGTCACACTGACGAATCTCTCCGAGGCGGAAATTCAGCGCATCATCCAGATGCGCATTTCGCCCCTGAACATCTCCGTCCACTCCACGGACCCGGCTCTGCGCAGCTTCATGCTCGGCATTAGGCGCATCGGCGCCGGACTTGACGCGCTCCGACGCTTTCAGGACGCGGGCATCCGGATGAACTGCCAAATCGTCTGCTGTCCAGGTATAAACGACGACGCGCACCTTGAGCGTACCATGGAGGATCTCGCCGGGATGTACCCCTCCGTGATGAGCGTCTCCGTGGTCCCTGTGGGGCTGACGAAGCACCGAGAGGGGTGTCACCCCTTAGAGCCGTTTAACCCTGAAAACGCGCTGGAGACGGTGCGGCAGGTGGAGCGGTTTGCGAGGCTGTGCCTTGTGCGGCTGGGGACGCGCTTTGTCTATCCCGCCGACGAGTTCTACGTCAAGGCGGGCCTTCCCATCCCGCCGGAGGAGTTTTATGAAGACTATCCCCAGCTTGAAAACGGCGTGGGGTTGTTGCGCCTTTTAAAAACAGAGTTTGACGAGGCCCTGCCGGTCATTGCGCAGGCTTCGGATAGGCCCTTTTCCGTTGCCACGGGCATGGCCGCCCAAAAGTGGATAGAAGGCCTATTAGAGGACACAAAAAGGAAATTTCCGCAAATAAATGCCGACGTCTACGGCATTACAAACGAATTTTTCGGCGATACTGTGGATGTGGCTGGTCTTATCACCGGAGGCGACCTGATTGCGCAACTGCGGGGCAAGAAGCTGGGCACGCGCCTTCTCATCGCCCGCAATATGCTGCGGCACGGGGAGACCGTCTTCCTCGACGACACAACGATTGAGGACGTTGAGAAAGCCCTCGGTGTGACCGTGCGCATCGTGGAGCAGGACGGGGCCGACTTAGCCCGCGCCCTGTGCGGCAATTAGCGGTTCGGCCTTGAAAGCGGTGCGCTATCGGCGATAAACAGTGCGAAGTGCATCCGGCTCCGACTGCGAAGGCCGGAGCGTTCTGCCGGCGCAAAGTCCGACAGACTCTGACTCTGTTTATTTAAAAATGTTACCGATTTGTAAATTTCACCCCTTTTGCCCTTTGCGGTGAGTAGACGGCGGGGGTTTTCTCTGATATGATTATTGAGTGGCTTTATTTACCTCTTGAGGTGTGCAAGGCCCTTTTTTGAGCCTCCTGCGGCCGTTAACGCAGGTTTGGGAGGTGCTTTTATTGGCTAAACCATTGGTCGCCATTGTGGGGCGGCCGAATGTTGGAAAATCGATGCTGTTTAACAGGCTGGCCGGTCAGCGTCTGGCGATTGTTGAGGACACGCCGGGCGTCACCCGGGATCGGATTTACGCCAAAACCGACTGGGCCGGCCGTGAATTTTCTATCGTGGATACAGGTGGTATCGAGCCCACCACGGACAATGAAATGCTCCTGTTCATGCGAGAGCAGGCCCTGCTTGCCATAGAAATGGCGGACGTGATTGTGTTCGTCACGGACCTGACAACAGGTGTCACAGCGGCAGATCAGGAGATTTCCACGATGCTCTTAAAATCCCGCAAGCCCGTTGTTCTGGCTGTGAACAAAGCCGACTCCATCGGCACTGTGGACCCCGGTGTCTACGAGTTTTACGGGCTGGGCCTGGGGGACCCGGTTCCCATCTCCGCCGTACACGGCCACGGGACGGGGGATTTACTGGACAGGTGCCTTGAGCACTTTCCGCCCGTAGAGGAGGAGGAAGAGGACGAGGACATCATCCGCGTCGCCGTCATCGGTAAGCCCAACGTGGGCAAATCCTCCCTTATTAACAGGATACTGGGCGAGGAGCGCGTCATCGTCAGCGACATCGCCGGCACAACCCGGGACGCCATCGACACGCCCTTTGAAAACGACAAGGGCAAGTACGTGTTCATCGACACTGCCGGCATCCGCCGCCGCTCGAGAATTGACAGCCGCATCGAAAAATTCAGCGTTTTGCGGTCGGAGATGGCTGTTGAGCGGGCGAATGTGTGCCTGATTATGATTGACGCCCGGGAGGGCGTGACGGAGCAGGACACGAAAATCGCGGGTCAGGCCCATGAGGCGGGCAAGGCAAGCATCATTATTGTGAATAAATGGGACCTCGTGGAGAAAGACAGTAACACGATGGACCGTATGCGTCAGGAGATTCAGCGGGACCTGGCGTATATGACGTACGCTCCCATACTTTTTATCTCCGCAGAGACCGGCCAGCGTGTCGACCGGCTGTTTGAACTGATAAACTACGTCCACGAGCAGGCGTCCATGCGCGTGACCACCGGCATGCTCAACAACGTCCTTGCCGATGCGACGATGCGCGTGCAGCCGCCGACGGACAGAGGCAAGCGGCTGAAAATCTACTACATGACGCAGGCCAGCGTCCGTCCGCCCACCTTTGTCTGCTTCTGCAACAATACAGAGCTCTTCCATTTTTCCTATCAGCGTTACTTGGAAAACAGAATACGCGCCGTTTTCGGACTGGAGGGGACACCCATCCGGCTCATTATCCGTGAAAGAGGCGATTAGGCAGTGCGCGACGGTTGAAACATGAGATAAAAGGCATTTTTGGAGGAGTATTACCTTGTTTATCCTACTTCATATATTAGTTGCGGTCATGGCCTACGTCATCGGGGGCGTCAACGGTGCGATTATTACGTCCAAGTATTTTTATCGCAAAGACATTCGCAAATACGGCAGCGGAAACCCGGGCCTGACGAATTTTTACCGTGTATTCGGTAAAAGGGCCGTAACAGGCGTCATCATCATCGACATGCTCAAGACAGTTGTCCCCGTCGTCATCGGCCGGGTGCTTTTTCGGAACTATTACGACATGGAAATCTACGGGAGCATTTTCGCCGGCCTTTTCGTAATGCTCGGACACAGCTACCCCATTTTTTACGGCTTTAACGGCGGTAAGACCGTCATGGCCATCGGCACCTTTGTGTTCTTTGTGGACTGGCGCCTTGCGCTCATCGCTTGGGCTGTGTTTATCATCGTCCTTGCGGCGACGCGCTACGTCTCTCTCGGCTCCATCATCGCCGCGCTGACGTATCCGATTTTAGTTTATGCTCTGGGTATCGGCGGCACGCGGGAGATTATCGTTTCCGTACTGAGCGTCTTGCTCCTCGTTTTCCGGCATAGGGAGAACATCCGCCGGCTCATAAGAGGGACGGAATCAAGATTTAAGATTAAAAAGAGCGACAAACCCTGAGAGCGTCAAGGTGTACGAAGGAAAGGCAGGAGCAGGACAACATGAGAATCTCGATTTTGGGCGGAGGCGCATGGGGCACGGCGCTGACGACGGTTCTAACAAACAACGGGCACGACGTGACGCTTTGGCACCGTTCACAGGATACGGTACGCAGGATAGAGGCCTGCCGTGAAAATCCAAAGCTCCCCGGAATTCACCTCGATAAATGCATTACGGTTACCAGCGACCTTGAAAAAGCAGTCAAAAGCGCCGAGGCAGTGGTTCTGGCAACGCCCTCCTACGGCGTTTCGGAGACGGCCCGAAAAATCGCAGGTCTGTTGCCGAAGGGCACTCTCGTTATCTGCGCGTCGAAGGGCATTGAAAAGGACACATCCCGCCTCTTTTCAGATATCCTGCGGGAGACGCTGGGGGGGAACGTGAAAATCGCCTCCATCTCCGGCCCGATGCATGCGGAGGAGGTAGCCCGCCGGATGCCCACAGCCTGTGTCGCCGCTTCGGCGGATATTCAAATCGCCGCGTTAGTGCAGGATATTTTTATGAACGACTATCTCCGGGTCTATACGTCCACGGACGTTATCGGCGTGGAGCTGGGGGCGGCGCTGAAAAACGTCATCGCCCTATGCGCCGGCGTCAGTGACGGACTCGGTTTCGGAGACAACACCATCGCCATGCTCATGACCCGGGGCCTTGCGGAAATCGCCCGTCTGTGCAGCTGCCTGGGCGGGAAAAAGGCCACGCTGGCGGGGCTGGCGGGACTGGGTGACCTCATCGTCACCTGCACCTCGCGCCACTCGCGCAACCGCCGCGCCGGTGTGTTCATCGGCCAGGGATGCGATGTTATGGAGGCGATGGAGAAAGTGGGTGCCGCCGTGGAAGGGTACTACGCCGCAAAGGCGGCCTTTGAGTTGGCGCAGAAAACAGGCATTGAGATGCCCATTATTACAGAGGCGTACCGCGTCCTGTATGAGGGGAAATGCCCGAGGGTGGCCATGCGCGAGCTGATGGGGCGCAACAAAAGGCGCGAATCAGCGGAGGAAGACTGGGTGACGCAGTAGCCGTTATCCTTACATAGAAAAAGGCACGGGGAAAGTCCCGTGCCTTTTCGCTTTCATCTGCGACCAACGCGATCTTTGACCGCCGTATTTTGCCGGAGCAAAGCCGTATAAAGCAAACGCGGCGCGAAAACGCGCCGCGGGGTGTCTAATTGTGTCTGTGACAGTAAAGTATAAGTAGTAAATAAAAAGTGCGGATTAAACCATCTTCTCGTAGGCTTTGCGCACGGCGCCGGATATGATGGCGAAAACGCCGGCGGCGTCCATGTGCAGGATGCCCTGTTCCGTGGCTCCGCCCCGTGTGGCGACGGCTTTCACAGTCCCCTTGTAATCGCCCCGGTCAAGGGCGTTACGGAAGGTGATTTCCGCAATTTTGAGGCTGTCCTGCAGGGAAAAGCCCATCAGCTCGCCGGCGGAGACGAAAGCGTCGATAAGATACGCTGCGAAGCCCAGCCCGCAGGAGGAAAAGGCCATGACCTTTTCAATCTCGTCGGCTTTCACCTCAAAGGCGTAGCCCATGCGGTGAAAGAGCGCTGCAACCTGTTCGGGCGCCTTCGTGTAGCCGATGACGCCGTCACACACGGAGATGGCGAGGGACGGCATGGCGCGAACGAGGGAGACCTCCCCGATTTTTGAATGCAAAGCGTCTATGGAGACGCCCGCCATAAAGCTCACCACCGTTTTCCCCTCCAGGGAGACAGAGGCGAGGATGGGTGCCATCTCGTCAAACATGTGACTTTTCACGACGAGGAAAATCGTCTCACCGTGTTCCGCAGCGGCGGCGGGGTTGTTCGTGGTGACAAGGCCGAGGGACTCGGCGTCCCCAAGGGCGGCGGGGGAGGCGTCGCACACGCAGAGGTCGTGGGGCTGCGAGCCGGATTTGAGAAGGCCCGAGACAAGGGAGCGGCCGAGATTGCCGTACCCGATAACGCTGATTTTCATCGTAAAACCCTCCAAAAACGGATGCTCACAGCAAGAAGCTGTGAGCATGAAGAATTTATTGTGGATTACACCGCGCGCGTAACCTTGCCGCTGCGGAGGCATCGCGTACACACATAAATCCGGCGCGGGGTACCATTAACAATGGCCGATACGCGCTTGACGTTCGGTTTCCATGTTCTGTTGGAGCGTCTATGAGAGTGGCTCACCTGAATACCGAAAGAAACGCCCTTATCGCAAATTTGACACTTAGCCATCTGCTGCACCTCCTTGCGCTAATGTGTTTGGACACGCATTTGTGAACGAGATCGAACACGCATTTGTGAACAGCTTTATCATATTAACAGAATCGGAAGGAAAATGCAAGTCCCAATCACAGATAATTTCTTAATTTCGCACAAAGCCGCTTCGGGCCTTTTTGGCAATCGGTATAAAAGCCTTGCAAACAGCCCTTGAATTGTATACAATTTGGTTATGACTGGATGCCCTCAGGGTGTATGAGTTGTCCGAACAAACGTGGGAGGCAGACTATGGAGCGAGATTACAGTTACAAGCTAAAAACTCTGATTGAAGAGTTAAATATGAACATTCTTCTACCCTCGAAGGACTATGAAAACGTGCTCATCGTTACGGGAGACGTACACCGTCCGGGGCTCCAACTGGCAGGGTTTTACGACTACTTCGATTCGACGCGGATTCAGCTCATCGGCCGGATGGAAGTGGCCTTCCTCAAGCGCTTTTCTGAAAAGGAGCGCCGCGCCACAATTGACACATACCTCTCGAAGAAAATGCCCGTGATTATCTTCTGCCACGAGGCGGAGATTCTGCCGGAGTTTTTGGAGTCGGCGGAGCGGCATGACGTCACAATTGCCCAGACGGCGCACCAGACTTCCACCGTCATGGCGGACGTGATAAAAATCATCAGAAGAGCCCTCGCTCCGCGGGTGACGCGCCACGGCGTGCTGGTGGAGGTCTACGGTATGGGTCTGCTTCTCTTAGGCGAGAGCGGCGTCGGTAAGAGCGAGGCGGCCATTGAGCTTCTCAAGCGCGGGCACCGCCTGATTGCCGACGACGCCGTGGAAATCCGTGCCATCGACAGCACCCAGCTGGACGGGACGGCGCCGGAGCTTATCCGCCACTACGTGGAGCTGCGGGGTATCGGCGTCATTGACGTGCGGCAGATTTTCGGTGTGGGCGCCGTGAAAGCCCATCAGAATATCCACCTTGTTGTGAATCTTGTGCCCTGGCGGGAAGGGATGCTCTATGACCGGCTTGGCATCAGCGAGCATAAGATGACCATCCTCAACGTGGAGTTGCCGATGATTACCATTCCGGTGAAGCCCGGCCGGAACCTGGCCGTTATTCTGGAAGTGGCTGCCATGAACCAGCGCCAGAAATTCATGGGCTACAACGCCGCCCTTGAGTTTACGCGCCAGATTAACAAGCACTTTGACGAGATGCTCTCGTAAATCTCCTTAAAGGCGGAGGGAATGACTATGAACACCATCTCCCATGCCCTTGATACGCTCCTTCAGCGATTCCCGGAGGCGGATATACGGCGGGATGAGCCCATGAGCCGTCACACGTCCTTTCGCATCGGCGGTGCGGTGCGGGCCATGCTCTTTCCTAAATCCGCGGAGGAGATGAAGGGGTTTCTGCAGACACTGCGGGAGGCGGGGGTGGAGCCCCTCGTCATTGGAAACGGCACGAACCTCCTCGTGCAGGACGGGGAGCTGGACCTTGTCGTGATAAAGACACAGAGCGGGCTTTCTCAAATCCGCCGGACGGGGGAGACGGAGATTACCGCGGGAAGCGGCACGCTCCTGTCCCGCCTTGCGGTGTTCGCTCAGGAACAGGGCCTCGGCGGCATTGAGTTTGCCCACGGTATACCGGGAACCTTAGGCGGCGCCGTTTTAATGAACGCCGGCGCTTACGGGGGCGAGATGAAAGACGTCGTGGTGAAAACGGCGGCTCTTGCGCCCGACGGCGGGGAAGTCACCGTAGAAGGGGAGGCCCACGGTTTTGCCTACCGCAAAAGTCGGTTTGAGGAGAGCGGCGAAGTCATTTTAGCGTCCACCCTCTCTTTATATAAAAAAGACCCGGGGGAAATTGCCCGGGAGATGGAGGCTCTCGCCCAAAGGCGGCGGGAGAGCCAGCCCCTCACCCTGCCCAGCGCAGGCAGCACCTTCAAGCGCCCGAAAACGGGGTACGCCGCCGCGCTGATTGATGAGGCGGGACTCAAGGGCTTTCGCATCGGCGGCGCCGCCGTGTCGGAAAAACACGCCGGTTTCGTCGTAAATCTCGGCGGGGCGACTTTTGGGGACGTTCTCGCTGTGATGGAACACATTCAGAAAACGGTTTTTGCACGCTGTGGCGTGGAACTGGAGCCGGAGGTCAGGATTATTCGCGCGTATGGCCGCCCGTAGCGGCTACATCATCGGGAGGAACTATGGAAATTCTCATTATATCGGGCCTGTCGGGGGCGGGTAAGAGCCGTGTGGCCGCCGTTTTGGAGGACATGGACTTTTACTGCGTGGACAATATGCCCGTTTCCCTCATGCCCAAGTTTGCCGAGCTGTGCCTTGCCACCCGCGGACGGTACGAACGGGTGGCCCTTGTGACAGACGTGCGGGCCATTGAGAATTTTGGGGAGCTGTTCGTGGCGCTGGACGAGATGAACGCCATGGGCTGCAAGCACCGCATCCTTTTCGTTGAGGCGAACGTGGAGACCATCGTCAAGCGCTATAAGGAGACGCGCCGCCGCCATCCTCTGGACCCGGAGGGGCACGAGCTGGAGAAGGCCGTTTACCGGGAAATCGAGCTCCTTGCGCCCGTGAGGGACAAGGCGGACATCATCATCAACACCACGAATCTCACACTCGGCCAACTTCAGCGGCGGCTGTTTTCCATCTTCAACGCGGGGGGAGCGGACAAGCCCATGAGCGTGTCGGTGATGTCCTTCGGGTACAAATACGGCATCCCCATTGAGGCGGATTTAGTGTTTGACGTGCGCTTTCTCCCGAACCCCTACTACGACGCGGCACTGCGTGATAAAAGCGGGATGGACGAGCCGGTGAGCCGGTACATCTTCGACTCGCCGCTTACAGGTGAGTTTTTCCCGCGCCTTGCCGACCTCATCGCGTTTCTCCTGCCGCACTATATCGAAGATGGGCGGCGCAACATCACCGTGTGCATCGGCTGCACCGGCGGGCGGCACCGCTCCGTGGCCATCGCCGAGGCGCTTCGCAGCTTCCTCGTGGAGAAGGGCTATCCGGCGGAGAGTCTCCACCGTGATATAGACAAATCCCAGTAGCGCTCTTCATATACTGGCATCACAGAGGAATTTGTGAGGCGGGGGAAACAATGGAGTCGTACTTTTATAAATCGGGCCGCGCTCCCCGTGTTGCCTGTATCGGCGGGGGAACGGGGCTTTCCGTTATGCTCAGGGGCCTTAAGCACCACACGCCCAATATCACCGCCATCGTCGCCGTGACGGACGACGGCGGCGGCTCCGGCGTTTTGCGGGACGAGTTGGGCATGCTCCCGCCGGGAGATATTCGCAACTGCATCCTCGCCCTGTCCAACATCGAGCCGACGATGGAAAAGCTCATCGACTACCGCTTCAAAAGTGGGAGCCTCTCCGGTCAAAGCTTCGGAAACCTCCTTCTGGCCGCTATGAACGGCATTTCCGAGTCCTTTGACAAGGCCGTGGCCCGAATGGGGGAAGTCCTCGCCATTACGGGGCGGGTTCTGCCCGTCACCAACGCGGACGTGCGGCTTTTGGCGGAGTTTGAGGACGGCGGCGTCGTCATCGGCGAGTCGAAAATCGCCCTGGCAAAGCAGGAGCGCAACTGCCGCATCCGGCGGATTCGTCTCGTTCCGGAGCCTGTTCCGGCGCTGCCGGAGAGCGTCAAAGCCATTTTGGAGGCAGACCTCATCGTCATCGGGCCGGGAAGTCTCTATACGAGCCTGATTCCCAATCTTCTCGTGGGCGGGATTGCCGAGGCCATCGTCCGCTCACGTGCCCGGAAGATTTATGTGGCCAACATCATGACGCAGCCTGGTGAGACGGAAGGGTACACCCTCTCAGACCATATTCATCAGCTGTTTGCCCATTCCTCCGCGCGGCTGTTCGACACCTGCCTTGTGAACAACCAGCCGGCGCCGCCGGAGATTTTAGCCCGCTACGCCATGGAGGGCGCGTACGAAATCGCCCTCGATTGCGAGCGCATGCGGACGATGGGCGTGCGCGTCGTTCCGGCCTACGTGGCGGACCATCGGAAAGGCCTTGTCCGCCACCATCCGGAACGTTTGGCTGAGCAGATATTACGGATATATTCGGAAAAATAGAGAAAACCATCGGTCAGGCTTTCAGGAAAGGAGTGCGCAGTGATGGGTGTGACGTTTTCAATCGCCACAAAGGCGGAACTGTGCCGCGAGGCAAACGGGCGAAAATGCTGCGCCCTCGCAGAGTGTTACGGGCTATTACTCTACTGCAACACATTTACGCCGCAGGAGATTAAGCTTATCACCGAAAACCGCGCGCTGGTGACGCGCCTGCCGCGGCTGTTCAGGCGCGCTTTCGGGTTTCCCATCGGCGCTCCTGTGCGGCGGCCGGGGCGGGCAACGAAATACGTCTTTTCCCTCACCGACGAGGAGAAAATCAGCCGCATTTTTGACGCCTTCGGCCTGACGGGTGACACCCTCGTTGCCCTTCACATTAACCTCGCCGTTCTGGAAGAGGAGTGCTGCCGCGCCAGCTTCCTGCGGGGGGCGTTTCTGGCGGGCGGGTCCGTGACGGACCCGGCCAAGCGCTACCATCTCGAACTGGTGACGGACCACTTCAACGTCAGCCGCCAGACCTATTCGCTGCTCCTTGAAATGGGCTTTGAGCCGAAGGAATCCTCCCGTGGCGGCAACTTCATCGTCTACTTTAAGCAAAGCTCTGCCATTGAGGATTTCCTCACACTCATCGGCGCACCCGTTGCCGCAATGGAGCTGATGGCCCTTAAAGTTGAAAAGGATATGCGCAACACGATTAACCGCAAGGTCAACTGCGATACGGCAAACGTTTCAAAGACGGTGGAGGCGGCTATGCAGCAAATCCAGGCCATCGGAATCATTGAGCGCACCACGGGGCTGGACGCCCTTCCCCAGAAGCTGCGGGAGACGGCCCGCCTGCGCCTTGCTAATCCCGAAATGAGCCTTTCGGAACTGGCCGCCGCTTCGGGGATGACGAAATCGTGTTTAAGCCACAGAATGCGAAAGATCATTGAAATTTCCTTAACCCTTAAATAATGCGGAACAAACGAGGTAACGCGCCGTCTTAATGGACGGCGCTTTTATTTTGCAGCGCCAATCTGCTGCAGCATATATTCCAGAAGAACAGGAGAAATTCAGGTATGCTCAAACGGTTTATTGCACTTTTGGCGGTCATTGCCCTCTTTGCCGGCCTTTCCGCCTGCATTAAGAAGCCCGCCGAGGACAAGGCGGGGGACGAACAGGCAACGGAAGGGGAGGGCGAATACTCCATCATGCCGGTCATAGAAGAAAAACCGCCGGTCATAGTGGATAACGGGGATAACTCCGCCACTGACCCGGACGCCCCTGTCAGCCATGATGCGGGGGATGTGGCCTCGCCGGACTACCCCCATGACGCCAGCGCCCTTTACGGCTCGTGGCGCCTTGCGAAGGTCCTCGCTTACGGCTCCGTCGGTACATACTCGCGGGAGGAGGCGGAAGCCCTCGTGGGAACGATACTGACCTTCTCCGAAGATAAGGCCGAGGTGCTCACGGATACGCCAAGCGACCCCGTCGGGACGATAGACAACCCCACATACGCTGAGACGGAATTCGACAGAGAGACCTTCTACGCCGAGTTCCGTACGGACTTTCCCTCTGTCGTAATGGCCTACGATACCCTCCACGCCATAAAAATCGCCGGGGAGGGCAGGGCGACCGGCGTTGTCCTCTTTAATGCACAGGACGAGATTATACTTATCGCCGGCGGAACATTCTTCGCGCTAGAGCGCATGGTGAAATGCACAGTTGAATAAAGAGAGCCCAAAGGCTGTTGCCTTTGGGCTCTTACTTCTTAGTCTTAGTGCTGGAGGGAGTAGCCGCCGTCGATGGTGAGAACGGCACCCGTCATGGGCTCTGAGGCGTCGCTGGCCAGATACACAGCGAGAGCGCCGATTTCGATGGGGTTGATAAACCGGCCGATGGGCACATCCTTGCAGATTGCCTCCATCACCTCGGGCGGGATGTTCTTCGTAAAGTTGGAGTGGGTAAAGCCCGGCGCAATGGCGTTGACGTTGATTTTGTAGGGCGCCAGCTCCGCCGCGATGACGCGGGTGAAATGATTCAGAGCCGCCTTCGCCGAGGCGTAGGCCGTGAGGAAGGGGAGGTTAATCATTTCGCCGGCGTTGGAGGTGATGTTTATTATCCGGCCTCCCTTGCCCGCATTGCGAAAATGGCGCGCCACGAGGTAACACA
>DUPW01000130.1 GCA_012838125.1 Papillibacter sp.
CCGCGGCAGGCCACGCCGGCTTCGGGACAATGGGGTCGGCCGTGCGCGTGTCACCGACGTCGATGACTTCAAAGACACCGTTTTGCCACTGGCCGATATTGCCGAGATAGCACTCACCGGCAATTAAGTTGTCCGTGAAGTAGACTTCGCCCATCATTGTGTCGAACTTCTCCGTGGCGATAATGTCGCGGACAACGGCGTTATCCAATGTGCCGGCTCGTTCGATGGCCTGCGCCAGCACTTCAAGGCCGGCGTAATAGATTATGTGGCCCCACCAGTCAATGGAGATTTCGGGGTGATCGCCCCATTTATCCATAAACTTCTTGGCGAAAGCCGCGGCGGTCTCCGAGCTCTTTTCGTTCCATGCGCCCCAGCCTATGAGACCTTCAATGGCCTGTTCGCCGAAGATCAGCTTAACGACTTCAAAGCTGCCGCCCGGGCCAACCAGGAACACATCGGGGTTGTAGCCGATGGCCATGGCCTGACCGATGGCGAGATAGTTCTGGTCCGGATAGGCGAACATGAAAAACGCCTGCGCGCCGGACTCCTTCGCGTCGTTGAGGATGGGGGTCATATCCTGAATATCGGGGGGAACGCTCTTGATGCCCTTAATATCCACGCCGGCACTGGCGAGGGCGGGCACGGCGGCACCAGAGTACTCCGTTCCGTGGAGGTCTTCTATGTAGACAATGTACGCCGAGGTGATATTCTGCTCCTTACACAGATCCACGAGAGCGGGAATCTGCGTATCGGAGAAGTTGAGGGTGGAGAAGAAGTACGGATATTTAGCGATGGACTCTTTCAGCGTGGCGCTGCCGCCCTCGGCCCCCATGAGGATGTAGCCGTAGCGGTTTGCAATCGGCGCAAGAGCATAGAGGAACGCCGTGCTGACGGGGGGAAGAAGGAAGTCGACTTTGTCTTCAAGAATCAGCTTTTCGTAAAGACGCGTCATGGTGCCAAGGTCAGACGTATCGTCATACACCTTCAGCTCAATCTTCATCTTCTTGCCGTATTCCTCCACGTACAGGCCGCCGTCTGCGTTGATTTCATCTGCCCACATCCGGTAAATCGGGCCGAAAACGGACTCGTCAAAGACTGCAAAGACGCCGGACTGGGACCGGGCCGCACCGAATACGATGGTGTCCTTGTTCGGGTCGATGGGCTTGGCCGAGGGGGACTCTGTGGGTCCGGTGGTATCCGTAGGCTCCGAACTGGGCGGAGTTTTTGGAGTCTGCGCGCATCCGGCGAGCAGAGCAACTGCAAGAAGCAGTGCGAGAACCAACTTGGCTATGGATCGTTTCCGCATATTTCAAACCTCCCAACAATATTTGCTCAGTCAATAAAAAACGTGCTCGATTGCTGAGATTGCGTGCCGATTATCACCTCCGACGCATACTCTGGGCAGACATTCATAAAAAAGGCGCCTGATTCTTAACAATATTGTAACTTATCGCTAATATAACATTCTTTTGCGCGCAAGTCTTTGGATATAGCGACAAGTTATTGTCCTTCGCCCTGTCACTTCGTGATACACACGACAGGTTTTGGTAAAAGCTTTATTTCACTAGCAGGAAAAAGTCCGCTTTTTTGGAAAAAAGGAAAATGATAGGAGGATATTTTTGCGCTAATGACAATGGGCGTGCAGTTTTTGAACCACTTGTGAGGGGGGAGACGCCATGCCGCCGGAAGTAGAAATTGACAATTTGGACAAATTATGATATAAATATACTCAAATTTCATACAAAATGCGGAGGTGTTTTTCTTGCGCGTTTCGCTGGCGATTCTTCTCGATGCGTTGTACCCGTACCGATTGGAAAATTGTATGCCCGAAAAAGAGAACATCTCCTTTACCATGTGTATGCCCCTGCCCGAGTCCGTTTCGCGGCTGGATGGGGACTGCCTGTATATCGGCGTCCTGTCCAAAACGCTGCAGCTGCGCGAGCAGGGGGCGTCTTTTTATTGTGTGAGCCTGCGGGACCGTATTTTAGACGAGTACGAGACGCCGGAGCGGGTGAAAAATCTCGTCATCGTCAATGAAAACATCGCCTTTTCGGAGCTGTTTGCCCGGATTCAGAAGAAGTTCTTTGAGATTATGTCGTGGGTCTTTCGAATGCACGAGCTTCACAGCCGGGAGGGGAGTATTCAAAAGGTGCTGGACCTCTCCGCCCCCATTATCGGAAACCACATCGCCATCTCCGACTCGGCCATGATGCTCATGGCCTGCACATCCGCCATCGACTGTGACGACCCCATCAGCCGGCGGCTTATGCAGTACGGGTACCACCCGGAGGAGACGGTGCAGCAGTTCCGCAAGCACGACCTGTTCCGCCTGTGGGAGACGGCGGACACCGTTTACGTGGATGACTCCTGCGCCGTGGCCAAATACGTCACGGTCCACAAAATCTTCCGCTTCGGGAATATGTATTTTGCCCACGTGGTCATGAGCTGCAACAATCGGCCCCTCACGAAGGGCCTGATGGATTTGTTTCAGATGATGCTGGACGTGCTGGCGGTGTACATACAGCGGGAGTGGGAGACGCGGGACGCCATGAGCAACGTCTACGATGGTTTCCTCACCGATCTCTTAGACGGCAGCCTCACCGATCCGGGTGTTATCAGCGAGCGGGCGCAGTTTGTGGGAATTGCGGGGGACGGGTGCTTTATGCTGTTTCAATTCGTCACAACGGATTACGCCGCCCTCTCTGTGGTACATATCTCCAAGGAATTTTCCGAGCGGTTCCCGCGGATGAAGTTTACCCGTTATCAGAAGCGCCTCGTGGCCGTTATGCCCTTTCGGGAAAGGGACGCGGCCTTTGAGGATCTCTGCCGCGAGCTGGAGCAGTTTGCTGAAAAGCACGACGCCCTCTGCGGCGTGAGCCTGCCCTTTACGGGCATCGCGCGCATCATAACGGCATACAGGCAGTCCACCCTTGCCCTCTCCTGCGCTGACCGATTCAGGGGAAAAAAGAGCTTTCTCAATATGGATGCCCTGGCACCGGAGGAGCCCACGAGACTGTTTTTCTTTGAGCGCTATTACGCCTACCTCCTTTTAGAGAGCGACCGGGCGGAGGAACTGTGGTATACCAGCGAGGACCACGACACGCAGTATACCCTCTACCGGCACGGCCAGCGCCATAAAAGCGGGTATCTTGAACTGCTGAGCGTCTTCCTCAGCTGTGAGCGCAACGCCACCCAGACCGCCGCGGCGCTGAATATGCACCGCAACAACGTCACATACCATATCGGCCGGATTCAGGAGATGACGGGCCTCAATTTAGACGACCCGTCCGTGCGCTTTCGGCTTCTCACGGCCTTTTACCTCCTGCGGCTGTACGGTTTCCGAAGGGAGTAAGCACCTGCGCCGCAAAAGAAGGGGCGCCGCTTCAGAAGGACGCCCGACGCATATGACGCCACCGCAGAAAACGCCCCCGCCGTAAAAGGCACACCCGCCGCAGAAAACGCCCCCGCCGTAAAAAACGCAACTGCCGCAAAAGGGAAACCTGCCAGAAAGTATAAACCCCCCGCCGCTCCAATCCGAAGCGGCAGGGGTTTTCGTATTTATCCTTATATTGCGCCAGCGAGTTTCCTACTCCTCGTCTGCCATGGGGGGAAGGCCCAGTTCCTGCGGCGTGCAAAGCCCGTTTTTCAGGGCGTTTGCCCGAAGGACAATGTACAGCTCCGCGAATGTGGCGCGCATTTACGGCTCGAGAAAGAGCAGGCCGAGACCGAAGGGGATGGCCGCCAGCAGAATCCAGCCGAAAAAGGACAGGCCCAGAAGGAAAATATCCATCTTGTATCCGTAGGTCATGGCCATGCTCAGGCGCAGCGCCCGGCGGGCGCCGATGCGCGGGTTATCCGCGAGGATATACGGCACCATGCCGTAGGAGATGGCCTTGATGAGGAGGACGACCGTTCCGGCGAGGAAAATCACGCTGCAGACAAGCCACACCGTCGGCGAGTAGAGCCGAAAGAGCGTGAGGGAATCCGTGACGTACGGGAGAATCCCGGAGTTGATGAGGCCCGGCAGAAGGACGAGAAAGCCGCTTGCCGGAAGGAGAGCCCAAAGTGATGTAAACAGCATCCGCCAGAGCATGGACGCCACGACGCCCCCGTAAGCGTACCGGTTAAAGGAATAGAAAAGAGTGGGTATACTCGGGGCGGAAAGCCTGTTTCGCAGGAAAAAGGCGCATATACCAACGTCCAGCGGCAGGATAAGAAGGGCTGTAACCAATGTGGAAGTTGAAGAACTAACCACTGAATTCTCTCGAATCAGCATGGAAGCGGCAAAGATGATGGCATTATAGAGCAATAAGCCGAGAAAACTCTGCCAATACGTTAAGCGAAGCACCGCTTTTGCGCGCGATTTCAGTTCCGCGCGTGTCCATTTTAGCATGGTGTACTCCTGTTTCGCGTTTTAGAAGAGTTTCGTGTAGAGGGAAACGTCTCCCGGACGGTCACACAGCTGATGCAGCTTGGGGATAGCGTCCAGAAAATGCTTGGCTTTCATATGATTGTCCAGCGCTTCCTGGCTCTCCCATTGCTCCAATACAGTCACCACAAGGGGATTTTGCGTATCCTGATACATTCCATAGCTGACGCAGCCGGCGTCGTTTTTGTTCGTCTCTTCAACTAAAACCCGCGCAACGGCGAGGAACTCGTCAAGGCAACCTTCTTTTACATAGTTCTTTGCAACAACGTAAATCATATAGCCTTACCACCTTTTCCGGCCAAAAGGCCCAATATATGCACCAAACGGCGCTTTTACTGGGAGTATCTTACCGTTTTTCTGCCGGTATTGCAAGGGGAATACGCATTTTCAGGCAGGAAAGATGTCGATTCTCCGGTGCTTTTTTCGTCAATATTTGCGGTAATATTGCACTGGGTGCAGTGATATGCTAATATGAACTAACATTAATTAACAGTGCGCGCGGAGGGACGGCGTCGTCTTAAGGCGGCCGGTACATGGCGCGGACGAAAGGATAAGGGGGACTTTTTGTGAAAAAATGCCTGCGCTGCGGGAGAATCGAAGAAGACGCGGCGGTTTACTGCCCCTCCTGCGGAGACAGTATTTTTGACCGCGTGGAGGACGGGCCGCAGCCCGAAGCCGACTATACCGCAGGTGCCGCGGGCGGACCGGAGCAGCCCCCGCCCTATGGCCAGAGCCAGCAGCCAGATTACGGCCAGCACCAGCAGCCGCCCTACGGTCAGCACCAAAGGCCCCATTATGGGAATCCGCAGCAGGCGCCTTACGGAAGGTATACGGGGCCTCAGGGGCCGCAGTATTATCCCATGCCGCCGGTGAAGGAGGACCCGGTCACCATCGGCGATTATCTGTTGTTTGCTCTTTTGATGCTCATTCCCGTGTTCAATATCGTGTATCTCATCATCGTCGCCGTGGGGGGACCGCGCTATAAACCGTCCCTGACGAATTTTGCCCGCGCCTCACTCATTTTATTTGCCATCGGCATCGTGCTTTCCATCATTCTGGTCGTTATCGTGGCCATTAACAGCGCATCGCTTCTCCAGTACGGATACTACTATTAAATAATAGTGCAAGTGCCCGCCTTCGTGGCGGGCGCTTTTCGTTTACATCTCCGCAGCGATTTTCAGGCATAAGTCCACAAGGCCTGCTCGGACGGCATCCCGCGGGACGTCAAGGCGGCGATCCCACACAAGGCCGCTGACGTCGTCGCCGCCGTAGGGAATCTGGCCCAAAGTGACCTTCTGAAACTGTGCCACGGCGAAGAGTGCCGCCGTCTCCATTTCAACTGTGACGCAGCCTTCTGCGGCGCATTTTGCGATTTTGTCTCGTGTCTCCCGGAAAATGGCGTCCGTGGTCCAGGTTTTGGCTTTGAGAAAGGGGATGTTTTCCCGGTGAAGAGCCCTTTCAATGGCCGCCACCGCCTCGGGACTACAGGCAATCTCCCGGGAGGGCGGCGCATAATGATAGGACACCCCTTCGTCCCGAAGAGCGGCATAGGGCACCACGAGATGGACCGCCTGAATCTCCCGCCTTAGAACACCGGCACCGCCGCACACGATAAATTTCCGAAAGCCGGAGGTGATGAGCTCCTCCAAAAGCGCCGCAGAACCGGGAGCGCCCACGTATCCCGCCACCAGCCCTACGGGGGCGCCGCCTTGCTCTGTGACGTAGACCGGAAGATCCACGGTCTCCGAACGGCTTGCTCCGATTTGCTCCAGCTCGCCCGCCTGCCGTTTCCGTTCTATGACCTCCCGGAAGAAGGTGATGACGCAGGCTTCCGGCGCCTCTTTCGTTACTCTTGCAGCATGGGGCAACACCACCTGTTTAATATTTCCCTTATGGTAATACAGGTTTTACCAAAATTGAGTGGGAAAATGCACCTATCCTAACCTTCTAGCTGAGGAAAAATCCTCCAGCACAAAACAAAACCCCCTGCAGCGAAAGCGCTGCAGGGGGCTGCTTTGGTGTCCTTATTTGCCGAAATACCGCTCCAGCAGGCCCTGAAACGCCTTGCCGTGACGGGCTTCGTCCTTTGCCATCTCATAGACGGTGTCGGCCACGGCGTCATAGCCGAGGGCGCGGGCGCGTTTTGCCAGATTCACCTTACCGCTCGTTGCGCCGTTTTCCGCCTGCACACGGACTTCTAGGTTCTTCTTCGTGCTGTCGAAGACGCACTCGCCCAGAAGCTCGGCAAACTTCGCCGCATGCTCCGCCTCCTCGTAGGCGGCCTTCTCCCAGAAAGCGCCGATTTCGGGATAGCCCTCCCGGTACGCCACCCGGGCCATGGCCAGATACATGCCCACTTCCGTGCATTCACCGGTGAAGTTAGCCCGCAGGTCCTCGAGGATATCCTCCGGCGCGCCGGCGGCGACGCCGACGACGTGCTCTGCTTCCCATGTCATCTCGGCGGCCTGTTCGGTAAACTTCTCCGCGGGCGCGCTGCAGACGGGGCACTTCTCCGGGGGCGCGTCGCCTTCATGTGTAAAGCCGCAGACTGTGCAGACATATTTATTCATAAATGAATCCTCCAATTTTCTGTATTTTTATTCATTATTGTGGAAATAACCTTGTATTTCTTTATTTTTTATGATAGCCTATCACGGGCCGGGAGCGCACCGTGCGCACTCGCCGAAGAAGGTCAGCCGGTGGCTGTACACTGTGATGCCGTATCGGTCGGCGATGTCATCTTTTAAGTTTTTATCCAGGGGCACGTCAATGTCCATGACGTCTCCGCAGAGCGTGCAGACGAAATGCGTGTGCTCCATGGTGTTGCCGTCAAAACGCTCCTGACCGTTCACAACGCCCACGGAGACGACTTTGCCCTCCTCGCGAAACAGGGCGAGATTGCGGTAAACCGTCCCGAGGCTGAGGTCCGGTATTTCCTTCCGCAGCTCCTCGTAGACCGTGATGGCTGAGGGGTGTGTCTTCATCGAGCGGATTTTTGCGAGAATCGCTTCCCGCTTTTTGCTGTGTTTTTTTTCTCCGGGCATTTTGATTCCCCTTTGATTATGATAATAATATTTATAATTAATTTATCATAGTAATAACTGGATGTAAACCCCAAAACGTAAAACTTTTTTGAAAAAAAAGAAGCCCTCTTTCCGACACAAGTCAGAAAAAAGGGCTGTTTTTGTTCCCGTTTCGGGCTATTTCTTCGTGGTGAGCTGTTTGCCCACCTGATTGGCGCCCGTTGCCGCAAGGCCGCTGACGATGCCGACGGCGATGGCGCTGAGTGGGTCGGTTGCCGGGTAGGAGGGCATAACGAACATGGCGATATACCCCATGATGCCGCCGAGAACGCCGGCGATGGCGGGCAGCCACTTCCGGTCAAGGGGCGTGGTTTTGACGATTTCAACGAGGAGATAGACGATGACGGTGATTGCCGCCACGGATGTAAAGGAAAAATCCATCGCAATTCCCCTTCCATACTCACTTGTATTAGTTTACTATGCTTGAGAAGGGGAAAACAGAACGTCATCTTTGTTTAATCATTGGGAGGGGACAGACTTATGCAGTATCGCCTTATGGGCCAGACTGGAGACGAGATTTCCGCCCTCGGATACGGCTGTATGCGCTTTCCGAGAAGCGGCCTGCGCATCGACGAAGGGCGGACGGAGCGGCAGGTGCTCTCCGCCATCGACCGGGGCGTCAACTATTTCGACACGGCGTACATCTATCCCGGCAGTGAGGGGGCCCTCGGCCGTATTCTCACGCCGGCCCGGCGGGGGAAGGTTTTCCTCGCCACGAAACTGCCGCCGGCCATGGTCTCGTCCCGCCGGGATATGGAGCGGCTTTTGGACGCACAACTGGGGCGCCTGAAAGCCGAGTGCATCGACTACTATCTCATGCACGCCCTCACGGACATGAGCAGCTGGGAAAGACTGAAGAATCTGGGCGTGGAGGAGTTTCTGGAAAAGGCAAAGGAGGCGGGGAAAATCCGCCGGGTGGCCTTTTCCTTCCACGGGACCACCCGCTCGTTTAAGCAAATCCTTGACGATTACCCATGGGACATGGCCCAGATACAATATAACTATTTAGACGAGCACACGCAGGCGGGGCGGGAGGGCCTCGACTACGCCTTCCAGAAGGGTGTAGGCGTCGTCGTTATGGAGCCGCTGCGGGGCGGCTCACTGGCAGCGCGGCTGCCGAAGGAGGTTTATGACATCTTCGACGCCATGCCCATCAGGCGCTCCCCGGCGGAATGGGCGCTGCGCTGGATTTGGGACCACCCGGGGGTGACCTGCGTCCTCTCCGGCATGAACGACGAGCAGCATATCGATGAGAACATCCGCGCAGCCGAAACGGCGCTGCCCCATTCCCTTTCGGAGGAGGAGCGGGCTCTGTTCGAGAGGGTGCGGGAGATCATCGGCGCCGCCATAAAAGTGCCCTGCACGGGATGCGGCTACTGCGTGCCCTGCCCGGCGGGGGTGAACATCCCGATGTGTTTTTCCCTCTATAACGACCGGCACCTGCACAAGAGGGCCAAGCGTCCGTCCTATCTGGTGGCCACGGCGGGGATTGATGGAGGAAAACCCTCCTACGCGTCCCTGTGCACCAGCTGCGGCGCCTGCGAAAAGAAGTGCCCGCAGGGTATTCCCATTCGTGCGCACCTCAAAGAAGCCGCCAGAGAGCTGGAGGGGTTTTACTTTAGGCCCCTGACGGGAGCCGTTCGGCAGTATTACCGCCTACGCACAAAGAAAAAAGGCGGCGCAAGGCCGCAATAGGAGCTTATGCTTTTTCTCTCTGGTCTTTGAGGGATATCTATATAAAGCGGAAACCCGCGTTGTGCACCTGTGCTACACGCACTCTGTACAACCGTGTTTGCACATCACGCGAACCGCGCTGTACGCCACGAGAATGTGCACTGAACCCACTCTACACACCTGCGCTGTACGTACTCTACAGACCCGAGTTTACACGCACGCACAAACCTGCGCTACACGCACACTGCACACTCGCTCTGCACACACGCACGAAACATGTGCTGAAGCATTCTGCACACCGTCTCCACCGTGTTGTGGGGCTTTAAGAAAACCCGCGCTTTACCGTAAATACGCAAACACCGCCCAAGGCACGCGATTTCGCGTGTTTTGAGCGGTGTGTTCATATCTATGCCTGTTTTTCTGCAAGCTCTTTTTCTTCGGCACGGCGCGCCTGTTCGGCACGGTGGGCTTCCATCATCTTATTATAGAGCTCCTCGCCGACGCACAGCTTGGCGTGCTTGCACCATAATACGCAGTTCTGGATATCGTTATACACCGTAAACCCGCAGTTGTCGCAGTCTACGCTTGTATCGATGGAGAAAAGCTCAACTTCCGCGCCGCATTCCGGGCAGTTTTTAATATCGAGGGTTGGCGTCTTCAGACGGTCGGCTCCGTGGCATCCTCCGAACATAAGCGTTGCCTCCTTTCTCTTTTCGCCTTTATTATACGTCCAGATAGTGGGGACGTCTGTTGTTTTTCCAACAAATCGCAGGATTTTCGATGGATTGACAAGGGGCCGTATAAACGAATAGAATATCATTATTGTCTACGGCGCCACAGGCGCCTTACGTTTTGGAGGTATCAGCTATGCTTGGCGTATTAATCAACACCGTTGCGGTGATTGCGGGCAGCCTCATCGGCCTGCTTTTCAAAAAGGGCATCCCGCAAAAGTTCACCGACGCGGTTATGATTGGAATCGGTCTCTGCTCACTGTACATAGGCATCAGCGGCGCGCTAGAGGGGGAAAACGCCCTTATTCTCATCGGCGCCATCGCTGTCGGCGCGATAATCGGGACGGCGCTGGATTTAGACGGGCGCTTGAATCAGCTGGGAGATGCCATCGGCCGCAGGACAAGCAGGGGTGAGGGGAGTGTCTCCGTTGCCGCGGGATTCGTCACCGCGTCGCTACTCTTTTGCGTTGGGGCTATGACAATCGTCGGCTCCCTGGATGCGGGGCTGACGGGAAACAACCGCCTTTTGTTCACGAAGTCGCTCCTCGACTTTATCTCCGCCATCGTTCTGGCTGTGAGCATGGGGACGGGAGTTTTGTTTTCCTCCGTGTTTGTGCTTGTGTTTCAGGGGCTCATCGTTCTCATGGCCCAGTGGCTGCGGCCTGTTTTCACGCCAGCGGCCATTGCGGAGCTGACCTGCGCCGGTTCCGTTATTATTGTCGGGCTGGGCCTGAACTTAATCGGCGTGACGAAAATCAAAGTCGCCAATTACCTGCCGGCCATTGTGGTGGCACCCTTTCTCAGCTGGCTGGCGCCGATTGTTTCGAGCCTTTTCGGCAGGATATGACGGAGTTTTACGGTGGAAATGCGCCTTCGGATATGGTAGAATATTCTGTGTACAAGCTATAATGAAAAAAGCCGGCATCCCGCCGGCTTAAGAATTCGCCACAAGGAGGCGCAATCAAAATGACTGTTCAGGAAGCCATTTTAGCGCGGCGGAGCATCCGCAAATACAGCGACCGCCCGATAGAGCCGGAGAAGCTGGTGACTGTTCTGGAGGCGGCGCGGCTGGCACCGTCGGCCACCAACGGGCAGAACTGGCGGTTTATCGTCGTACAGGACAAGGAAAAGCTCGCCGAACTTGTTCAGGCGGCGGATAATCAGAAATTCGTGGGCGAAGCGCCGGCGGCGATTATCGCCTGCGCCACGAGCCGTCGGGTCATGTCCTGCGGCCAGCCGACGGATACGGTGGACTGTTCCATCGCCATGTCTTTTATCCTCTTGCAGGCGCAGGAGCTGGGACTCGGGACGTGCTGGCTCGGCCGCTTCAATGCCGACCTGGTTAAACAGATTTGCGAGATTCCCGAGGAAGTCTCCGTCATCGCCATGACGCCGCTGGGCTATCCCGCGGAAACGCCGGACCCCCGCCCGCGAAAAGCCCCGGATGAAGTCATCCGCTTCGACAGCTTTTAGCGAAAAGTGCAATTTACGGCTTCGGCGGTCGTTGAACAGCCGTTCAACACTTGTCGGAGAGAACAACAAACGGCGGAAAGGGAAGAAAACGGTCAGATTGGCGGATGGAAATTGTTATATATTCGTCGAATAATGCGCAAAAATGCATAGAATAGGGAGAAAAAGGTTCGATAATAACATTTGAACAGATATTCAATGCGCATTGGGGAATCCGTTGTTGGATTGTAAAGCCTTTTGAGAAGGGGAGGGGGTTTAGATGGAGCATTATTTTACGCGGATACCCATTTTCCGGCGTGATATGAAGCTGAGCGGGTACAGGCTGCTTCTGTCTCCCAGTATGCGCCGCTCGTTTATTGATACCTATCATGAACCGGCAGATGCCGAATCGCTCTACCGTCTCATGACGTTCGGCGCCAGCTCCAAGGAAATCGGGGCGCCCTTCATCGTGATTGAAAGCGACGAAGAACTGCTGGGGACTCTCGTTCCGTTCCTGCCGCGAAACTGCATCCTCGTGGAGTACGACCCGAAGGGGAAAACACGCGAGGCGATGCAGAAGGACGCCCAGACGATACGCGGAATGGGTTATGAGCTGGCCGTTGTGCAGCGGCACGGTGACGCGCCCTTTCCGGCGCCGGTGGACGTGGTTGTGCGGGGCTACAACCCTATGTACGATACGCAGGAGACGGCGGCGATGCTGCGCCTGAGCCGCCAGCGGCGCCTTGCCCGCAGAGTCAACTCCCGGGCGGCCTTTGAGGGCGCCGAACGCGCCGGATACAGGTACATGGAAGGGATGTTCTTCCTGGAAACGGACGGGTCTGAGCGGGACATCATCTCCTTTGCGGCGACGTTTTTCCGTATCATGGGGGAACTGAGCCGCACGGAGCCGAGCTTTCGGGTTATCACCGACATCGTTTCCCGGGACGTGAGCCTGACCTACAAGCTCCTGAAGTTCGTCAACTCCGCTTATTACGCGCCGCGGTTTCCCGTGAGGAACATCTCTCAGGCGATTGCCATTTTGGGGCTTAACGCCCTTAATCAGTTTCTCACGACCGTCGCCATGGACACGCTGCGCCAGCCGGAGAATACGGAGGTCGTCCGCTTCTCCCTTATCCGTGCGAAGTTCATGGAGCAGCTTACCGAAATCTGGGGGATGCGCTCAAGCGGCCCCGATGCGTATTTTGTGGGGCTGTTTTCGCTTCTTGACGTTCTGATAAGCCGCAGTATGGCGGATATTCTCAAAGAGCTTCCGCTCACCGAACCGGTTCAAAACGCGCTGCTGCATCAGAGCGGGCCTCTTCATAATCTTTTGGAGTTTACAAAAGATTACGAGCGGGGAAATTGGGAGACGGCGATGGAAAAGCGCATGCTCACGCCCCCCACGCAGATGATAGTGATGAATGCGTATCTCACAGCGCTGAAGTGGGTGAGCGCCTTCGAGTAAATAACCGCCGCAGTGCTTTTGCCCCTGCGGCGGCCGGTTTATAGGCCCAGTATTCTTTTGGCGTTTCCGCTGAAAATCAGCTCTTTTTCCGCGTCCGTCAGCTCTGATTGCCGGAGAAGGGCTATCTCCCTTTTCGCATCGCTCCACGGGCAGTCGGTGGCAAACAGGAGCCTTTCCGCACCGTGGTTTCGTACGATGCGCAAAAACTGCTCGTAGGGGATGTATTGGATGCCGTTTGAGGTGTCCAGATAGATATCGCGCCCCACGAGATAGCGCTCCACATCATCCCAATCGCCGTATCCGCCGAAATGGGCGGCGATGAACACACCGCCGCGCAGTTGATCCACCACATTGGCGAACTGGCGCGGGGAGGAGTGGTACGGCGCCTTGAAACCCGGGTCGTAGCCCGCGTGATGCAGGATGATAAGACCCTGCGTCAGGGCGTAGTCGTAAACCCGGAGCATAAACGGGTCGTCCACGGTGAAGTTCTGGGATTCGCAGTGGAACTTGACGCCCTTCAGGCCGAGCCTCACGATTGCGTCGATGTCGCTTTTATACGTGGCGGGGTCCGGATAGATGCCGCCGAAGGCGATGATGCGTTCGCTCTGGCAAGAGGCGGCCCATTCGTTCACGGTTTGCGTCTGGGACGGGCGCGTGACCACCGGTTGAATGACACTGATGTCCACGCCGGTCTCGTCCATGTAGCGCAAAAGGCCGGAGAGAGTTCCGTCCGTCGACGGCGTGAAAGGAAAGTCAACGTTGCCCGTGATAAGCTGCAAAACGCGCGGAGCGAGCATCTCCGGATAGATGTGTGTGTGAAAATCGATTATCATAAGATAGCTTCCATGTTCATTTGTATTCCCTTAGGGTTGCGGCCGCACCGCTTAAGGCGAGGCGGCAAGGGCCGCCCGATTGCGTGCGGGTCGGTTTGAGCATAGCGCAAAGAGTTCGGCTTGTCAATCCGCCCAGCGCACCGTAAGCTCAGGATTGTCCATACTGATAATCTGAAAGCATAAAGTATGCTGGGTGCCTGTGGGGTGGCCTGAGAGGGCCGGTTTGACAATGAGGGGCAGCGGGCGGGCCGATACGATAGGCGCCGGACGCTGTTTCCTGTCTGAGCGACCATGACCATGGGCGAAGCGCACAGATAGAATATGAAAAGCGGAATGGACGGATTGTCGGCGCTTCGTCTTCGCACCAAATGCCGGATAAGACGCTTTATGTTGATACGCGGGAAATACGCGTGGCGCTCGCTCCTTAAAAAATAGCGAATGAAGTAGACTGTTGTTTTACCCAAGGGGCGGGAAGGGCGCAATAACAAGCCCGCAAGGGCTTGGTTTAGGAGAGCAGTTTGCGAATCGAACGTACGTTAGAATTGAAATTTTCCGTTTCTAACAAGCGTTAGATGCACATTTCATCGGACAATCGGTACTCATTAAGCTGCCTTGGTGCGAAAAGGAGGCGTGAAAAGGATGAGAAGACGAAAGGCACTGTCTGCTTTCCTGGGGTGCATCCTCCTCGTGACGCTCCTTTCGGCTTGTACGCCGAAAGAGCAGCTGCCGCTGGAAACCACAAAACCGCCTTCCCCCACGGCGAGCGAAACGGAGGAGCCGGATGTCCCGTCGGGGGAGATTGAGTTTTATACCTTCGAGCCCACCGTCTACGCACAGGGGGACATTGTCATCAAATACCCGCAAATCGTCGGCGACGGCGGCGGAAGGGACGTTGCGCAGCTTAATAAGCTCATCGAGGAAGCGGCCCTTCGGGACGTGTCGTTTATGCAGGACGAGCCGGATTCGTACATGTACGAGATTCGCTATGAAGTGTCCTACAATTCGCCGCAACTCATCAGCGTCCTCTTTATCGGTTACAGCTACGCCTCCGGGGCGGCGCACCCGAACAATTTCCTCCATACCCTCACCCTCGACACGGAGCGCGCCGAACCGATAAGGCTCAGCGGCCTCGTCGTCACCGACGCCGCCTTTGCCGAAGCTGTGAAAAACGGGTGGTACACTCTGCTCCACGAGGACATCACCGAGGAGCACAGGGAGGCCGTTTACGCCATGATTGAGGACATGGGGGAGGAGATGTGGCTAGAGCGCTTGCGCTATACGGACGACCCAACCGCACAGGAGTGTTCGTATTTAACCGAGTCAGCGCTGGGCATTAGTATTTCCGTTCCCCACGTGCTGGGGGGGCACATTGAAATCCTGCTGGATTACGGAGAACTCGACCCCTACCGCGCCGAGGGGAGCCTCCTGCCGCAGGGTGCGTAGCGCCGGTTAGGTGAAGTCATTCTTGCCACGGCATCAATAAAATGAGCCGTTTGCTTCGGACTTATGGAATCAAAAGTGATATGGGATAAAAGCCTTGCCCGCCGGCATCAAGTAAGCCGCACCGGGGCAAAGTGCGTGATATCAGGAAAGGCAGCTTCGGCCGCCTTTCTCTTTTTGCCGCCTGGCGCCTCATAATTTCGCCTTCCCCGGGAAATAATGGAAACAGTATCGAACAGGGAGCGAATTTCATGGGACCCGACGGCCTCAATTTTCTCTCGGTCATATTCCTTCTGCTGTTTACAGCGCCGGTTCTCACGGGGCTGCTTTTGCCGCTGACGGAATCCCGCATGCTGTCCTCCATCAGCCGGCTGATTCACGGCGCTGTCTTTTTGGCGGCGGCGGGGCTCTCGGCGCTTTTTACGGCGTCGCTGTTTTCAGACCGGGAAACGCCCCTTAAAAGCGCCGTCGTGGCGGGGATTCCCGTCCTCGGAGAGGCGATAGAGCGGCAGGACTTTCTGGCGTGGATTTTCGTTTTTGTGACGGTGCTTCTCATCGGCCAGAGCATCCTGCGCCTTGCGGCGGCGCCCCTTGTGGGTTTTGTGCTCTGGCCCCTTGTCCGGCGGCTCATGGGTTCGTGGTTTTTCTCAAAAAACTATGTGCGGCGCGCCATGAGCGCCCTCTGGCAGGTGCCGCGGGCGCTGGGGATGGTGCTGCTCACGGCGCTTGTCTGCACAAGTTACATCGCCCTCTCCGGCAACGAGGCCTTTGAGGTGTACGCAGGTCGATCTCCACTGTTTCGGGTGATTGAGGAGAAAGCCATCGCGCCCCTCGTTCAGACGGAGACGGTGCAGAAAATCCCCGAAACTATTGACGATGTGGCCCTGCGCCTTGCCCGAAGTCTCTCGGAGGAGGGGCGGCGGCGCTTCATCACGGTGTTTATCAACGGGGAGACGGTGGGAAACGCCGTGCGCGCCTCGCCGGCCATCAACAACACGGCCATTGACATTGTGCGAGGCAGTGTGGACCGGCTGGAGCGGGCCCGCCGGATATACAACTGGATTTGCGCAAACATCACATACGACGATGAAAAGCTCGTGGCCCTCGACGAGGACCCCTTTCAGCTCAACTCCGGCGCCGTGGCCGCCTTTTCGGAGCGGTCTGGGATTTGCTTCGACATCGCAAGTCTCTACGCCGCCATGTGCCGCGCCGTACACGTGCCCGTCCGGCTCATAACGGGGGAGGCTGTTGGAGCCGGCGGATGGGTCAGCCACGCGTGGAACGAGGTGTACGATGCGGAAAACCATCGGTGGGTGCCCGTTGACGCCACGTTTGGACTGGCGGGCAAGAATTATTTCGACAGCGACACGTTCCATCTCGACCATCGAAATCCGGAAATTCAGGGTCAGTGGCCGGAGGACATGCCATAACGCAGGCGGCTGAGGGTATCCTGCGAAAAAATGCAGCCTTTTGCATGGATAAGCAAAAAACGGCAAATACTATGCGTTGAAACAAGGAGCAAAGGATGATTCCATGAAAAAGCTTGGCATCATACTCGCGATTGTGTGCCTACTCGCCCTGCCGGCGCACACAGCCTCCGCGAAGGTCATCGACAGCGCCGGCAACAAGTTCGACATGGCGCAGGACGTCCTCGCCACATCCCCTGTGGAAGGGGACTACGTGGCATTCGGCCTGAATGTCACCCTTGAGTCAGGGGTAAGCGGCGATATTTTCGCCTTCGGCCGCAACGTCGCCATCACGGACGAGGGCAGCGTTCAGAATATAATCACTGCAGGTCAGGTTGTGAACATCCGCGCGGCGAAGGTGCGCAACATCTATGCCGCCGGAGGCGACGTCACAGTCGGCTCCGGCACAGAGGTGGGGGGCGTGTACATCGTCGGCGCCAACGTCACCTTCAGCGGCACGGCGCAGGATGTGGTCCTCGGCGGCACGTCCGTCACAGTAGACGGCACCGTCTACGGCAACCTCACCATTCGAAGTGACGACATCACCTTCGGCGGGGACGTCACCGTGGGAGGGAAAATCACCGTCGTGGGTACGGTGAAGCCGGAGATGCCGCCTACCATTGACGAATCGCAGGTCACATTCCGGCGCATATTGGCGCGTCAGAAAAAGGACGAGCCGCCGAAGCTGGGCATCAGCCGGATGGCTGTGATTATGTCCTGCGTCTCTCTCGTGACGGCGGTGCTCTTTGCCCTCATCCTGACCCTCCTGCGGGGCGACTTTTTCCGCGACAGGGCGCAGGAGTTTAAGCGCACCGTGGGGCGATACCTTCTCTATGGGCTGTTGGCCTTTATTGTGGTGCCGGTTGTGGCCTTTGCGTTTATGTTTACCGTCATCGCCATTCCCATCAGCGCTATTGTGCTTGTCTTGTACGGCATCCTTCTTTATCTGGCGCCCATCCTCGCGGGCATTATCCTTGCGCGGCTCATCCTCCCGCGGATGAACCGGTATCTGGCCGCTTCCATCGGTGCTGTTGTGTTGACCCTTCTCATGATGGTGCCGTATCTGAAAATCCTGATTTTCCTGTTCAGCTCCTTCTATATCTTAGGCGCTGCAATCCGCAGGCTAAAGCCCCATCGCGAAGCACCGCCTCCCGAAGCCGCTCGCGGCTGACCGGTATAAACCTCGGATTTTCCGGGGTTTTCTTTTTGCCGGGACGGCGAAGGGGCAGTGCGCTGCGCCGATTCAGGTCTGAGGTTTTGCGGGCGTTAACATACGGGAGCGGGAAGCGGCGCCTGTTGCGGTCAGCTCCGCGTCCGTAAAAAGGGATTTCGCGCTCAGGCACAGGAAAACGGATGCGTTGACCTTGGGCAGCTATCTGGCTGTCTTTAAGGGTTTCGCCCGAGTGGGAAACGGCACGCACTGAGACGGATTTCCTTTAAGGTGCGGAGAATTTCGCGTCGATTGCGGGAAAACAGCGCAAAATAGTGATGCAAAAAGGCAGGCGGTTTGATAGAATACGATTACAACTTAAATGTATCAGCTCCTCATAACAAAAACGCCTTTGCGCCGCAGGGGAAGGCGCAAGGGCAGGAGATGAGCGAAAGGAGGCGGGTGCATGAAATGGCTCGAGCAGATACTCCAAAACAAGTTCATTATAAATGGAATTGTGGCGTGGGCCATTGCGCAGGTGGCGAAAACCATTCTCCACGCCGTCATCCATAAAAAAATCGAGTGGCCGCGTCTCGTGGGGGGCGGGGGGATGCCCAGCAGTCACTCTGCAACAGTAACGGCCATTGCCACCACCTGCGCCGTCCTTCGGGGGCTGGACTCCTTTGAGTTTGGCGTCACCGTCATTTTAGCCCTCATCGTCATGCATGACGCCATGAATGTGCGCTTTGAGACGGGCAAGCAGGCGAAGGTGCTCAATCAGGTTATCGACTTTGCCGAGTCCTTGGGGCGGGCCATCACGCCGGAGCAGAAGCTTAAGGAGTTTGTGGGGCACACGCCGGCGCAGGTGTTCGTGGGCGGCGTGCTGGGCATCGTGGTGGGGCTGCTTCTGACGTGAAAATAGACGTTTGCAGAAATTTCAGACGTGAAAATGGGATGTTTACGGCAGTTTCAGAGGTGAAAATTGGACGTTTGCGGAGTGTTTCACTGATAGCAAAAAGAGAAACAGTGCGGGTCAAACTGAACTGCACCCCAATTGTTAGACAGTATGGTATACTGAATAACGATTGGGGTGTTTTTATGCCAAAAGGAGTGCCGAACAAACGATACACGGCAGAATTTAAACAGAAAGTTGTGGAAGCAGTCC